>WAQK01000031.1 GCA_015520265.1 Pyrodictiaceae archaeon | reverse complement strand
GGTCCAGCGGAGAGGGCCGAGGCCCGGGTGGAGGGGCCCTCGGCGCGCCTCCTGGAAACGGCGGCCGCCAAGCTGGCTGAGGCCCTCGGCGAGGGGTTTGAGCTACGCATGGTGGTGAGGCTCTCCACCGCCCACCCGGAGATCTCGGTGTACAGCTCAGCCGTCCCCGTGGTGATAGAGGCCGTGGCCAGGCTCCTGGGCGTTGAGCTGGGGAAGGACGAGGTGCTGGAGTACTCGTCGATAGTGGATGGAGCCGTGGGACTCAGCCCCGAGTACGTGGATATAGCCGCCGCCCTCAGACTCGCCCAGGCCGGCGACGGCCCCGTGGCCTACAGGAGGGGGGAGGAGCCTGTCCCTCTGCCCCGGGGCCTGGAGGTGGAGGTGCTTGGGTGCACTGATGTGAGGGAGCCACTCGAGGAGCCCGAAGAGCTGAGGGACGCCCTGACCCACCTGGCGGGCCTAGCGACCCTCTCCTTCGCCGACGCCCTTAGGAGGCGGGACTCCTCCAGCCTGGAAGGGGCCTCCAGGGTCGAGAACGCGGTCTGGTATGCCGTCTACGGGGTCCGCCCGCCGCCCGGCGACGCCAAGGTAATACCCGACATCGGGGGTGTGTGCTTTGCCAGGCTCAGGATCTAGGTTAAAACTGCTGAAAATAGGTGGAAGCGTACTATCGGATAAGACCAGGCCCTTCCACGTGAGGTACGCAAGGCTACGCGGCATAGCGGCCGAGATCTCCCGCTACCTGTCCGAGACCCGCGACAAACTGGTGGTGGTCCACGGGGGAGGCTCCTTCGGCCACTTCACCGCCCACACCCACCTCGAGGAAAAGGGGGGCTATGACGCCGAGGCGCTGGCCCAGATCTCGCTGGCCATGAACGAGCTGGGCCTCCTGGTGGCCGACTTCCTCCAGTCAGAGGGCGTGCCAGCAGTCCTCATCCCTACCCACGCGGTGTGGACCGCGGAGGGCATACTGGTCGGACCAGTAGTGGACGTGCTCGAGGCGGGCGGCGTGCCCGTACTGTACGGCGACATAGCGGCGCCGGGCGGAGCCCCGGTGATAATCAGCGGCGACACTGTGATGGAGCAGCTGGCCGAGAAGCTCCCAGCCTCTGAGGCCCTCTTCGCCACCGACGTTGACGGGATATATGACAGGGACCCCTCGGAGCCGGGCGCGGTGTTGGTGGAGCGGGCAACGCCCTCCCAGCTCCTCGGCGTCGAGACTGGCAGAAGGAGGGGAAAGTTTGAGGTGACCGGGGAGATGGCCTCCAAGCTGGGCTCCATCGTCAGGATAGCGAGGATGGGGCTCAGGGTCACAGTTTTTAACGGGCTAAGGCCAGCCTCCTTCTACAAGGCGCTGAAGGGGGAGCTGACCCCCTGCACCATAGTGGAGCCGGAGGGAGAGGGTTGAACCCCACCAAGGCTAGGAAGCTGGAGCATATAGAGATCGTGCTCAGGGAGAAGGTGGAAGGATGGGCCAGCACCTGGCTGGACGACGTGATGTTCGTGCATCAGGCCCTCCCGGAGGCGGATCTGGGCTCGGTGGACCTGGAGGTGGAGTTCCTGGGCAAAACCCTGTCCGCACCCCTAATGATAACCGGCATGACGGGTGGGCACCCAGACACTGTGGAGATAAACAGGGCGCTGGCCCGGGTGGCCGAGGAGCTTAGGGTGGCCCTAGGCGTCGGGAGCCAGAGGGCGGCCATAGAGGACCCCAGCCTCGAGTACACGTTCAGGGTTGCCAGAGAGGAGGCTCCCAGCATACCCCTCGTGGCAAACCTAGGCGCGGTGCAACTGGCCAAGGGCTACGGTGTCAGGGAAGTCCTTAAGGCCGTCGAGATGATCGAGGCCGACGCCATAGCCCTCCATCTGAACCCGGCCCAGGAGGCCTTCCAGCCTGAGGGTGACACAGAGTTCTCAGGCCTCATAGACAGGATATGCAGCCTGGCCGAGCAGGTCGACGTCCCCATAATGGTCAAGGAGACGGGCGCCGGGCTTTCCGCCGAGGTGGTCAGGCCGCTCTACGAGTGCGGCATAAAGCTATTCGACACCGCTGGCGCGGGCGGCACTAGCTGGGTGGCCGTCGAGATGTACAGGGCAGCCAAGAGGGGCCTCAAGGTGCACAGCAGGGCAGCCGGGGAGTTCCTCTCCTGGGGCATACCCACAGCCGCCTCCATAGTGGAGGTGAGGAGCACTGCGCCCGACTCAACCATAGTGGGGAGCGGCGGCATAAGGTCCGGCCTCGACGCCGCCAAGGCCATAGCGCTGGGCGCCGACGTGGCTGGCTTCGCCAGGCCAGCTCTGCAGGCCGTGGTGGAGGGCGGCATGGAGGGCCTCCGCCTGCTACTGGACACCTATGTCGCGGAGCTCAGGACTGCGGCTTTTCTGGCAGGGTGCGGCGACTACGGATGCCTCAGGAGATCCCGGATACTTGTCAGGGGAAGGCTCAGGGAATGGATGGTGCTCCGGGGTCTGGAGCCGGAGAGCTACCTGGCTGCCCGGTGAACCCGGTAAACGGTAAGATATTTAGTGCCACCGTGTCAAGGTTTCACCGGTCATTACTACTGAGGGGTGATGATTAAATGGGGCTCTCAGACTACCTTAAGCACGCTGCCCGCCGCGTCGATGAGTACATCTACAGCTTCGTGACGGGCACACCCAAGGAACTCTACGAGGCCTCCCTCCACCTGATAAGGGCGGGCGGCAAGAGGGTTAGACCCGCGCTGGCCCTCCTCTCCTCGAGGCTTGTGGGAGGCTCCGAGGAGGACGCCCTTCCCGCCGCAGCAGCCCTAGAGCTCATCCACGTCTTCACACTAATCCACGACGACATCATGGATCGCGACGACTACCGGCGCGGCGTCCCCACGGTCCACCGGGTGTGGGGGGAGCCCATGGCAATAACTGCAGGCGACCTGCTCTTCGCCAAGGCCTTCGAGTCGGCCTCCCGACTCCTGGAGAGGGGCATCGAGCCCGGCCGCGTGGTTGAAGCGATGAGGGTCCTAGCCAAGGCGGCGTCCACTGTGGCTGAGGGCCAGGCCCTCGACATGATGTTCGAGGAGCGGTGGGACGTCACCGTGGACGAGTACATGGACATGATATACAGGAAGACCGGCGCACTCATAGAGGCCTCGGCGCGGGTCGGCGGCCTCTCCGGAGGCGCCAGCTCCGAGGAGGTCGAGGCCTTGGGCGAGTACGGCTGGAGGGTAGGCGTAGCGTTCCAGATAAGGGACGACATACTGGGCATCTACGGGTCCGGGGAGAAGCTGGGCAAGCCGGTGTACAGCGATCTTAGGGAGGGGAAGAAGACCCTTCTCATAATCTACGCTATGCAGCACCTCGACGACGAGGGCAGGGAGTTCCTGAAGAGAGTAGTGGGTAATCCCAACGCGTCCCAGGAGGAGTACAGGAGGGCTGCCGAGCTTATACGTGAGGCCGGGGCGCTGGACCACGCGATGGAGAGGGCCAAGAAGCTCGTGGACGAGGCCAAGAAAAGCCTCTCCAGGGTAGACGCGCGGGACGAGGAGGCGAAGGAGATACTAGTGGAGCTAGCCGACTTCATAGTTAGGAGGGAATACTGAAGTGGGTGAGAACGACTACAGGTTCCCCCGGCTGTTCGTCGAGAACCCGGAGACCGGCACCCGGGGACCCGCCAATCTCCACGACAGGGGCGAGTGCGTCGAGGTCCGGAAGGGCGAGCCGGGGCCCGGCGACCTGGTCGAGATACCCTACGAGCAGGGCTTCTACGAGATCATCGACCTTGAGGAGGCCAGGATAAGGAAGAGGTTCGCCACACTCCTCCCAGCCCAGGGAGAGGCCCTTATCCTGGGCCCCGGGGTGCAGGTGGGACTCATAGAGGCGGCCGGCACGCTGGTCCACATCTTCCCCCGGGAGGGTGACAAGGTGGAGAAGTGGGAGAAGGTGGCCTACGTGGTCACCGCGAAGAACGAGACCAGGGTGGTTAAGACCCCCATGCCGGGGGTGCTGGTATATATAGCATGGAACCCCGAGTACGTCCCTGAGAAGTACATACTGGTGGTCGCGGGTGAGGGGGATGTCGAGCGGAAACGGGTTTGCGGAGAAGGCTAAGCGGCTGGCCAGGAAGCACGCCCTGATCAACGCGATCAAGCATGGGGGCAAGGCGAGCCCAGGCCCCGTGGTAGGCAAGGTTCTCGCCGAGGCGCCGGAGCTCAGGCCCCACGCCAGGGAGGTTGCCAGGATAGTGGCCCAGGTGGTCGCGGAGGTCAACAAGCTGGGCCTCGATGAGCAGAGGAGGCTGTTGGAGGAGGAGTGGCCCGGAGCCCTGGAGGAGAAGAGGCGGGTCGAGGAGGAGAAGAAGCTGCCCCCTCTCCCCAACGCCGAGAAGTATAAGAAGATTGTGACCAGGTTCGCCCCCAACCCCGACTTCGTCCTGCACCTGGGCAACGCGAGGCCGGCGGTGCTCTGCCACGAGTACGCCAGGATGTACGGCGGCGAGATGATCCTCAGGTTCGAGGACACGGACCCCAGGACCAAGAGGCCCCTCCCCGAGGCCTACAAGCTGATAAAAGAGGACCTAGCCTGGCTCGGCGTGGAGTGGGACCGGGAGTACGTCCAGTCCTCCAGGATGGAGATATACTACGACATCGCCAGGCAGCTCATAGAGAGGGGAGGAGCCTACGTCGACATCTGCGACCCCAAGGAGTTTGCCCAGCTGAGGCTCCAGGGCAAGGCCTGTCCTCACAGGGACCGGGGCGTGGAGGACCAGCTGGAAGAGTGGGACAAGATGCTCTCAGGCCACTACGTCGAGGGCGAGGCCGTGCTCAGGGTCAAGACGGACCTCAACCACCCCGATCCCTCGGTGAGGGACTGGGTGGCCTTCAGGATCATAGACACATCCAAGACCCCGCACCCCCTCACCGGCGACAGGTACCTAGTCTGGCCCACCTACAACTTCGCCGCTGGGACCGACGACCACCTCATGGGCGTGACCCACATCCTGAGGGGCAAGGAGCACGCCGTCAATACTGTGAAGCAGGGCTTCCTATACAAGCACATGGGGTGGAGCTACCCCGAAACAGTGCACTTCGGGCGCCTCAAGCTGGAAGGATTCATGATGAGCAAGTCCAAGATAAGGGAGCTACTGGAACAGCACCCAGGCGAGTACGAGGGTCTCGGAGACCCCAGGTTCGGAACCCTCGCAGCACTGAGGACCAGGGGTTTCCTCCCCGAAGCCGTGCGGAGGACCATCCTACACGTGGGCGTGAAACATACTGACGCAGCGATAAGCTTCGACAACCTCGCAGCAACCAACAGGAAGCTCCTCGACGAGCAGGCCGACAGGTACATGTTCGTCCCCAGCCCCAAAGCCGTGAGACTGGAGAGTGTAGAGGAGAGCCTGGAGGCATGCATACCCTACCACCCCTCAAAGCCCGAGAAGGGCTGCAGGAGGATAGAGGTGAGGCCCAGCGAGAAGATCTACCTGGCCGGCCCCGACGCCGAGAAATACCAGGGCAGGCTCATCAGACTCATGGACCTAGCCAACTTCAAGCTCAGCGGCGACAAGCTGATCTACACCGGCAAGAGCCTGGAGGAGGCCAGGAAGGCAGGGGCACCTATAATCCAGTGGGTGCCGGAGGGCTCGGCCGTGAGGATGACCGTGAAGAGGCCCGAAGGCCTCAGCCTACTCGAGGACCAGGGCCTGGCCGAGAGCCACATAGCCAGACTGGAGCCCGGAGCCCAGCTCCAGCTGTTCCGCTACGGCTTCGTCAAGATACGAGCGGTCTCCGGCGAGGCGGTTGAAGCCTACTTCACCCACAAGTAGGCCCGGCCAGCCTTTCTAAAAAAATATAATACGGTTCATCCGTAGATCCACTGTGGTAGACCCTGGTGGCCCCCAGCCCCTACAAGACCACCCTCACCGTAGGAGTTGTGCTGGCCCTACTGGCGCTGCTCGCCGCCTCGCCGAGGCTCAGCCCCTCGGAGCCTGCACCAGCCGGCGAGCCCAGAGTTCTGGGCGGAAACCCATATCATCTTCACGTGATCAGCAGCGAGAACCTCACAGAGAAACCTGACATGACCTACGGAGACATCTACTTCTACCTAGACGTCCCATCGGCACCCATGTATATGCCGGGCACCCCTGACCACAGCTACTCCAGGGTCCTCGAAGAGATCAACGACACGGTACAGGTCGCGGCTGGCCGCATCATCTATACATCCAGGTATGCCGATGCGATCCACAGGCTCAACGAGAGCCTCAAACAGTTGGGCCTCAGCATAGACACCGTTAGAGTGGGAGGACACAGCGTCGCCATCTGGGTTTTCCGCGTCGAGAACGACGCTTTTCCGGAGCCCAGAGACGTGGGCAACCTCGTATACGAGGCGTTCCGGGACTCAGGCTTCGATGCCAGGGAAATAGTCGTAGTATATCTGGAGCTGCAGCCAGGCTTATCCCTAGACGACGCCCATAGGCTGGCCGACGCCCTGGGCGACACGGTGGAGCGGGAGGGTCTGGGCGGTGTGGTTTCATGGATAACGGTGGACGTCATTGGCCACATACTGGTGGGGGTGAACCCCGGCGAAGCCTCTGAGCGGAACATCAGTCTCAGCCACTTAGCCGAGATACTGGACTCCTGCATCGACGGCAGAGCCAAGGTTCGGGTCTACCTGACCCCCTACACGTTCACGACCACTTACCAGATCGCACCGGTCGGAAAGCCTGCGGGGAATGGCGGCTAGGCTTAGGCTGGCCCTTCACTAAAACTATATATAGCCGTGGGGTTAAGGGTTTGTTGCGACGACCCTAGTGGGAGGAGGATGAACATGAGCAAACCCTTCTATGTGAAGTTCGAGGTACCCGAAGAGCTGGCCCAGAAGGCCTACGAGGCCCTGCAGAAGGCCAGGGAGACGGGCAAGATAAAGAAGGGCACCAACGAGACCACCAAGGCCGTTGAGAGGGGCCTGGCGAAGCTGGTGCTGATCGCCGAGGATGTGGACCCGCCCGAGATAGTGGCCCACCTGCCCCTGCTCTGCGAGGAGAAGAAGATACCCTACGTCTACGTGCCCAGCAAGAAGAAGCTCGGCGAGGCAGCCGGGATAGAGGTCGCGGCCGCCAGCGCCGCCATCCTGGACCCCGGAGAGGCTCGCACCCTGGTCGAGGAAATAGTTGCCAAGGTCAACGAGCTCAAGACCAAGAGCGCCTAGCCCGGCACGGGCTCAGGGGTACCCGCGAACCAAAACAACTCTTTTCTCCAACTCCAAAACTCCTAGCCTTGAAACCGCCCAGGCTAGGCTGTATAAGGGCTGAAATGGTTGAGAACAGCTCTCCAGCGGGAATGGGGCGAAAAGCCTATGTAGGCTCACCTTCTCCTGGAGAGCTTCCTGGCCTCCCTCTCGGTCTCCCTGAGAATCACGATGTCGCCGATCCTGACCGGGCCCTTGATGTTCCTCGTGATGATCCTGCCTTTATCCCTGCCTTCCAGGACCCTCACCCTCACCTGGATAATCTCGCCGGTCACGCCGGTCCTACCGATGATCTGTATTACCTCGGCTGGGAACCCTATCTCCTCGACGACGTTGAACTCCTTCCCCTCCTTGCTCATACCCTTCAACCCTTGCCAGGATAGAGCCGTGGAATCTATAAATCTTACCATAGAAGCACCGGGCAGTCCTGAGGGACGGTGATATTTAAAAACCTTGAACCATACATCTCGCCGGAGCAGAGAGGGAAGGGTGACGGCAATGCCCAGGATACACGTCTGTGAGTTCTGCGGCAAGGAGATAGAGCCCGGCACGGGGCTCATGTACGTCAAGCTGGACGGCTCCATCCACTGGTACTGCTCCAGCAAATGCTTCAAGAATGCGGTGAAGCTACGCAGAGACCCCAGGAAGCTGAAGTGGACCAAGCACTACACGCCGCTCAGAAAGTGAGGCGAACCCACCAGGATTTTCGGTACCAGACGCCTTCCTCTAATTATTCATGCCCTTCTCCTACAGGATCATGAGCTCATGATCTAAGCCAGCGCTGAGAACAGTGGGGCAGGGTTCCGGCAGGGTCACGGTGGAGTGGGTTAACTATTTTATCCAGACATGGGGAACCGGGTGGCGGTGCTTGGACGTGGCGGTTGAGAGGACCTTCGTCATGATAAAGCCGGACGGCGTCCGGAGGGGCCTCATAGGCGAGGTTATATCCAGGTTTGAGAGGAAGGGCCTCAAGATAGTGGCCCTAAAGATGTTGCACATGACGAGGGAGCAGGCCGAGGAGCTGTACTCGGTGCACAGGGATAAGCCGTTCTTCAACGACCTTGTGGAGTTCGTCACGTCGGGGCCTGTGGTTGTCATGATAGTGGAGGGCGAGAGCGCCATCTCCGTGGTGAGGACCCTTATCGGGCCCACTGATGGGAGGAAGGCTCCTCCGGGTACGATCAGGGGAGACTTCGCCCTATCCATACAGGAGAACATAGTCCACGCGTCTGACTCCCCTGAGAGCTTTGAAAGGGAGCATAAGATATTCTTTTAACAAGTCCTCCTATGCCCGCTGGTCTCAGTAGCCGTAGAGGGGGTTCTGTTTCCTCTTTATCTCGATGATCTCTTTGAGCACAATCTTCTCGTCGTCGCTTATGTCCCCTGCGAACTTGGTGAGGAGCTTGCTGGCGTGGTCGGAGGGTATGTCGGTGTAGAGGATGTCCCCCTCATCGATGTGGCGGCCCACCATGGCCTTGCCCCTTATTGAGATGGCCACCTCCTGGCCCGCCCTGGCCTCCTGGAGCACCTTGTCCCGGTCCCTGATCTGCATGATTTCGCCTATCCTCTTGCCGTCCTTCCTCATGAGTGGGTATCCGGGCCTTATTATGCCGCCCAGAACCTCTATCCCCACTATTATAGGGTCGCTCCTCCTGAACACGTAGCCGGGCAGTATCCTGATCTTGCCGGGCCTCACCAGTGCGGCCAGCTGCCTCATCTTCTCCCTCTCGCGCTCCCTCCTAACCCACTCCTCGTATTCCTCGAGGAGCCTGTAGATCACGTTGTGGGTGAATATGGGTACCCCCTCTGTCGCGGCGAGTTCCTCAGCATCCTTGAGGACCTTGACGTTGAAGGCGAGGATCACCCCCAGATACCTGTCCCTCTTGGCCGTTACCGCAGCCTCGATCACATCCCTCTTCGAAACGTTGCCCACGTCAGCGACCCTCACGGGGACACCTCGCGACTTGAGGGTTTCCACCAGGGCCTCCAGGGTTCCCAGCGTGTCGGCCTTCACAACCAGGCCTGTCTCGTCAGTGCTTATCCTTATGCTGCGTACCTCCTCCATCACCTTCTCCTTGACCTCGTCCAGCCTGGATGGATCCTCTACTGCCATGATGGGTGCCCCGGCGACGGCCTTGTCGAGGCCAGGCGCAGCTATCTTGACACCCGCCGCCGCGACGACCTCGTCGACCTGGATGAACCTGTCCTCCGGCGACCTTATCTCCTGGAGGGGCTTGGGCATGAGGAGGGCTCTTATCCTTGTGACTATGGGCTCCTCCAGGCCGCCCACGACTATAGTGTCGTTGCGCCTCAGGATCCCGTCGTAGATGATCACGTCTATCGTGGTGCCCAGCCCGGTCTCCTCCTTAACCTCGAGCACGACGCCCCTGGCTGGCCCCTCGGCGTACATGAGTCTCTTGGCCAGGTACTGTTGGGTCAGGCCCGCCAGGACGGCGAGGAGCTCTGGTATCCCCTCGCCCGTCTTGGCCGACACCGGGACTATGGCCACGGTGCGGGTGAAGTCCCTCACCCGGTCGAACCTGTCGGAGGCGAAGCCCGCCTGGCCCAGCTGGCCCATGAGCTTGTATATTAGGTCGTCGAGCCTCTGCAGGGCATCAGGCCTCTGGCTCCTGGCCGAGAATACGAATGGCTGGCCCGGCTGGGGCCTCCACCCAGGGATCTTGTCGATCTTGTTCGCCGCCACCAGGAAGGGCACCCTCCTCTGCTTCAGGATCTCGACCGCCTCGAAGGTCTGGTTCTGGAAGCCCTCGTTGATGTCGACCACGAGGATGGCGAAGTCGGCTACGCTCCCGCCCCTCCTCCTCAGGTTGGAGAACATCTCGTGGCCCGGCGTGTCTATGAAGAGCAGGCCTGGGATCTTCAGCTTGATGGGTATCAGCTTCTTGAGGGGCTCGGCTATCTTCTCGATCACGTGGGACGGGACTATGCTGGCGCCCACGTGCTGGGTTATGGCGCCCGGCTCTCTGCTGGCCACAGCCGTGCCCCTAATCTTGTCCAGCAGCGTCGTCTTGCCGTGATCAACGTGTCCCAGGACCACTACTATGGGTTGCCTGAGCCTGGCGCTTCGCTGCTCCGCCATCCTCACCACCTCTAGGCTCAGGTGTTAGAGTGGTGGGTTATAAGTTGCCGGGTTCCGGGCACTAGTCTTGTAATCTTTATATACCCTCCATCAATTGGTGTCAGGGAGAACGGCTAGGAGGATGTGGTGAGGTATGCCCGAGTTCAGGGTCGTGGTGTCGGATCCCAGGGCTGGCAACGCCCCCGTGGTGAAGGTTAAGGTGGTTGGTAAGGAGGACATGGAGCTCAGCAAGGAGGAGAAGGAGAGGAAGAAACTTCCCATCGCCAAGGTTAACCCGGCATTGGCTGAGAAGCTGGGGCTGAAAGAGGTCAAGACTCTCACGCTCAGGTTCAGGAAGGAGGACAAGAAGATCAACATGACATTCAGGGTTGTAGAGGACGCCAATGTGCCCGAAGGCGAGGTCTGGGTTCCCATGGAGCCCCTCCTGGAGAAAGTGGAGGAAGAGGAGGCGGAGGCAGAGGCTTTTAGAGCCAAAGCCTGGACAGTCGTAGTCACGGACCCCGAGGCATCCAGGTTCATAGGGCTCAAGATAGGCGACGTGATCGACGGCGGCGTCGTTGGTCTCCCCGGGTTCAAGCTCAAAATCAGGGGTGGCACGGACAACAGCGGATTCCCAATGAGGCCTGACGTTATGGGGGGCGCCAAGAAGAGGATACTCCTGTCCGGGCCTCCCGGCTTCCACCCCAGGGAGAAGGGAGAGCGGCGCAGGAAGATGGTTAGAGGCAACACCATAACCATGGACATAGTCCAGATAAACACCATGATTGTTTACGAGTAGCCGGGGCAGTTTCTCTGCCGCAAGCCCTTCCAGGGCCCTACACACATTTAATACCTCCCTAAAACTAGGTTTGAGGGGGTGCTTAGAAGCGTTGGCGGAGAAGTTCAGGCAGCCAGAGGTGAACATCGGCGTTGTTGGCCACGTTGATCACGGCAAGACAACACTGGTCGAGGCCATAACGGGCGTGTGGACGGCGCGCCACTCGGAGGAGCTTAAGAGGGGCATGACAATCAAGCTCGGCTACGCCGAGGGCGACATATACAAGTGCACCAACTGCCCCGAGCCCGAGGCCTACACCAGCAGGCCCGAGTGCCCCGCCTGCCCCGAGGGCTCGGAGCCCCGGCTGGTCAAGAGGGTGTCCTTCGTAGACGCCCCCGGCCACGAGGTCCTCATGGCCACCATGCTCTCGGGCGCCGCCCTGATGGACGGCGCCATCTTGGTCATAGCGGCCAACGAACCCTGCCCTCAGCCGCAGACCAGGGAGCACTTCGTGGCCCTCGACATCATCGGGGTCAGGAACCTGATAGTTGTGCAGAACAAGGTAGACGTTGTCAGTCCGGAGGAGGCTAGGAAGAACTATGAGCAGATAAGGGAGTTTCTCAAGGGAACCTGGGCCGAGGAGGCACCAATAATACCTGTCAGCGCCCTCCACAAGGTCAACATAGACGTGCTCCTCGCAGCCATAGACAAACTGATACCAGTACCGGAGAGGGACCCCTCCAAGGACCCCCTCATGTTCATCGCCAGAAGCTTCGACGTGAACAAGCCGGGCACGCCGCCTGACAAGCTACGGGGAGGCGTAATAGGGGGCAGCATAAGCCAGGGCAGGCTGAGGGTCGGCGACGAGATAGAGATAAGGCCCGGCGTCAGGGTAGCCAAGCCCGGCGGCAGGGTCGAGTACGTGCCCTTGTACACCGAGATAACGTCCCTCAGGTTTGGCGAGCACGAGGTCGACGAGGCATACCCCGGAGGCCTCGTAGCCATAGGCACAAAGCTGGACCCCTCCATAACCAAGGCCGATAACCTTGTCGGAAACGTCGTCGGCCTGCCGGGCCGCCTGCCGCCCACCTATAATACTATTAGGATCGAGTACAAGCTGCTCGAAAGGGTTGTGGGGACAACCGAGCTGGTAAAGGTAGAGCCACTACGCGCCAGGGAGCCTCTGATGATAACGGTCGGCACTGCTATAACCCTGGGCATAACCACTAGTGTCACCAAGGACACCATGGAGGTAGTTCTCAAGAGGCCGGTCGTCGCCTGGAAGGGCGCCAGGGTGGCCATCAGCAGGCAGGTCCTCGGCAGATGGAGGCTCATAGGATGGGGAGTGGTGGCAGACTGAGGAAGCCAGTGGTGGTGCTAGACACCAACATGCTCATGCTGCTTCACAGCGGGGTAGATGTGCTGGGCACCCTGGAGGAGGCTCTAGAGACTAAGCCCCGCTACTTGGTCCCCAGCCTGGTGGTGGAGGAGCTGGAGAAGATCTCCGAGAAAGGGACACCCAAGGAGAGGAGAGCAGCACGCTTCGCCCTCTCCGTGATCCAGCGCCTAGGCTTGGAAGTGGTAAATGTAGATAAGCTCCCCGGGGAGGGGGTGGACGACGCCATAGCCAGGTTCGCCCGAGAGAACGGCTACATAGTTGCCACAAGCGATCGGGAGTTGCGACGCAAGCTTCGCAGGATGGGTGTACTGGATGCCTACTACCGGGAAAGCGAGAGAAGAGTCGAGCTAGGCGGGGACATGCCAGTTTTTTAAACGCTACCGTTATAAGTGCATGAAACCAATCCAGGGCTGGCGTGTCGCGATTAAGTGTGCGAGGGTGAGGCCTTGTTCAGGCTCTACAGGGTTAAGGGTATGGTGAGGATACCTCCACAGGACTTCGGCAAGCCGCTCAACGAGGTGGCAACCCAGATACTGCGGAGCGAGTATGAGGGTTACATAGACCCCGACCTCGGCATAATACTCAGCGTAACCGACGTCAACGTCGAGGAGCTGGGAATCATATTGCCGCGCGACGGCGCCACGTATCACAGGGTGGAATACACCATACTAGCATATGTCCCTGTGAGAAACGAGGTTGTCGAGGGCCAGGTGGTGAGCGTCAAGGACTTCGGCATCTTCGTCAGGATCGGCCCCATAGACGGCCTGATACATAAGTCCCAGATCCTTGATGACTACCTCGAATACGACTCCTCTAGGGAGGCCCTCCGCGGCAAGGAGACCGGCCTACTCATAGAGAAGGGCGACGTGGTGAGGGCCAGGACAGCCGCGATAAGCGTGAAGCCATCAACCAACATCGTGAGGGTAAGCCTCACTATGAAGCAGCCCTATCTTGGCAAGATCGAGTGGATAAAGAGGCAGCTTGAGAGGCAGAAGGGTGGTGGCTAGCCGTGGCCAGGCGCCCCTCTAAGCCCTTCAAGGCGTGCAGGAAGTGTAAAGCCCTTGTGCCTCGCGATGTGACGCAGTGCCCGGTATGCGACTCTAAAGACTTCACCGAGGAGTGGGAGGGAATGGTGGTAATCATAGATGTGGAGAAGAGCGAGGTTGCCAAGATCCTGGGGATAACCAAGCCCGGCAAGTATGCCATCAAGGTGAGGTAGTCAGTCCATGGTCAGGCTAGAGGCCGTGGAGTGGCAGCGGGAGGAGCTGGCCGAGCCCCACGGCATCCTCTTCACCGGCACCCCGGGCAGGAGACTGCTGGCTGGCAGGAGAGTCGTAGCGGTCGGCGACATGGTTTCCCACACACTCCTGGAGGCCGGGGCTAACCCCTCTCTAGTGGTTCTCGATGGGAAGACCGAGAGGCACCCCTACGGGAGAGGCCTGGACGAAGCCCTGGCTGGCAGGGAGCTGGTGGAGGTGGAGAACCGGGCTGGAAGCATAGAGCATGACGCCCAGGAGTCTCTCATGGAGCTGGCCGGGGAGGATGGTGTCGCAGTGCGCGTTGAGGGAGAGGAGGATCTGCTCGCAATACCCCTGGCTATAGGAGCGCCCGAAGGGAGCATCGTTGCCTATGGACAGCCTGGCGAGGGAGTTGTGCTTATGCCTGTTGACAGATATCTCAAATCCTTCCTTCAGAACTACTTGGCCCGAATGAAGCCCTATCCCGTCTAGGCAACTGTATCTTTATAACCTTCAATTCTCCACTATGCGGAGGGTGGCGGTACAAGTGTCGACCGGGGTCCAGAAGCCGAAAATAGCGTTGGAGGAGGGCTACTCCGCCGACGTGGTGCAGGACCGCTACAACCCACTGATTAAGCGGAGGGAGCTCGTCATAATAATACATCATGTGGGCAAGGGCACGCCCAGGAGGTACGCGTTGAGGGAGGCGGTGGCCAAGGCCTACGGTGTCGACATTGAGAGGGTATATGTGAGGAAGATGGTGACCAACTACGGTATAGGGAGGACAAGGGCTGAGGTCAACATATACGACACGCCCGAAAGGGCCAGGCTCTTCGAGCCCGAGTACATTATCGAGAGGAACCAGCCCGACTGAGGTGGATAGGCATGGCCCACGTGCACAAGCTCTACGAGTACGACTACGAGACCGGCAAGATAAGGTTGAAAAACAAGAAATGCCCAAGATGTGGTAGTATAATGGCCCACCACAAGAAGCCGGTCGAGCGGTGGCACTGTGGCAAGTGCGGGTATACAGAGTTTATCGGTAAGGCGAGAAGATGAACAGTACGTGCTGGGGATAGAGTCAACTGCACACACTTTTGGCGTTGGGATAGTCTCCAATAAACCCCCTTACATTCTATCCAACACCTACGCCCGCTACACGCCTCCCAAGGGAGGCATCCACCCGAGGGAGGCTTCCAGATTTATGGCTAGCCAGGCTCCCAGGGTTCTCAGGGAGGCGCTGACAGAGGCAGGCCTCTCCATTCACGACATGGACGCCGTGGCCGTCGCGCTGGGCCCGGGCCTGGGTCCCTGCCTCAGAGTGGGGGCGACGATCGCTAGGGCCCTGGCCATATACTATGATAAGCCTCTTGTCCCGGTCAACCACGTAATAGCTCATCTAGAGATAGGTAGGCTCACCACGGGGCTCCGGGATCCCATAATACTTTATGTGTCTGGCGGCAACACGATGATAATAGCCTACAGCGAGGGCCGTTACAGGGTTTTCGGCGAGACCCTCGATATAAGTCTCGGCAACCTGCTGGACGTCTTCGCCAGGGAGGTGGGCATAGCGCCCCCCTACGTTGTGGGGGGACTCCACCAGGTCGACAGGTGCGCCGAGGAGGGGCGCGAGATCCTGGACCTCCCCTACACGGTGAAGGGGCAGGACGTCTCCTTCTCCGGCCTCCTAACAGCAGCGCTGCGGGCCTACCGGAGGGGTGCCAGGCTGGCCGACGTGTGCCTCACTCTACGGGAGATAGCTTATAGCATGGTGGTGGAGGCCGCCGAGAGAGGGCTGGCCCACACGAGGAGGCGGGAGGTCTTGTTGACGGGCGGTGTAGCCGCAAGTCCCCCGTTGCGCAGGAAGGTCAGCATAATGGCTGAGCATCACGATGCACGCGTAGGCCTAACGCCGCTAGAGTACGACTCGGACAACGGCGCCATGATCGCATGGACGGGACTTTTGGCCCTTAACTCGGGGATAACCATAGACCCCGGCTCCGCAGTGGTGAGGCAGAGGTGGAGGCCCGAGGAGGTGGAGGTTCCATGGTACTACAAGATCTTCAACTAGTGGGGCGCGGCGCCGAGGCGGACCTCTATCTGGGCTGGTTCGCCGGGATAAGAGCTGTGTTCAAGTGGAGAAGGCCGAAGGCCTATCGACACCCCGTGCTGGACAGCAGGATAAGGGCTGCCAGGACACTCCGGGAGGCACGGATAATGGTGGATGCGAGGCTTGCAGGCGTCAACGCTCCGGCAGTCCTCTTGGTTGATCCTGACGAGGCCCTCCTAGTAATAGAGTACGTGGAGGGGAGGCTCCTCAGGGACGAGATTGGCGTCGAGCCCTCCGAGGAGTCTATGAGGAAGATGAGGATCTTCGGCCGGATGGTGGCCAAGCTCCACGCAGCCGGAATAGTCCACGGGGACCTCACGACCTCTAACGTGATAGATGCGGGTCCACGGCTTGTCCTGATAGACTTCGGCCTGGCCTACAAGTCCGAGAGATTGGAGGACCGCGGGGTCGACGTCCACGTCTTGCTGAGGGCCCTTGAGAGCACCCATCCTAGCCTGGCCGGGAAGCTGTACCTGGAGTTCTTGGAGGGTTATGCGGAGGAGGCCGGGCCCCAGGAGGCGGGGAGAGTGTCCGACAAGGTTAGGGAGATCAGGATGCGAGGTAGGTATATAGAGGAGCGGAGGATGAGGGGGGGTTGAAGCTCTACTTCGCCACGGGGAACAGGCACAAGTACGAGGAGGCCAGCAGGGTCCTAGCCGAATACGGCGTGGAGCTGGTCCAGCTGACCCGAGTTCCGAAGCTAGAGATCCAGAGCAGCTCCCTTGCAGAGATAGCGCTTACCGCCGCGCGGGCCGCATACCTGGAGCTGGGAGAGCCCCTCATAGTAGAGGATGCAGGTCTCTACATCGAGGCCCTAAACGGGTTCCCAGGCCCCTACTCCAGCTACGTGTACAAGACTCTAGGGTGCAGAGGGATACTCAAGCTACTTGAGGGTGTGAAGCGTAGGGACGCTTACTTTGAATCAGCAGTGGCAGCAGTGATACCGCCGTATGAGGAGGTCTTCGTGGCAAGGGTCCGCGGCATTATAGCCCGGGAGCCCCGGGGCGGGGAGGGCTTCGGTTTCGACCCAATCTTCGTGCCCCGGGGCGACGAGAGGACCTTCGCCGAGATGGGGTTGGAGGAGAAGAACAGGTACTCCCACAGGGCCCGTGCCCTCCGCATGCTGGGCGAGTGGCTGCGGAGCAGAAAAATTAAAAGAGCCCAGCTTTAACAAACCCCGAATGCGAGTGGGACCCAGAGACGAAGGGGTTGGTGCAGTATGAACAAGCGTAGGGAGAAGGGGCAGTCGCACTCCACGAGGCCCGTAAGAATCGGGCCGCCCAAGTGGGTCAGGCTGAGCCCTGAAGAGGTCGAGATGCTCATAGTGGAGCTGGCGAAGAAGGGCTACACTGCCTCCATGATAGGGATAATTCTCCGCGACCAGTACGGCATACCGCTGGCCAAACACGTGATAGGCAAGAAGATAACCAAGGTCCTCGAGGAACACGGATTGGCGCCCGAGATACCTGAGGACCTGTTCCAGCTGATCAAGAAGGCCGTCAACCTGAGGAGGCATCTAGAGGAGCACCCCAAGGATCTCCACGCCAAGAAGGGTCTCATAGACCTAGAGTCCAAGATTAGGAGGCTGGTCAAGTACTATAAGAGGGTTGGCAAGCTGCCGCCTGACTGGAAGTACGATCCGGAGAAGGCTAAGCTCCTCGCCAAGCTCTAGCCTCTCAGGCCGGAAACCCCTTTTATACTGTACCCGGCATTTTAACCCTGAGGAAGCGCAGTTATGCTTAGCGGCTTCATAGATGGGACAGCCCTAGTGCCTGACGCGCAGGACAGGGTGTCAGAGCTCCTAAACACGGCGATAAGGAGTAAAACCCACGTGAGGATAAGATTCGCACCCACACTCGACGCGGCCCTCGCGGCTGGCATAGTACTCTACTTTCTGGAGGCGGGAGGGCTTAGAACCATAGTCAGGCCCGAGCACAGGCTCCGGGAGCTGGGGCGGGGCGAGCCCACGATACTCGTGGGGCTCCCCGTGGCAGGGGATGCCGAGCTTGGCGAAGCACCCTACCTATACGTGGGCTCAAAGGAGGTTAAGAGGATCCCGGGAAGCAGGAAGGTTGTGTTAAAGAACGCCTCTACCACAGCCCTCATGGCCCAGGTATTCTCCCACCCCCTCACGTCTAGGCGGTATCCGCGCTCCAAGTACTCGGCAATAATAGCGGCCTACTCGCTGGGCCTGGACTCCGGAGAACAGAGGAGCCTGACAGGTCTGGAGAAGAAGGTGGCCGAGGAGCTGGCTAAGGACAACCTGGTGTATTCGCTTAAGCCTGTCTTCTTCCTCCCCAGGCTTCCCAGGGAGACTGTAAAGCGCGCACTGAGCCTCTCGCTGCTCCCCTACGTGCCCGGCGTCTCCGGCAGGGTGGAGGAGGCTGAGAGGGTGCTAGAGGAGAAGGGCATACCGCCCGACGCCACCTACGACTACTTTAACACCCCTGAGAACATGGCTAAACTCTTCGAGCTTCTGGTGGGCTTAATGAAGAACAGGTATACCAGGAGGAGCGGCGAGCTCAAAAACCTGGTGGCCGGGGAGTCCTACTACTTGAAAGGCACCGGCGAAAACACCCTGTGGGACCTCAGGGAGGCGGCGCTTGTTCTAGAGGTCCTCCTCGACACCGAGGGTGTGGCGCCCATACTTAGCTACATTTGCATGGGCGAGCCAGCCGACACACACCTCTACTCCCTCTACTTGGAGAAGCTGCCCCAGGTGGCCAGAATAGTGGAAAAGGCGTCAGGCGAGCCCGGCTTCCTGGAGGAGCTGCATACACAGAAGAGGGTTAGGGTCTGGGGGTTCAAATGGGCCAGCAGACCACCGCTCACCGTGATACGCAAAATACTATACTCTATGGGTGTAGTGGGTAGCCGGGACCCCCTAGTGGTGGAGGAGGGAGGCAGACTCTACGTGACGTATCAGCAGGTCCACATGCTGGGCCACGCTTTCACAGACACCTTCTGGTCCTGCGCCGAACCCGTGGATGAGGGGTGGGTAAGGGTTGACAGGCCGGAGTGCCTCATTAAGGGGTAGGCTTGTCCTCAGAGTCCGGCTCGGCGACGAGAAACTCGCCGCCGCCGTAGCTGGCGCTCTAAGGCCCGACGACCGCGATGCTCCTGCTGGCATCTCCCTGGAGCAGAGGGTCGAGGGTGACCAAGTGGTCTACGAGATGGTGTTCGAGGGCGGCGCCAGGATCCTGTACACGGTGCGGAACATTGCCGACGAACTCTTGGAACACATGGGTGCGGCGGCTAGGAGCGTACAAGATATTAAGTAGCGGGAATGCTTATTTACTCCGCCAGGAAAACTGGCGGTGCGTGATAGGGGATGCCAGCGCCAAGGGTGTCGGGTAGGGATAGGTGGAAGCTCAAGAAATGGTACACCGTGGTGGCCCCCAAGGTGTTCGGCGAGGCCGTAGTAGGCACTACGCCGGCCGACGACCCGTTGAAGCTTATAGGCAGGGTCCTGGAAACCACCCTCTACGACCTAACGGGAGACTTCACCCAGGTCCACGTTAGGCTGTACTTCCAGATAGTCGATGTAGAAGGCGAAACAGCCAAAACCAGGTTCAAGGGCCACGAGCTGGCCAGGGACTATATGAAGAGCCTCACTAGGAGGAAGAGCAGTAAGATTCAGGGCATATTCAACGTGACCACCAAGGACGGCTACGGGCTCAGGATAACGGTGACAGCCTTCACATCCTACAGGTGCAAGTCCTCGCAAAAGAGGGCGATCAGGAAGATCATGGGCGAGATAGTGACCAAGAGGGCCTCCGAGATGACCCTTGACGAGCTGATACAGGCCATGCTGTTCGGCAAGCTCTCCATGGAGATCTTCGAGGCCGCCAAGAAGATCTACCCGCTAAGGAAGGTGGAGATCTACAAGTCGAAGCTACTGACGATTCCCGGGCCCAGCGGCCCTCAGCCGGCCGTGGTCGTGTCGCCGCTTATGTATAAGAGGAGGTAGGCGGCAGTTTCTTATCCCTAAGCCGGAACCACCCACATTATTATTCGTCCCACGCATTCTACACCATCGGGGCAAGGCATGGAGTGCAACTACGTACTTGTAACAACGATGCTAGGCTTCGAGAAGACCTGCGCCAGCTACGTCTCAGAGCTGGATCCCGGCGCTAAGGTTACACCTAGGCCCAGAGGCTTCAAGGGCCTCGTCCTGGTGGAGCCCTCGATCGATAAGACAGAGCTGGCCCGCCTGGTCGAGGAGCGGGTGCCCGAGGCGGAGAAGGTCATTGTTGCCGAGGAGTGCTCAAAGCCCGACCCCAAGGTCCTGGCCGAGAAGGCCGCCGGACTGGCCAAGAAGAAAATTGGGCACGATGAAACCTTCGCTGTCAGGACCAACAGGCGTGGGCGCCACAGCTTCACCAGCGTAGACGTCAACGTGGTGGTCGGTGACGCGGTGAGGACGGCTACTGGCGCCTCCGTGAACCTGTCCAACCCGGACAAGGTTGTCCTCGTGGAGATAGTGCAGGATCTCGCACTCATCTCCATAGTGCCTGGATCCAAGTTCTACAGGAAGATGAAGCCCGGCAAGAGGCCTGTCTACAGGCTTTTCCGGAGAATAAGCCTGGTCCACATGCCCTACCTCGGCCCCATAGACTCCGCCACTGTGATGGGTAGGAGGATCGGGAGGGAGGTCCAGACCTTCGAAGTGGGAGAGCTTGTAGTGGCGCCTGCTGGCCGGGTTGATGCCGAGCAGTTGAAGGCCTTCCTCGACGGCCTCTTCGAGGGGATAGAGTCCAGGTACAGAATCCAGGAGAAGAGCTACGGCAGGGAGGTTCATAGGGTAAAGGTGTACGTCCAGGATCTTTACCAGCTTGTCAGGGAGAGAATGGGTGAGACCATAATAGTGCTGGAGCCGGAGGGCGAGCCTGTTTCCAGGCTGGGCGACCAGCTCTACAGGCTCCTCGTCGAGTCGAGGCGGAGAGTCAACGTGCTTGTAGGCTCGAGGGAGGGCATACCCTCGGGGATCTACAGGTTCGCAGACCTGGTTGTCGACGTGGCACCCGGGATAACCATATCGACCGACTACGCCGCCGCGGCAGCGTTAATAGCGTTCGCCACGATACTCCACGATAGGCTGGGCGGGGAAGAGCCGTGAAGGCCGTCATACTTGCAGCCGGTAAGGGGGAGAGGCTGCAGCCAATAACCCATACAAGGCCAAAGCCCTTGGTCCCCATCCTCGACAAACCCCTCATAGTCTGGACGCTCGAGGCTCTGCGAAGCGTGGGCGTGGACGAGGCCGTTGTCGTGGTAAGTTACATGGCCGACGCCGTGGCCAGGGCCCTGGAGGAGTACCGGGCCGAGATACCCAGCGTCAGGCTTGTAGACCAGGGAGAGGAGCTGGGCACGGGCGACGCACTGATGAAGGCGGCTGGACTCGTGGAGGGCGATTTCCTCGTGGTCTACGGTGATCTCTTGGTGGAGGAGACGGTGCTCCGGAAACTGGTGGATGCTCCAGGCGACGCCGTGCTCGGCGCAGTGCGAGTCCCGAACCCCTGGGACTACGGGGTTCTACGTGTCAGCCCCGATATGAGGCTTCAGGGTATAGTGGAGAAGCCGCCTAGAGGCAGCGAGCCCTCTAACCTGGTGAACGCCGGGGTCTACAGGTTCAGTGATGACGTGTTCTCCTACCTGGAAGGTGTCGGCTTGTCGCCGCGGGGCGAGGTAGAGCTAACCGACGCGGTTACCGCCATGGCGGGCGAGCGGAGGGTGACTGTGGTGGAGCTGTCCAGCGACGAGTGGTTCGAGGTGGGGAAGCCCTGGAACGTGTTGGAGGCCAACAGGAGGAAGCTGGACGCGCTGAGGGGCCAGGAGGTGAGAGGCGAGGTGGAGGATGGTGCCAGGCTCAAGGGGCCCGTGGTGGTGGAGGAGGGCGCGGTGGTTAGAAGCGGCTCCTACATAGTAGGTCCGGCCTACATAGGCAGGGGGGCCTCAGTGGGTCCTAACTCCTACATTAGGAGCTACACGGTGCTGGGTAGGGGCTCCAGGGTGGGTGCCTCGGTCGAGGTGAAGGCCAGCGTCGTCATGGAGAAGGTTCACGCCTCCCACCTGAGCTACATAGGGGACAGCGTGGTGTGCGAGCACGCCAACCTGGGAGCCGGCACGGTCACCGCCAACCTGAGGTTCGACGACAAACCGGTGAGGGTCACGGTTAAGGGCCGCAGGGTGAGCAGCGGTATGAGGAAGCTGGGCGCCTTCATAGGTGGCCACGTTAAGACAGGGATAAACGTCTCCATAATGCCGGGGGTCAAGATAGGTGCCTATTCCTGGATAGCCCCGGGAGCCGTCGTGGTGAGGGACGTACCTCCCAGGAGCTTCTACAGGATGACTGGGGCGGAGTACGTGGTGGAGTCCCTGGAGGTGGAGGAGTGAAGGAGTACAACGTTGTGGTGAAGGACAAGCCCGGCCTCATCAGGGTGGCCCTCCTCTACCCTTCCCAGTACCGAGTGGCCTTGTCGAGCCTGTCGTATCAGACGCTGTACTACATGGTTAACATGGATGAGCGCTTCGCTGCTGAAAGGATCGTCGAGGACTGGGCGCCCGTAAGCATCGAGACGGGCCTACCCTTGTCAAGGTTCCAGGTTGTGATGGTTTCCCTCCACTACGAGCTGGACTACGCGGCCATGGTTAGAATGCTTCATGAAGCCGGCATACCCCTCTGGAGGTGGAAGAGAGGAGAGGAGGACCCTATAGTAGTTGTGGGCGGCCCGCCAGCCACCTCCAACCCTGCACCCATACTGGACCTGGTGGATGCAGTAGTTGTAGGCGAGGCGGAGCCCGTGATGCCCGGCCTTCTGGACACGCTTGCAGCAGGATCTTCGAGGAAAGCCATGCTGGAAGCCCTGGCCGGGGTTCCCGGCGTCTACGTGCCGGGGGTCTCGCAGAAACCCGTGAAGAGACAATATGTTGTGAGCCTCGACGAGGCTTTCCACCCGGTGGCACAGATACAGAGCGAGGAGGTGGAACCCATATGGGGACGCTCCCTCCTGGTGGAGAGCGGCAGAGGGTGTGCACGGGGCTGCAGGTTCTGTATGGAGGGCCACGTCACCCTGCCGAGGCGAGAGAGGAGCTTCGGCGTGCTTGAGCGGATCATTAGAGAGGGCCTTAAGATAAACAGGGTGGGCAAGGTGGCTTTCTACGACCTAGCCTTCGCAGACCACAGCAGCTCCAGAGAGCTGCTAGAGCTGGTGGTAGAGGAGCTGGGGGCAGAGGTCTCGGTCCCCTCCCTGAGGGCCGACGCCCTGTCCGAGGAGCACATATCCCTCATAGCCCGGGGCGGGCAGAGAACGCTCACAGTGGCACCTGAGACGCCGTATCCTCACCTCTGCCAGGCTATAAACAAGGTCATCGGTGACGATGTTCTAGTGAAGGTGGCGCGAGCCGCCTCCGAGGCGGGGATGAAAATACTCAAGTTATACTATATAGTGGGCATGCCCTGCGAGCCTCCCGACGCGGCCGAGAGGATAGCTGAGCAGGTCTCCCTGGTGGCGGAGGCCGCCAAGGGCCTTAGGCTGAGGGTCTCGGTCAACCCCTTCATGCCCAAGCCCCATACGCCGCTCCAGTGGGCCCCGCTGCCGGGCCTGGCCGATGTGAGGCACAGGCTCAGGATGCTCGTGAGGCTCCTGGCCCGCCGTGGTGTGGAGGTAGAGTACTATGACCCCAGGCTAGCCCAGGTCCAGACGGCTCTATCGAGGGGCGGTCCTGAGCTGGGCAAGGTGATCGTGTCCTGGGCCCTCGGGGGAGGTGGTTTAGGGGCGTGGAGAAGGGCTCTGAGGATGCATGGCGTGGGTGTCGAGAGGTATGTGGAGGCTCTGCCCCTAGAAGGGGAGCTTCCCTGGGAGAGGGTTGTTGACACGGGAGTACCTCGGGAAGCCCTTAGGAGGGGCTACGAAATTTACATGGCGTCTGCCTGCCAGCCTTAACGCCTAGCCTTAGCCGCGACGATCTTTATGACATCGTTGTCCCTCAGCACGTAGTCCTCGCCTAGCCTGGTCTTGGTCCTGGCGTCGACGGCGTAGAGAAAGGTTTTGCCTAGATCCGTGTGGATCATGTAGGCCAGCTCCCTGGCGGTGGTTCCCTCGGGAACTAGGAAGACGTCGGGCAACACGTTGCCGTGGTGGTCCGTTAGCTTGTTAGCGTCCTCCACGGGGTATACTGCGATCATGCGGAGGACCTCGAAGTAAGCCCTGTTTATTGCCTCCTGCACCCCCGTGGATCCCCACTTCTTGAGAACGTGTTCCCTGATGTAGTCCAGGGCCTTCTTCTGCTTGGGGGTGAGCTTGGACTCGTCTATCACGTTGAAGTCGGGGTCGCCCGGCAGGTATTCTATGTAGCCCGCCTTGGCCGCCTTCCTGAGGGCCAGCTCCGACACCGCGCTTGTGGGCACGATTATCCTGCCGGGCAGCTCCTCCCTCATCCTCTTAATGTTGTCCTCCGCCTCGGGGATGTCGGCCTTATTGGCCGCGATGATCATGGGTTTCGACACACTCCTCAGGGTTGAGGCGAAGAGCCTGAGCTCCTCCTCCCTCCACGTGGAGAGCTTCTGGCCCTCCAGCCCCGTCTCCTGGAGCGCCGCGACGACGTGCTCCTTCCTGACTGACAAGCCTGAGAGCCTCCTCGCCAGTGCGTCGGCCGGCTTCTCGCCGCTGGTGTCGACCGTCCGCGCGAACTTGCCCCAGTCCTTGGACACCACGGTGTAGAACCAGGCGTCAACCTCCTCCTCTATCAGCTTCACATCCTCGACGGGGTCGTGGGTGCCGGGCGGCGCCGGGTTCCCCTCCCTGTCGGTGGAGCCTGAGGCATCGACCACATGGATCAGGACGTCGGCCTGCCTCAGGTCGTCAAGGAACTTGTTGCCGAGCCCCCTGCCCATGTGGGCGCCGGGTATGAGGCCTGCCACGTCCAGCATCTTGACCGGGATGAGTCTGTACCCCTTGACGCAGGCCGAGTTCTGGGGGTTGCAAGGCGTCCCGAACTCCTCGTGTACGCACCTCTTCCTCAGGTAGGCCACACCTATGTTGGGCTTGATTGTGGTGAAGGGCCTGTTAGAGATCTCCACCGGCACCAGGGTGGCGGCTGCGAAGAAGGTGCTTTTACCCACGTTGGTCTTGCCCACTACGCCCAGCAGCCTCTCCCTGCCTGCAGGCACCATGTTCCCCGGTTCTAGTACGGCGTCAAACATTTTAATCCTCATCTAACCCTAAGCCCTTGCGAACCCGAGGGTGCATGGTAATGGCCAAGTCGATGTACCACTACATAGCAGAGCTGTGGAAGAGGCCCTTCGAGACGCTGGCAGAGGTGATGCGGCAGCGCATCATGGAGTGGCGCCGTCAGCCCGCCGTGGTTAGGGTGGAGCACCCAACCAGGCCTGATAGGGCCAGAGCCCTAGGCTATAAGGCCAAACAGGGCTTCATCATAGTTAGAGTGAGGGTCAGGAAGGGCGGTCTCAGGAAGCCTAGGCCCAACAAGGGCAGGAGGCCCAAGAGGATGGGCGTTTACGGATACTCGCCGGCCAAGAGCCTCCGCCTCATAGCGGAGGAGAGGGCCGCCCGGAAGTACCCGAACCTCGAGGTGCTCAACAGCTACTATGTGGGCGAGGACGGCAACTACAAGTGGTTCGAGGTCATCATGGTGGACCCCCACCACCCAGCCATTAGGAGTGACCCCGAGATCAAGTGGATAGCCGAGAAGCATCACAAGGGCAGGGTGTTCAGGGGCCTCACCAGCGCCGGCAAGAAGATGAGGGGGCTGAGGAAGAGCAGGGGACTCAGAGGCACCCACAAGTACAAGTGGAAGAAGAAGCAGAAGGAGCGGAAGCTCAAGAAGAGGCATGAGGCCAGCAGGGGCGCCAGGCTCATAGTGCCCGACGAGCTGAGGGAGAAGATCCATAAGGACCTCCAGTAGTAAAAGTTTTACAAGCCCGCCCACATATTCTTCCAGCTGGTGCCGTTTTTGACGCGACCCCTAGTTAGAAGGGTGACGGTGGAGACAACCCAGCACGCCACCGAGGACCCCGGCAAGGTGCTGGAAGCCCTACTCAACGTGCTTCCAGAGGAACTCAGAAACAGCGTGAGACCCATTGTCCAGACGGTGAAGGGGCACTACGGGAACCCCATCACAAGGCTCAGGGTGGAGCTTAAGGGCGAGGAGGCCGAGAAGGTTGCAAGGCATTTATTCTCGGCCCTCGGCGAGGGCGACCACAGAATACTTCAGCTCACACTGGACCAACGCCTGGACCGAACCGGCAACCTGTACCTCAGACTCGACAAGCAGAAAGCCCTTCGAGGGAGGCTCGTCCTCTACGACGGCGACGACGTGATAAGGGTGGTCATAGGCCTGAGGGGGAGAAAAAGGCGAGAGGTGTTGGAGCACCTTGGCCTCCGGGCGGACGGCGGCTGACCTCTGCGTCAAACCCGGCACGCCAGCTGTCGCCGAGAGAATCGTGAAGCAGGCGGCCGAACTAGGCTACGGCGTCCTGGGCGTAGAGGCTGGCGGCGAGGTCTGGGAGGCGGCAAAGGAGGCATGCAGGGAGCTAGGCGTCAAGTGTCTCCGCAGGGTCACCCTGGCTTCCTCCAGCACCTCCAAGATCAAGAAGATGCTCCGCAACTCCAGACACGCCGACCTGGTGGCGGTTAAGCCTGAATCCATCAGCGTAGCGAGGTTCGCCGCCCGGGATGGGAGAGTTAAGCTCGTAGTGGCCTACACGCCCATGTTCCTCGATAGGTCTGAAAGGAGGCTTTTCAGCCTCGGGGGAGGGGCCATAGAGATACCGCTCCCCCGGCCGGGCCTCGTCCAGGAGCTGAGGCTGACCCTCGTCTCCATGAGAAGAGCCGTGGCCAGCGGGCTTAGAGTAGTGCTCACCAGCCACGCCCAGGACGAGTGGGGCCTCTGGCCCCCTGCGTCGGCGGCGAGCCTCGCCGTGCTTGCCGGCCTCCCCGCGAGGCTCGGCTTCGAGTTCCTGTACACCAACTATAGGGGAGTGGTGTAGCGTGGACGTGGAGCTGGTTCTGGCGCTGGTACTGGCCGCCTCCTACGCGTGTATAGCCCTGCTGCTGGTCAGGGTTAGAAGGCTGGAGCGCAGGGTCTCCATGCTGGCCGGGCTGCTAGAGAAGGCCGTCTCCTTCGACAGAGTTGTGAGGAAGCTGGAGAGGGCCATGAGGAAGCCCAGGAAGAGGTACATAGTGTTCAGGGTGGTCTCCGAGGAGCCCATTGATCCGGAGAGCGTGGAGAGGGCGATCGCCGACAAGTTCAGGGAGGTGGTGGGGGAGGTCGGCTACACGTTGGCCAGACCCAGGCTAATCCAGGGCGGGGGCGACTGCTGGATCCTCCGGGTGAGGCACACCTACAAGAACCACGCGATAGCGGTGCTGGGCTTGGTCCGCGAGGTGGATGGCGTCAGGGTCCTCCTGGTGCCCGTGGCGACCAGTGGAACCATAAGGCGGGCCAGGTCCAGGTGCACGTGACCCTCCGAGGAGAGAAGTAGTCTTCATCGATTCAGGGGTCGGACTCTTCTTCATCGGGCATGTTATATGGGCCTGGCAGGGCTTTTTAAAATAAAGGTTTTTAGAGGCTACACACTCTAGGCTTAGACGGGAATACGGAGGCATTATAGATACAGGATATGGTAAGGTGATGAATGTGTCGTTTGGACCCCCTGCAATGGGCTATGACAGGGCTATAACCATCTTCTCGCCTGAGGGTAAGCTGTACCAGGTGGAGTACGCCTTCGAGGCGGTTAGGCAGGGATGGACTACCCTTGGGATTAGAACCGAGTCGTGTTCGGCTATAGTGGCTGAAAAGAGGCTCCTCACACCCCTCATGGACATTGACGGCATAGACAAGATATTCGTAGTGGATGGCCACGTGGGCATGAGCTTCGCTGGCTTCGGATTCGACGGCAGGGTGCTCATAGATTACGCCCGTCTTGCAGCGGTAAGACACAGACTCCTCTATGGCGAGCCCATAGACGTCGAGTACCTGACCAAGATGGTGAGCGACATAAAGCAAGCATACACGCAGCACGGCGGTGTTAGACCCTTCGGCGTAGCACTCATAGTGGCAGGCGTCGACGACCGCGGTCCCAGACTCTTCCTCACCGAGCCCAGCGGCCAGTATTTCAGCTACTACGCCGTAGGCATAGGGCGCGGCGGCCAGACGGTGAACGACTACCTGGCCAAACACTATAAGAAGGACCTGGGTGTGGAGGAGACCCTGATCTTGGGCCTGAAGGCCCTGTCGCAGGTGGCTGAGGAGAAGCTGAAGCCCGAGTATGTTGAGATAGGCTACGCCGACGCAGAGACCGGCGCATTCAAGAGGCTCACCCGGGAGGAGATAGCCGATCTCCTCTCCAAGATGGAGAAGCAGGGTGGAGAGGAGTAGCTGGGCCATGAAGAAGGACTACGTGATAGCCCGGTATGAGGCTAAGGGGCAGAGGTTCGAGGTTCTCGTCAAGCCCGACCTCGCCTTCAAGCTGAAGAGCGGCGAGCAGGTGGACATAAACGAGATGCTTGTAGGCGACATTGTGTACAAGGACGTGAGGAAGGGGCTTAAGGCCTCGCCTGAAGCCCTCGCCAAGGTCTTCGGCACCACAGACATAGAGAGGGTTGCACGCGAAATAGTGTTGAAGGGTGAACTCCAGCTCACGGCGGAGCAGAGGCGCGCCCTCCTGGAGGCCAAGAAGAGGCAGATTATAGCCTTCATAGCCCGCAACGCCATAGATCCGAGGACCGGCACCCCAATACCACCAACCAGGATAGAACTGGCCATGGAGCAGGCCAGGGTCGGCGTGGACCCCTACAAGGATGTAGAGAGCCAGGCCCTCGAGGTTATCCGAGCGATCAGCAGGATACTCCCCATAAGGATCGCCAGGGCCCTAGTCCAGGTGAAGGTCCCGCCCACGCACGCTGGCAGGGCATACAGCCAGCTCATGAGGCTCGGAGAAGTTAAAAGGGCCGACTGGAAGAGCGACGGTAGCCTCGTCATGGAGCTCGAGATACCTGCCGGGCTGCAGCAGGAGGTAATAGATAAGATCAACCGGGCAACCCAGGGCGCGGCGGAGGTAAACGTGAAGGTGGTGAAGTAGGATGGCCAAGTTCTACGTTGAGGACAGACAGATAGTCATACCCGGCGACCTGCTGGCCGAGGGACGCGACGTGTTGGTGACAACACCCTACATCTACAAGAGCGGCGACAAGTTCTACGCCACGATAGCCGGCCTGGTCCAGGTCAACCCTGAGGAGAAGAGGCTGAACCTGGTGCCCCTGGAGGGCGCATATCTTCCCAGGCCCGGCGACGTGGTTATAGGGGTCATAATAGACGTCGGGCTCACCTACTGGGTGCTTGACATAAAGGCCCCCTACACAGCGATCCTCTACGCCAGCGAGGCGCTCACCAAGCCCTTCAACCCGGTCCAGGACGACCTCCGGAGATACTACAGCGTGGGTGACTACCTGGTGGCCAAGGTCCTCTCCTTCGACAGGACCAAGAACCCACTCCTAACCATCAAGGATAAGGGGCTGGGCAGGATAACTCGGGGAGTCGTGGTGGACATCAAACCCTCCAGGACCCCAAGGGTTGTGGGTAAGAAGGGATCCATGCTCAACATGCTTATGAGCGAGACAGGCTGCAACATCGTTGTAGGGGTCAATGGAAGGGTATGGGTCAGGTGTCCATCCAAGGAGCTGGAGGACATAGTTGTCCTCGCTATCAAAAAGATCGAGAGCGAGGCCTATACCACGGGCCTCACGGACCGTGTACGCATGTTTATCCAGGAAGAGAAGAAGAGGCTTGAGCAGTCATGAAGGGGAAAACCAAGCTGATAAAGAAGGATGGAACCCGGCTCGACGGGAGGAAGCCCGACGAGCTCAGGCCAGTCAGGATGGAGGTAGGAGTCCTTAAGAACGCCGACGGCTCCGCCCTGGTAGAGATGGGCAGAACCAAGGTGATAGCTGCCGTCTACGGGCCCAGGGAGATACACCCTAAGCACCTCACCCTGCCGGACAGGGCTATACTTAGGTGCAGGTACCATATGGCGCCCTTCTCAACCACTGACAGGAAGAGCCCTGCCCCCAGCAGAAGGGAGATAGAGCTCTCCAAGGTGATAAGGGAGGGGCTGGAATCGGTGGTGTTCACGGAGCTGTACCCGAGAACCACTATAGACGTGTTCATCGAGGTGCTCCAGGCCGACGGGGGCACCCGTACAGCGGGCATAACGGCGGCGTCCCTGGCCCTGGCCGACGCCGGCATACCCATGAAGGACCTCGTAGCAGGCGTAGCTGTAGGCAAGGTCAATGGCATCCTGGTGCTAGACATTAACGAGGTGGAGGACGAATACGGGGAGGCCGACATGCCTGTAGCGATGATGCCCAGCTTCGGCGAGATAACGCTGCTTCAGCTAAACGGCGTCCTCACCCCAGAGGAGTTCGAGGAGGCCCTGAAGCTGGCGGAGAAGGGGATCAGGCAGCTCTACGAGCACCAGAAGGAGGCCCTCAGGAAGAAGTATTCGCTACAAAAAGAGGAGGTGTAACCAGGATGTCCCTAACACCCTCGACTTTCCCAATAATACCCCTGGTCAAGAAGAAGAGCGTAATGGCGTTGCTCGAGAAGGGTAAGAGGCTCGACGGGAGGAGCCTCAACGAGTACAGGCCCCTCAGCATAGAGCTGGGCTACATCCCCAAGGCCGAGGGCTCGGCCCTGGTGAGGCTCGGTAACACGGTGGTCCTGGTAGGCATAAAGACCGGTATAGGGTCCCCGTTCCCCGATACGCCTGACGAGGGCATACTGCTTGTCAACGCCGAGTTCCTCCCCCTGGCATCGCCCAGCTTCGAGCCCGGACCTCCCGACGAGAACGCCACGGAGCTGGCAAGGGTCGTGGACAGGAGCCTCAGGGAGATCCGCGCGGTGGACCTCTCCAAGCTGGCCATAATTCCAGGCAAGAAGGTCTGGGAGATCTGGGTCGACATATACGTGCTAGACCACGACGGCAACCTGCTGGACGCCAGCATGCTTGCAGCAATGGCTGCCCTCTCCTCAGCCAAGATGCCCGAAGCCGTGGTGGAGGACGAGGAGGTTAAGCTCAACAGGGAGAAGCTGAAAGACCCCGTCCCCGTGAAGCACAGGGTCGTAATAGTGACTGTCGGCAAGGTCGACGGCCACCTCATCGTGGATCCTACACTGGAGGAGGAATCCCTCCTTGACGCCAGGCTGGCGATAGCGGTGTCGGACGATGGAAGGATAGTGGGTATGCAGAAGATGGGCATGGGCACATTCACGGCCGACGAGGTTAGGCAGGCAATAGAGATGGCCATGGAGTCCTCTAAGATGCTCCACCAGGAGCTGGACAAGGCGCTGAAAGGTAAGGTTAAATAGGCTTCCAGAACCCTAAACACCGCGCCCGGAGAGGTGCATCGACATGGGCAAAGGAACCAAGAGGGTCGGCATAGCTGGACGCTACGGGCCCAGGTATGGTGCCACCCTCAGGAAGAGGGTGAAATCCATACTGGAGCAACGCTACGCCCCCCACATGTGCCCGTTCTGCGGCGTCAAAGGCAAGGTGTACAGGGTCAGCGTCGGCATATGGAAGTGCAGGAAGTGCGGCGCAACCTGGGCTGGCGCAGCCTACGTGCCGAGGTCGGGTCTCAGCAAGTACTTCCCTCAAATAGTGGTGAGGGAGGAGTAGCTCTTTTCCCCGCAAACCCTCCAAACCGCGGTGCGGGCAGTGTACCTGGTAACCACTTCTCACCGCCCCTCCCAGCGGATGAGGAGCTTCGTTAAGGATCTTGCATCCGTACTACCAGGCGCGGTGAGAGTGAATCGGGGGAAATCAACCCTCTACGACCTCCTCCTGGAGGCCGTGGAGAGAAGGCTGGTTAGGGTCCTGGTCGTGGGCGGCAAGAGGGGGAACCCCAGCCTGGTCAGGGTGTACCGAGTCGTGGCGGCGCCTGGAGAGGAGCGCCTCGAGCCCCTCGTATCGCTCGTGCTGGGAGGGGTCACGCTGACACGCGAGCTGCGGAGCTTCTCTCGGGTCTACAACCCCAGGACGCTGGGGATCCAAGTGCCCAGAGGCCCCGAGAACCTGGAGCACCTGGCCGACGCCCTCTACAGGGCCCTCAGGGCCCGCCTAGTGCTCGACGAGTCCAGGCTGGACCAATACGACATCGTGATAAGGGTCAGGAGGGGCGAGAAGGGCTTCCTCGTCTTCTTCATGAGCCCCGCCACGGGGAGGCCCTGTGGCCCCATACTCAGGGTTTCGAGGCTGGTGGATCATGAGAAGGGTCTACGTGTCCCTGGAGCTGGAGGGAGAGGAGGAGAAGCTGGAGGCACTTAGGGGCGCCCTGGAGCCCGAGGTACTGAGTCCTCCGGGCGAGAAGGGCGAGGCCCGCGTAGAGGTTAGGGGCGGAAGGCTTGTGGTGGAGATGTGGTCGGACAGCATCGGGGGTGCAAGAGCACTTATTAACTCATACCTCTACCTGTTAGCGAGTGCAATGAACTCGCTCGAGGAGGTGGAGAGGGCTTGACCGAGCAGTTGCCGCCCGAACTCCAGCACCAGGTCATGAAGCTCCAACAGCTCCAGGACCAGCTGGTCAGGGTCTCCCAGGAGCGGAGCATAGTGGAGGCCGAGCTCAGGGAGGTTGAGAGGGTTCTCAAGGTGCTGGGTGACCTCCCGGAGAACAGCACTGTGTATAGGAGCGTCGGCTCTGTGCTGGTGAAGGTGGAGAAGAAGCAGGTAGAGCAGGAGTACGGGGACAGGAAGGAGATACTGGAGATCAGGCTCAACAAGCTCAAGGAGCAGGAGAACCTCCTCAAGGAGCAGATCAAGAAGGTCCAGGAAAAGATCAGAGAACTCAGCTCCAAGAACTACTTAGTAGGAACTGGGGGTAAGGGTGCTTAAGGGAGATGTCGCCTAAACCCGTGAAGATAGGTCTTAGCACGATAGTTGTTGACGAGGGCCTGCTGGAGGAGCTGGCGCTGGCCGCCGAGAAGGCGGTGATGGACTCCCTCTCCAGGCACGGGAGGAGGCTGTCCAGCTCCAACGTCCTGGTCAACGTAGAGTATAGTAGCGGTGTTCTGAGAGTCAACATAGAGGTAGAGGCCTCAGGCCTTGGGCTAGGCAACTTGTCCTACGACGAGGCGGTCGAGGAGGCTATAAGTGAGGGCTTCAAGGCCGTGGAGGATAGGCTCAGAAGCCTTGCGGCGGAGACCCGGGGCAACGGGTCCCGGTCCTAGGATGTTAGCCATGCAGGAGGCTGGTTCTTCGGGGATTACAGGACTCCTATCAAGAGCCACCAGTGTCGCCGTGGTCACGCATAGGAATGCGGATCCTGACGCCCTGGGAGCGGTAGTGGGGATCCTTGGCCTCTGCCGAAACCTGGGCGTGGATTGTACCTGCATGTTCCCTGAGGGTGTCAGCGCGGCCTCTAAGAGGCTGATCGAGGCTCTAGGCGTGGACCTCCCTTGCGTCGAGACGGAGGGAGTGCGGCACGACCTGGCCGTGATAGTCGACGTCTCCAGTCCAGACCAAATGGGTGTTTTCTCACACCTTGTTGAGGAGGTGCCCTATATTCTGGTGGACCACCATAGCGCCAACAGGCTGGTAGAAGGCGCCGTGCTGGCCCTCTACGATCCTCAGGCACCCTCGTCCTCCGAGCTCGTGGCATTGACCCTGGAGGAGCTCGGTGCAAGCCTCGACGCGTGGGAGGCCAGCCTGTTGCTGGGAGGCATAGTCTACGATACGAGGAGATTCCTGCGCGCCAGGCACGGAACCTTTAGGGCTGCCGCCTACCTGGCAGTCCAGGGTGCAGACTACCAGGAGGTCCTCTCAGCCCTTCAGAGGAGGGGTGAAGAGGACTACTCGGAGAAGGTCGCCAAGCTGAAGGCCGCGTCTAGGTCGAGGGTATTCACGGCAGACGGCCTCCTAGTGGTGGTCACCCATGTAGGAGCCTTCGAGTCCAGCGCAGCCAGAGCTCTCCTGGAGCTGGGAGCCGACGTAGCTATAGTGGTGTCCGAACAGAGAGGCGGGGTTAGGGTTAGCGGCAGGGCCAAGCAGTCAGCCACGTCGAGGGGCGTTAGACTCGGATCCTTCATGGAGAGGCTGGCCGATGCTATGGGGGGCACTGGCGGGGGCCACGACGCGGCGGCAGGTGCTACGGGGTCCGTTGGGCTCGAGGACGCGCTCCGCCTCGTGGTTGAGAACCTTTTCCGGTATTTTGGCGAGCTGGGCTTGTCGCTCCAGAAGCTGGACTGAGATAGGTAACTGAGATAGATAAATACTATCAGCAACATTCTCCCTGTAGGGATAGGCTTGAGGGCCGCACCCAGAGTATATGTGGACACCAGGGAGTACCAGTCGCCGGTGCCCGAGAAGCTGGCCCGCCTAGGGGTGATCGTGGTTAAGAAGGAGCTGGATGTGGGAGACTACCTGGTGTCGGAGAGCATAGTGGTTGAGAGGAAGACGGTTGAGGACCTGATGAGGTCGGTCTATGACGGCAGACTCTTTGAGCAGGGCAGGAGGCTGGGGGAAACCTACTCCATGCCCATACTCCTCGTGGAGGGAGACCCATCCCTAATATACTCCAAGACCAGCCGCCACAAGCAGGTCGCAGCAGCCCTGCTGGCTGTGAGCCTCGACTACGGCGTGATACCCGTCTACAGCCGCGACCCCTCCGAGACAGCGGAGCTCATAGCGTGGCTGGCCAAAAGGGCCCAGGAGGAGAAGAGGGAGCGCATAGTGGTCAGGAGAAAGCCCAGACTATCGGGGCTCGCCGAGTGGCAGCTCTACCTGGTCCAAGGCCTCCCATACGTGGGACCCAAGCTAGCCATCCGGCTCCTGAGGAGGTTCAAGACGCCCCAAGCCATATTCAATGCAGGGTTCTCGGAGCTCTCCAGGGTAAGCGGGATAGGCGAGAAGAGGGCCACCTTCATCCTCAAGGTTCTCCGCACACCCCACGAGGCCGCCAGGAAGGCCGGAGGCAGATCCTCGACCCTCTTCTGACGGGAGGCAGGAGACTATTGGCTGGTATTTGGTCTAATAATGATCAGATATATTAAGCACCCTCTTTCTAAACGGTGTCGGCACAATTACCTGGGTTGGAGGAGGTAGCTAATGGTCCGGTACAAGAAGGTTGAGGACATCCTGAAGATAATGGGCAACCTGGAGCAGGTCAGGAACATAGGCATCATAGCCCACGTGGATCACGGCAAAACCACGATGTCGGACAGCCTGCTCGCCACCGCTGGCATAATATCCTACAAAATCGCCGGCGAGGCCCTAGCCCTCGACTACCTGGACGTCGAGCAGAAGAGGGGCATCACCGTCAAGTCGGCCAACATAAGCCTCTACCACGAGTACAGGGGCAAGCCTTACGTCATCAACCTCATCGACACGCCCGGCCACGTCGACTTCTCCGGCAAGGTTACCAGGAGCCTCAGGGTTCTAGACGGAGCCATAGTCGTCGTGGACGCAGTGGAGGGCGTCATGACCCAGACGGAGACCGTTTTGCGGCAAGCCCTCGAGGAGCGTGTTCGGCCCCTCCTCTTCATCAACAAGGTTGACAGGCTGATCAAGGAGCTTAAGCTCAGCCCCAGCGAGATCCAGCAGAGGTTCGTCGAGATCATCAGGGACGTGAACAACCTGATCGACCTCTACGCTGAGCCCCAGTTTAAGAACAAATGGAAGGTCAACCCCGTGGAGGGCACCGTGGCCTTTGGCTCCGCCAGGGACAAGTGGGGCTTCACGGTCCCCATGGCGCAGAAGAAGGGAGTTAAGATCAGCGACGTCATCGACGCCTACAACAGGGGTAAGGAGGGCGTCGAGGAGCTGGCCAAGGTAGTTCCGGTGGCCGAGGCAGTGCTCGACATGGTTGTCAAGTTCGTGCCTAACCCCAAGGAGGCGCAACAGTACAGAATCCCCAAGATCTGGAGGGGCGACCCCGACAGCGAGCTGGGCAAAGCCATGATGAACGCCGATCCCGACGGCCCTGTCATCATGCTGGTCAACGACATGAGGAGAGATCCCCACGCTGGATTCGTCGCTACGGGTAGGGTGTGGTCCGGCACCCTGGAGCCTGGAAAGGAGGTATGGCTGATCAACAGCAGGACCAAGCAGAGGATCCTGCAGGTCAGCCTCTACATGGGCCCCGACAGAGAGGTGGCCCCCAGGATAATCGCTGGCAACATAGCTGCCGTACTGGGCCTCGACAAGGCCAGGGCTGGCGAGACTGTTGTGGACATGGCGGTGAAGGACGTGGCGGCGCCCTTCGAGAAGATGCACTACGTCTCGGAGCCCGTCGTAACAATGGCTGTGGAGCCCAAGAACACCATGGATCTCCCCAAGCTCATAGAGGCCCTAAGGGACCTGAGCATCGAGGACCCCAACCTAGTTATCAAGATCAACCAGGAGACAGGCGAGTACCTGATCTCCGGCATGGGGCCGCTACACCTAGAGATCGCCCTCACACTGCTCAAGGAGAACTACGGCCTCGAAGTGTTGACCTCACCGCCTATAGTAGTGTACAGGGAGAGTATAAGGTCCAGGAGCGAGGTATTCGAAGGTAAGTCCCCCAACAAGCACAACAAGTTCTACATTCACGTCGAGCCCCTCAATGAGGACACCGTTAAGCTGATCCAGGAGGGCGTGATCACGGAGGACATGGACCCGAGAGAGAGGGCCAAGATCCTGAGAGACCAGGCTGGCTGGGACTACGACGAAGCCAGGGGTATATGGGCCATCGACGAGAACATCAACCTCTTCGTGGACCGGACAACCGGTGTCCAGCACCTGAGGGAGGTGAAGGACACTATACTTCAGGGCTTCAGGCAGGCCATGAAGGCGGGCCCCCTGGCCCATGAGCCCGTGAGGGGGCTCAAGGTGGTGCTCCACGATGCCATAATCCACGAGGACCCTGCCCACAGAGGGCCAGCCCAGATATACCCTGCCGTGAGGAACGCCATATTCGCGGGCATGCTGACTTCGAAGCCGACGCTTCTGGAGCCCCTCCAGAAGCTGGACATAAGGGTGCCCGTTGACTATCTGAGCGCAGTTACCGCCGTGATCTCCAGGAAGAGGGGCAGGATCATAACGGTGACCCAGCAGGGCACGGTGATGAGGGTGCTGGCAGAGATACCTGTCGCGGAGACCTTCGATCTAGCCGCGGAACTTAGAAGCGCCACTGCTGGCAGGGCCTTCTGGGGCACAGAGTTCAGCCGCTGGGCACCTGTGCCGGACAGCATGCTGATGGATGTCATCAAGAAGATCAGGGAGAGGAAGGGCCTGCCGCCCAGCCTGCCGAGGCTCGAGGACTTCATAGGGCCCTGAGAGCCTCTTTCTCCTCCGCTGTTAGGGGGTCCTCCCTTTCCAAGCATACCCCCAGTTTCTCTAGGCACTCTCTAGCCCTTTCCCTGTTCTCGGGGTAGACGTCTTGAAGCCCCTGCTTCAATACCCTGATAAGGGGCTCGGCCTCCTCCGGGGACGTGTCCACGCATTTGAGTATAAAGCACACCGCGTCTAGTATGTTGGCCTTTACCTCGTAGAGGGGCTCTTCTCTATACGCCTCGATCAGCACGTCTGCAGCGGCTACGATGGCGTCGAGTATGGCTTTCCTCTCCTCCACCGGCGCCGACTTGAGGAGCCTCGCCAGCCTCCTCAAGCAACGGGAGCAGTGTAGCCTCGCCTCATCGCTCCTAGACGACATGTGGCTTACTATGGCATCATGAACCAGTTCAGCCAGTTGGTCGTAGCCCTTCTCCATTACACCTACCAAGCTTACTAGTGCATGGAGGAGGCGCATGTAGCCCTGCTTTACGGGCTGACGCCCCAGTAAGGTGTCCCTCGCCTTGCGTATTAGCTCAGGGTAGATGTGCCTGTATATGTATCCCGAGTTCCAGGGTGCAGCGTAGCCAGCCACCAGTTCGACGGCAGCTATAATGTCTTCCAGGCTGCACATGTTTAACAGTGTTAGAACAGCTCTTTTCACGAGACTGGGTGGGGCGTGCAGGTAGTGGAGCCTTCTGCCAACATCTCGTGGCGGCAGTACCCTGGTCGGGCATATGGCTTGGCTTAGGAGTAGGCTGATGGCGTCATCCCTTATGTTGAGCCGGTTTATGGCGTAGACTATCTGGCTGTAGCATGTAATGCCCCTCATCGATATGTATTTCAGCAGGTATTCGTAGGCCTCATCGAGATCCCTGAAGAGCTCTTCGACAAGCTTCTCCTCAACTTCACGGGGGACGCACTCTGCTGCCAGTGTCTCAACTATCTCTCTGGCTCTGGGCAACCCTGCTCTCCCCATATCTTGACTTTACGGCAATATAAACTTAACAGGCGATACTTACACAATAATGGCAAAAGTATCTCTGATATAAGGAGGCCACAACAATAGTCGTGTGGGGACAGCGTGTGCTGCTGGCAAGGCTGGCCCACAAGGTGGTCAGGCCCCTCTCGAGGGAGATGGTCAGCACCGGTTCTACCGGTTTGATGGCCTTCATGGGCGGCGGGGAGGACATAGTTCTGGAGACTTACCGGTTGATTTTCAGAGGCATATTAGCCCAGGACCTGGAGACCGGTAACCTAAAGCTACTGGCTCCCGGCTCCAGGTTCAGGGTGGCTGCGCTGGAGCCGAGATGTAGGTGGCATGACGGTCCCCTGGACAGGCGTGACGACCCACTAGCCCGCACCTATTGTCTAGCACGGGTCTCCGAGAACAGCCTTGGTTACTGCAGGGCGCATCGCGGTAGCCTGAGGGCCCTCTACGAGGAGTGTTTCGGAGGCAACAGGGGCCTGGAAGCCTGCCGCAAGCTGGACGAAGAGCTGGGAGACAGCATCTCCTATACTATATATTTAACCGTTCACAGCGGTGTACGGGTGAAGGTGGGGGTCACCAGGAGCTTCAGGCTTCTAGACAGGCTGGCCGAGCAACCCCACGACGCCGCTACCATCCTGCTGGAGACGACAAGCGCCATGGAGGCACGCATGGCTGAGCGGAGGATATCCAGGCTTCCCGGGTTCTCGGATAGGGGGCCCCGGAGGCCCGGCCAGGCTGAGATGCCGAACCTGGCCCTGCTTCTCGACGCCTCTCGGCGGGCGGCCTCGCTGCTCGGGGTCGGCTGGGAGCCCCGTGCACTGAGGATACAGGCCCCCGGCACTCTGGGCAGTGCAAGGAGTGTCGGTGCACTGGGCAGTGGCGTCTACACGTTGAGGAACTATTGGGGCGGGTTCCTGCTACTCGAGGACAGTTCCGGACTGGTGGCCGTGAGGAGTAGCAGACTTACCCATAGGGCCCTTTTGCTGGAGGATCGGGGTGTGTAGGGTTGGATGAGAGACGGGGTTTCGTCCTGGGTGTCGCTACGCTCCTGGGCTCCATGCTTGCGAGGGAGGCTGTCAGGGGATTGTTCGTATCGGCGTCTAAGCCTATGCTGGCCCTCCTGCTAGGCATACATAACTGGCTCACCGTGCTGGGCTTCTCGGCCTTCATAGCCCTGTCGGCCCCGCTGATCGACGAGTACACAACGATGATCGCCATGAGAACCCTGCCCAGCAGGAGATACGCGAAGCTTAGGAGACGGGATGCCTGGCTCAAGTCCCTACTCCTCCGCCAGCCTGGGGCCCTGGCCCTGCCCCTCTCCCTGGCCATAATAGCCCTGTCGCTGGCGAAGAGCGGCGCCACGGGGCCGGGCCAACTCCTCCCCCTGCTGGTGAGCCCCCACACCTACCTGGAGTTCGCCGCCATATACTTCTCCCTCCGGTGCGCGACTCTCGAATACCTGGAGGGTAGGGGGTGCCTGCCCCGCACCCTGGCCCTAGCCTTTCTAGCGCTGCTGGCCGGGGGCGCCGTTGAGGTGTGGGTTTTCCCGAGAATAATGGGGGCTCTGGGCGGCTAGAGGAGGCCGCTGTACCTGTATTTCCTCCGGTCCTTCTCGTCCAAAGGCTTCCTGAAGATGAAGAGCTTCTCGTGATATATTAGGAGGAAGTCCCGCCTCCTCCTGCTCCAGAACTCGCGGGTGGTTTTCATCCTGTGCTGAATCTTGACCACCTCCTCCCTCAGAATGAAGCCCTCCTCGAGGAACACGCGGAGCACATGATGAGTTATGGGCACGTAGTGTTTCCCTATCCTCGTGTCGCCCACCAGGATGGCGCAGTGCTTTCCGGGCTTCAGCACCCTATAGCTCTCCCGTGCTATCCTCTTCATCCACTCCAGGTACTCCTCGAGGCTCCTCGCCCTGGAGAGGTCGCCCTCCACCCCGCCGCTCCGCCTAGAGTACCTGATGATGTTGAAGTAGGGCGGGTGCGTCGCTATGAGATCCACCGACTCGTCCCCCAGCTTGTCCAGGTTCCGGGCGTCACCTACGTAGAGCTTGTACCAAGCCCTCCTAACGGCGTCAAGGTCCAGACCCTCCCCGCCCAGACCTTCCAGGTAACTGGCAAGCGTCGCCTCCCTACCCTCCCTTTCCAAGGCCTTCTCAAGGTAGTAGAGCCTATGCATGGCCAACATCACAGCCTCATGGTTGATGTCCACGCCGACCGCATTCCTACCCAGGAGCTTGGCCTCCACCACAGTAGTCCCGCTCCCCATCATCTGGTCCAACACGAGGTCCCCCGGCCGGGTGTACATCAGCATCAATGCCCTGGGGATCTGCGGGGGCCAATTGCCCCGATAATCGCCCCTATGGGTGGCCCAGGAGCCCCGCCTGGGGAAGCTCCAAACAGTGGTCGAGACGTCGGTAAGCTCGTCGGGCCGGGGGGAGAGGCGCTTCACCTCCACCGGTTTCAACGCGACCTCCTGCCCCTCGACTGAGACGGTGCCGCGGCGCCTCAGGAAGTTCAGGTACTCCTCAACAGTAACCTCCCTCATCCCTAAGACCCTCGACTACAGGCTAGCCGTAAACTAACTATAAGAGCGAGCCCTAAAAGCACCAGCGCCTCAGGCGAGGATCCAAGGCCTCGTCCTCAGGGCCCTGAAGCCTAGGGCCCGGTAAACTCTTCTAGCCGCCGCGTTGTCCTCGGCTACGTGGAGAAGGGCTATGGCGCCTGAGCTAACGGCATCCCTAGTTATCGCCGAGGTAACGGTTTTCCCGTAACCCCGCCCCCGGTGCTCTTCCAGCGTGTATACGTCGCCTATGCACCAGACCTCGGGCATCCTGATGTAGGCGCAGGCCACTGATACGAGTCTGTCCTCCACAAATACGCCGTAGTATCTCCATTTCTTCAGAAGTTCTTGAGGATCTCCTAGGAAGCGTTTCCTGGCTTTGGAGAACTCGGAGAACGCCTCTACGTGCTCCTCCTTGTCGGCCCTAAGCCTCACGGCCTCCGCGGTGCTCCAGGCCCTGAAACCATCTTCATCCACAGCCATGTCCACGAATCTTTCGAGCCTGGCAGAGGAGCCGAGGCTCTCCATAACCCTCCCGGCAAGCCCTTCCCCGTACAGCTGGACCACAGCAGGACCCTTCAGAGACACCGTGTCCAGGAGTTGCCTAGCCTCACCCCAAACATGTACGCCAAGCCTTCTCCCACCATGCCAGATCAAGACATAGCCAGCGATCTCAGAGCCGCTCTCTAAGGCGAAAACGGCGTCGGTGGACTCGGATTCGTATATAATGTCGTATAGCAGGTACACGTGGGTTATCGGGTCGCGGCGATACATCTCGACTAGGAGTCTCAACAAGCTGAGGCTGAGATCCTCTAGTTCTACTATACGCATCCTCTGCACCCACCGTTTGATATAAAGCTATCCATAGGACCCCTAAGTGTCTTGTCAGCCGTGCTACTATCTCCGAGGAGGATCGCCAGCTTAGGAGACCAGCTCCTCCTACGCCTCGTTTTCAGGCCAAGCCTTGATGGAAATGGTTGTGTGTGGTAAAGCCGCGTTTAAAGACCTTGGAAGCATGGGGGTGGAACATAATTATACCAGATTAGAACCTTTCAGGTGTGTTTCTAAAAACCTTGTTGAAAATACTTGGTTCGATGTAGAATCCTGTTTCAATAAGCTGGTGATACAGTTCGTCAAGGGCTCTCCCTAGGAGTTTGTGTTCGTACAGCAGTTTCAGTAATGATAAAGTTCCTACTACTTCCAGGCCTAATTCTCTTGCAAGTCTTCTGGCCTTCTTATCGTCTAAAACTACAATCTTATTTCTCGACAGGGCTAGGAGTATGGCCTCCGCCTCCCCCGCACCGAGCCGAGGTATTCTCCTATTAACTTGTTCAACTCTGATACTATTTGCCTCAACCAGCCCAATTAGCTTCCTATACACCTCGTCCTGCTTCTTCCCAACTTCTTCCAGCACCGCACGAGGTACCTCAACTTCGGTGAACAGCCCTACAGCGGATTCGAGTAGCCCAAGCTTAGCCAACACTATGATGGGCGAGGAGTTAAGCACCACCCTTAAAGAGCCTCCGATAGGCATCTAGCTCCTCCTCAGCCTCCTCCTCATCCAAAACCTTGTACCTAACACCGAGCTTGTCGAGGAGCTCCCACAACTCGTCGAGCCTTAGGCCCAGGAGTTCCGCCGCCTTACCTGCAGAGATCCTCCCGCTAAGCAACAGTCCCAGAACCATGAACAGCTTCTCCTTATCCGGATAAGGAACCCGCTCACGCATAACCAGCTCACGAAGCCCAGATTCAGCCATAGCTACACACTACCACCAAGAATTACGAGATCGAAACCTTATGACTATTGCCAT
>WAQK01000030.1 GCA_015520265.1 Pyrodictiaceae archaeon | reverse complement strand
CGACAACTATGACGGTCGAGGGCTTCTGGGCCTCCGCCTGGGCCTCGCCCAGGCTCGGCTCGGGCTTGGACACCTTCTTGGAGAACCTGTAGTTCAGCACAACCGGCACTAGGCCGACGGCGGCGTAGATCGCTAGGCTCACTAGAAGCTCGGCGTCCACCAAGGCTTACACCCCTACACGCCCTGCTATACTGTTACTTCACCTGGCTCCTGGCTTAAAAAGCGGTGACCCACAGTTTCGCCCAACACATCGGAATACATACCGGGGTATTACCGCTTCATGGCCTCCACGATCCTCCTGGCGGCCTCGCGGGGGTCCGGAGCCTTGGTGATGGCCGAACCCACAATCACTATCCCGGCACCTGCCTCAATCACCGGCGCCACGGTCTCAGCCCTGAGGCCCCCGGCAACCGCCACGACGCCGGGGAAAACCCTGGAAACACGTCTCACCAGGTCGGCCTGCTCTGCTGCCGTCAGCCTCCTACCGGTCTGCACATCGATCCCCACGTGGATCCCCACGATATCGACACCCATACCCGCGAGTTCCTCGGCTCTCTTCACGGGATCCGGGTGGCTTATTAGGTCCACGAAGACCAGCATGTTCCTCCTTCTCGCCTCCTCGACGGCGCCTCGAATTGTCTCATTATCCGCGACTCCCAGCACAGTCACAACGTCGGCTCCAGCCTCGCCTACCAGCGCTGTCTCCAGCGCGCCTGTGTCCATGGTCTTAGTATCGGCTACGAGGAGCTTGTCAGGAAACATATGGCGCAGGACCTGGACGGCCTTAACCCCCTCAGCCTTGAGGAGAGGTGTGCCCACCTCCACTATCTCGGCGCCACCCTCCACAGCGGCGACCGCCACCCTCGCAGCCTCGCCGAGATCCGTAAAGTCCAGAGCCACTTGTAACACAGGCAGCGGTGGAAGCCTAGCCACGCTCAGCACCCTAGCAGGATTTCTCCTCCAGACTATTCGAGAGTGGGGATATTTTTGTTTCCCCGACTATCAAGGGTGAGCCTAAGTCTAATGGACAGAGACAACTATTGGCTAACTCCTTGTATAAATACTCGGGCTTGCCGCGTAGTCCGTCGGGATGGTGGGTACGTAATTGGTGTCAGCAATCTTAAATATGATACTGGTAGTATCATACTTAGGGTATGATACTTTGGGTATCTTTATTGAGAGGCCGCGCCTCGAGAGATTCCTAAGGGCACCGGGTAGACGGCTCCTCTACGGCAGAAGGAAGACAGGTAAAACATTCTATGCTAGACACGTATTGAACGAGTATCAGTACTTTATTGTGAGAAGAGGGGGCATGATCTATGATCCTATAGAGGACCAGGAATTCGATCTGGGCAGCTTCCTCAGAATTTGCAGGTCACAGGACGGTATCGTGCTGGACGAGTTTCATCGGGCACCACTTCGGCTATACGACGCTGTACAGGCTGGTGTTTGCGGAGAAAATCTGGTCTTCATAACGTCTACCCTGCACTATCATCGGAGATTTACGGTTGAGCCTGGGGCCCCGCTTAAGGGGCTCTTCGCCTCTAGGATGGTTGGTCTTCTGAGCCCCGCTGAGCTTCTGAGACACAGGTGGGAGTGGAACGGCAAGGTTCTGGTGGAGCGCCTCGTCTTTTACCAGGAGCCAGCTGTGGTTGGGTGGAGGCTAGAAGACATAGTGTTGTCGGGCAGGGATTTTGCACGCTCCCTGGTGGGGGAAGTGCTGGAGGAGGAAGATGTAACCTATACGGCCAGGTTTAATGCTATTCTTCAGGCCATAGCTTCGGGAAAAAACAGGCTAAGTGAGATAGCCTCCCACCTCCACGCTAGGGGCCTACTGCCGGACGCCAGCACGTCGCGCATAACAAAATATGTGGATATGTTGGTGAAAATGGGGCTTATAGAGAGGGTGGAGGTTTGGGGAAAGAAGAAGGGAAGTATTTACAGGCACGTGTCCCCCCTCACCGAGACCATATACTATCTGGGCTCAAGATACGGGTTCTTTGACCTGCCGTTAACCTGGAGGTTTATCGAGAAAGTGCTGGCAAACCTGATCCCCCTCCTTGTGGAAAGATTCGTGGAGAGACTCTTCGCCGAGACACGGGGCCTAAAACCTGTGAAGATCCTCAGCCCCGAGATAGACGTGGCCTTGGCGGAGTTCAAGCGGATAAAACTAGTATGCGAGGTGAAGTGGTCCAGAAGGGTTTCCCGTAGCGATGTCCGCCTGGCCGAAGCCAAACTATCCAGGTTCGAAGACGCTGAGGCGATACTAGTGGTACCCGACCAGACAGCCGTTCCAGAGACAGGCCTAGAAGTATGGGATATACGACGGCTTATAGAGGAAGCCAGGAAGCTGTCCCCCTAAATGACCTGTTAGGCGACCCTTCAGAGCCGCGTTTTAAGATTGCTCTCACCGGGTTCCTGGGAATTGTGCGTGTGCGAAGCTCTTTAATTCCCCTGGCACTATCTTATTTTTGCCGTGAGGAGTGGATGGGCGGTAAGTTCGTCTTCGTGACGGGCGGGGTTCTCTCCGGCATCGGCAAGGGGATCACCACAGCCTCGATCGGCTTCCTCCTCAAGGCCCGCGGCTACAGCGTGACTGCGATCAAGATAGACCCCTACCTCAACGTCGACGCCGGCACCATGAACCCTTACATGCACGGCGAGGTTTACGTCACCGAGGACGGCGGCGAGACCGACCTGGACCTGGGCCACTACGAGAGGTTCCTCGGCATAAACCTGTCCAAGAAGAACAACATTACCACCGGGCAGGTCTACATGAAGGTGATAGAGGCCGAGAGGAGGGGCGACTACCTGGGCCAGACGGTCCAGATAATTCCCCACATAACCGACGAGATCAAGAGAAGGATAAGGGAGGTGGCCAGGGAGACCGGGGCCGACGTCACACTCGTGGAGATAGGCGGCACCGTGGGCGACATCGAGGGGCTCCCATTCCTCGAGGCCGTGAGGCAGATGAGGATCGAGGAGGGCCCCGACAACACCGTCGCGGTCCACGTGGCCCTGGTGCCTGTACTCACCACGACGGGCGAGCAGAAAACCAAGCCGGTGCAGCACAGCGTCCAGGAGCTCAGGAGGATAGGCATCCAGCCCGACGCAATAGTGGCCAGGTGCCCCCGGCCCCTGGAGCCCGAGGCGCGGAGGAAGATAGCGCTGTACGCCAGCCTCCCCGAGGAGGCCGTCTTCTCGGACCACGACGTGGAGCTGACCTACGAGGTCCCCCTCCTCCTGGAGGAGCAGGGCCTGGGAAGCTACATAGTTAGGCGCCTCGGACTGGAGGACAGGGCTCCCGACCTGGAGGCCTGGAAGGGCTTCGTCGACAGGATGAAGGCGGCCTCCAGGAGAGTCAGGGTCTCCATGGTGGGCAAGTACACGAAGCTGAGGGACAGCTACCTCAGCATAATAGAGGCCCTGAAACACGCGGGCGCCGCACTGGGGGTGAGGCCGGAGCTCAACTGGGTCGAGGCGTCGGAGGTGGAGAGGAGGAAGCTGGACATAACCGAGATGCTGGAGGGCAGCGATGCAGTCATAGTCCTGCCGGGCTTCGGGGCCAGGGGCGTCGAGGGCAAGCTCGAGGCTATAAGGTTCGCCAGGGAGACCAACACACCCTTCCTAGGCATATGCTACGGGATGCAGCTAGCCGTAGTGGAGATAGCGAGGAACGCCGCCGGCCTCGAGGGCGCCCACACCACCGAGGTGAACCCCGACACGCCTCACCCGGTCATAGACTTGCTGGAGGAGCAGCGCAGGATCGACCGGCTGGGCGGCACCATGAGGCTGGGAGCCTACCCGATAAAACTTTACAAGGGAACACTGGTCCACAGCCTCTACGGCAGGGAGTTGGTAGCCGAGAGGCATAGGCACCGCTATGAGGTGAACCCAAGGTACCTGGATAGACTGGAAGCGGCTGGCATGAGGGTCGCTGGGGTGAGCCTTGACGGGAGGGTGGAGTTCATAGAGTTCAAGGACCACAGGTTCTTCGTGGGCACCCAGCCACACCCAGAGTTCAAGAGCAGGCCCCTGGAGCCCTCGCCGATCTTCTTAGGCCTCATCAAAGCCGCTGCCAGGTAGAGCAGGGTAGCAGAGGGTGCCGGTACAAGCTCTCCCGGCAATCCTCTTACACTTCTTTTCCCAGACACCTCGGCTTGGAGCTTGTCGGAAGTCGCCGGGTCGAGCCCAGGTTCTCAGGGCCCAATAGGCTCCTCGACGCTGGTCCCCGTGTACCAATATACGGGGAAATAAGCTTAGAAAGAAAATAGCCACAGAGGTTATTTACGTGCCCTTACTGGGGAGGGGCCAGGATTAGCCTTATCTCCTTGATGCCTGTGGTGCAGATCTTCTTGACGCCCCTCTGCCCCGGCTTGTACATGGTCTTTAGGAGGCCTGCCTCCTCCAGCCTCCTTATCTGGGCGCTGGCGTTGGCCTTGCTCTGGTTAACGATCTTGGCCACGTCGCCCACGTCGGCCTCGTGCTCCAGGAGGTAGCGGAGGATCTTGAGCCTAGTGGGGGAGGCCAGGGCTGAGGCCACTCTCTCTATGTACTCCTCGCCGACAACGATCAATATGCCTTCCTTCTCGTAGATGCCGGGCTTGAACTTACCGCCTATGGGCTGGGTGGGAGCCGTTGTCATAAAGTATGCACCTCACCTGGAAATACTCTTAACACAGATTCATTAATAAACATTTTCTTTGACATAGTAGTTCAGGGTAATATTGTTGACACCTGCATGCAAAAATAAAAAGCCTCCCGGCGTAATCTCTGAATAGTGGTGAAGCTTATTGATGCTGGCCACGATCTATAAACAGTTGACGCAAAGGGACTTCAAAATACTTAGAGCTATTGAAAGAGGGTTAGGTAAATACGAGTATGTACCGGTGGAATATATTATATCCCAATCCAGGATACCGGAGACCTATGCCTACATGTCATTAGGCAAACTAAACAAGCTGAAACTGGTTCGAAGAATAACCGCAACATACCTCGGCTACCAGCTCACCTACAGGGGCCTCGACTGCCTCGCCCTCAAGAGCCTCGTGGACCGCGGCATCATAGAGGCTCTGGGAGACAAGCTGGGCGTAGGGAAGGAGAGCGACGTCTACAGGGCCCTCACCCCAGCGGGGGACCAGGTCATCCTCAAGCTCCACAGGGTGGGACGCACCAGTTTCAGGCAGACCAAGAGGTACCGCACCTACCTAGAGGACAAGCCCTCCCTGGGCTGGCTGATCCAGGCCAAGATCGCCGGCGAAAGGGAGTTCAAGGCCCTGGCTGAGCTCCACAAGGCGGGGGCCAGGGTTCCGAGGCCCCTGGGGTGGAGCAGGCACGCGGTGGTCACAGAGTATGTGGAGGGGGTGGAGCTCTACAGGGTCAAGGGGCTCTCAGACCCGGTGGACGTGCTGCAGAAGATAATCGACACCATAAGGATAGCCTACACCAGGGTGGGCATAGTCCACGGAGACCTGAGCGAATACAACATCATGGTGACCGTGGAGGAGGAGCCCCTCATCATAGACTGGCCCCAGTACGTGGAGCGGGACCACCCCTCAGCCCCCGACCTCCTCAGGAGGGACGTGGAGTACGTGGTTAGGTTCTTTAGGAAAAAGTTCAATGTAGAACTGGATCTTGAGGAAGCCCTCCAATACGTTACGGGGAAAACAGATGCCGGGGCAGGCTAGCGTGGTTGTGGGCGTGGATCTGGAGCCGGGAAGCAGCCCCTCCTCCAGCAGGGAGCCCCTATACGCAGTAGTGGTGCTCAGGGACGGCGAGGTATACGCCCAGCACGAGGGCGTGCCTTTGAGGAGGCTTGTCCGCCTCATATGGGAGCACAGGCCCGGCACCCTGGCTATAGACAACATCTACGAGCTGGGCGAGGACGAGGCAGCGGTGGCCAGGTTCGCAAGCCTCCTGCCACCCGACGTCGAAATAGTGCAGGTGACCAGGCTGGGAGGCGAGTTCGTCGACGTGCGGGAGGCGGCGAGGAGAGCCGGGATCCAGGCCAGCTACGGGAAGCCCGGCCCCCTAGCCACGGCGCTCCTGGCGGCCAGGCTGGCCCACCTAGGCTACGGGTCCCGGGTGAGGATAGTTGAGGAGAAGACCAGGATCCTGGTGGCCCGGGGCCGGAGGAGCCCCTCGCCGGGCGGCACAAGCCAGCAGAGGTATAATAGGAGGATAAGGGGCTCCCTCCTAAGGATATCCAGGGAGATCAAGAAGAGACTCGACGAGCACGGCTTCGACTACGACATGATCTTCCGCCGCTCCGAGGGCGGCATAGAGCGCGCCGTCTTCATAGTATATGCGCCCCGCTCCAAGCTGGAGGGCATAGTCAAGCCCCACAAGGGACACGACGTCAGGGTTGAGATAACTCCCATTTACTCCTCCAGGATAACCTTCGAGGACGCCGAGGAGCCGGCTCCGCCCAAGCCGGTCATAGTCGGCATAGACCCCGGGGTCACCGTGGGCCTAGCCATCCTCGACCTGGCTGGCAGGCCCCTACTACTACACAGCGGCAAGGACCTGGACCGGGGCGAGATAATATCCATAGTGAAGAAGCACGGCTCCCCCGTAGTGGTGGCCACCGACGTGGCCGATGTTCCCGACACAGTTAAGAAGCTGGCCGCATCTTTGGGGGTTCCCGTGTACAGCCCTCCCCAGGACCTGCCGACCCTGGAGAAGCAGGAAATCCTCCAGCAGTACAGTAGGACCTACGGTATCGAGGCCCGGGACACCCATGCCAGGGACGCGTTGGCGGCGGCTGTCAAGGCCTACAGGAGCCTGGAGCAGAAGCTCCGCCAAGCCGAGGCCTACGCGTCCAGGATAGGTCTGGACATCTCGCTGGACGCCGTCAAGGCCGCGGTGGCGAGGGGGAGAAGCATAGCGGAGGCCGTGGAGGCCGAGATAGACAGGATCATGAGGCAGTCCCAGGTTGGGGAGGAGAGGCCCGTCAGGGTAGAGGCCGAGAAGCCCCCGACGAGCGATGAGAGGGTGCGCAGACTGGAGGAGGAGATCCTGGACCTGAAGAAGGAGAGGAACAGACTCCGCCAGAAGATCCGCACACTGGAGTGGACCGTTGAAGAGCTAGAGAGGAGGCTTAGGGAGAAGACGCTGGAGTTCAGCATAGAGGTGGCCAGAGACAGGGAGGTGGAGATGCTGCAGAGAGAGGTCCAGACCCTGACCAGCAGGATCAGGAGGCTGGAGGAGGAGGTAGAGGAGCTGCGATCCAAGGCGGGTAGGCTTGTCGACGCCCTGGCCAGCCTCTACCGCGGCGCCGCCCTGCAGGTCAGGGTCGTGGAGAAGCTGACCATGACTGGCCTCAGGGAGTCGGAGAGGCTCTACGGGCCCCTCAGGAGGGGTGAGGTGGTTTACGTGAGGAACCCCAACGTCTACGAGTTGGAGGCTGTCGCCAGGCTCAGGGAGGCTGGGGTGGCCGGAGTCCTCATGGATAGGTCTGAGGGGGGTGGCCTGGTCAGCGTCCTTAGGCGTAGCATAGTTCCGGTAGCAGTGCTCAGCGACTATCTGGTCCTGGCGGAGGAGGGCGTGGTGCTGGTGGAGCCCAGGGTCCTGGAGGACCTGGAGAGGCTGAGGGAGGATCTTAGGAGGAGGGTGGAGCGCAGGATAGACCTGTCCCGCATAGTGGAGGAGTATAGGAGAAAAAGGCTCACCGAGCTCCGCGAGTCCTAGAATAGCTGCACCTTGCCCTCCACGAACAGCCGGGTCAGCTGCTTCACGTTGTCCAGCTCCTCGGCGGCTATCCTCTCCGCTTCCCGGAGGAGCTCGGGGCCCAGCGTGGCGCCCGGGCTGGGCACGAACTTGAGGCTCGCCGACAGCGGGTCGTTTATCGGCCTCCCTATCTGGCTGAGCAGCTCCACGTAGACCTCCAGCACGTCGCCGCCCAGCTCCCTATACACCCTCTCGGCTATCCTGGATGCCAGCACATTGTAGATCTTGCCGACATGGCTCACGGGGTTCTTCCCTGCGGCTGCCTCCATGCTCATGGGCCGCATGGGGGTTATCAGGCCGTTCACCCTGTTGCCCCTGCCGGTGGCGCCGTCGTCGCCGTGCTCGGCCGAGGTGCCTGTAACAGTGAGGTATACGACGCCCTCCTCCGGCTTATCGGCGGTGTTTATATGGACCCTCACATCGTAATCGGGTGCCAGCTTCGATGCCAGGTCCAGAACCATTTCACGGGCCTCCTCCTTCACCGACAAGTAGTGGTCAACGTCAGGCACCAGCCTTGAAACCATGGCCGCTGCTATGGTTAGCTCCACCCGCCGGCCCCGGCGAAGACCCATGACCTTGATGTCCTCGCCCAGCTCTGGCAGCCTGTCCTTCACCTCCCTGGAGTTGAGCAGTCTCTCCGTCTCGTAGACCAGCCTCTCCAGCGTGGATAGGGGTGCGTAGCCTACCCCTATCGAGGTGTCGTTGGCGAGGGGCATGGTTTTGCCGAGCTCGAAGACCTTGACCAGGTCCACGCTGCCCTTCCCTATCTTGTAGTCTACTATGACGTGCTTGTCGGGATCTAGGAACCGCATGTTCTCCCGGATCCACTTTTTCACTGCCTCAACCACTATCCGGCCCACGGGGACGGGCTCCACTCTGCCGTTCACTGTGACCTCTGTTGTAGCCCTACCCGAGACAACTATGTAGATGGGATGGAGGACCTCGCCTCCTCCGAAGACAGGGTTGGCCTGGCCTCCGACGAGAAGCGTTTTGTCGAGGTTGTGGTGCAGTATGGTGCCGAACCTCTCCAAGTAGTACTTGGACAACTCCCTGCTGGCCATCTCGGATGCGGAGTCGGCGATGTAGTCGGGGTGGCCTACGCCCTTCCTCTCCACCAGTTCTACCTGGAGGCTTTCGACTGGCTGCCTGTTGATGATCTCCGCAACAATGTTCTTGCTTTTCATGATTGTTCTCCGAGGGGCTAAATCGAACTAACAACTATAACTTTTTTGCATACCCCATTGTTCCGAAATATAACTCTCAGTAATCGGCTACTCCTGCCGCATCAGCTCGTAGTCCACCGACACGTACAGTATGGTGCTGCCCCTGATCAGCACCCTCCCGTACTTGGCCAAGGGCTCCCCGGTCCCCTCCTTGATCTCGGTGCAGTCGGAGAGAACCATGTTCATAGTGTTGTCGCTGGCCTCAAGCCTGCCGACATACTCGCTGCCATCCTTCAGCTTCACCAGGACGATGTTGCCTCTAGAGTCCCGCAACAGCTTCAAGGGGCTCACAGGCCTTGGCACCATCTGCCTTGACACGCGCACCACCACTAGCCCAGCATTTACTACCAAACCCCTACCTTGAACCATGAATATAAAAACCTACCTACCGTTAGCGTCTCCAAAGCTCCCTTCTCCTAGCCTCGAGGAGCTCCTCTCTGACCCCCATGTATTCTGCAGCCGTGAACACCTTGACGCCCAGCTTCCCAGCCTTATCGAGGAGACCCGAGATCCTCTCCCTATAGTTTATATCCCTCGTCAAATGATGATCGACCACCAGCTCCTCCAGCCCCGGCGTCTCCGCTAGAAGCTCCATGCCCCTCAGCCCCCGCTCCACGTGCTCGACGGGCACCTTGAAACCCTCAAAGTAGGTGGGAGGGCCTCCCAGCACCACCGTGTGTGGCCTCCAGGAAACAAGGATGTCCAGGGCCCGGCGGCTCATGGGGCCCTGGACATCGGAGGTGAAGGCCAGCCTCCTCCCCTCGGCCTCCACCAGCACCATGACCACGTAGCCTAGCTTGGTTCCTTCGGGTCCGTGGGGCACGGGCTCCGAGAATACCAGCCTGACCCCCTCCACTTCGGCTTCAGCCGAGTCCATGTAGATTACGCGATCTGCCAGCTCCTCGACGCCGTTCTTCCTGAGGAACCTGTAGGCCCTTATCCTCTGACTAACATTGATGCTGCTGGTGGGGTGCTTCACGAAGAGAGTCTTACCCCTGTAGAGCTCGGCGTCCTCGGGCCGGGGAAGGTAATGGTCATAGTGGTAATGGGTTATTACGATGACCTGGGAGTCGCGTAGTTCCTCCCTGATCCGCTCCAGGGACTCCTCGAGCCTCTCCAGCTCCACTGGGTGGGGTGGGAGCCCGTAGCGCCGGGGGGCCAGGGAGGCGCCGGGATCTATAAATATCTTGAGCCCCCCGGCCTCCACCACTGTGGCCAGGCTCCTAACCCCCATGGTCTCTGCGGCGAGGATCCGGATCCTCACAGGCACCACACCTAAAACCTCGTGGTGGTCAACTATATTTCCGGAGGGTCAGGGTGCGGCTGGAACAACTGGTGCCCGCCAGCCTGGAGGAGGCTGCCGACAGCCTATCAAGGTGGCTCTCGGAGAAGAGGCTAGTAGTCGTGGTGGGGAGATGCAGTGTGGACTACGTGGGCCGCAGCTCCTCCAAGCTGGGGGAGGGCGACAGGCTCGTGATAGTGAAGCCCGACGGCTCGGTGCTGGTCCACAGGCCCCGCGGCTACTCCCCTGTCAACTGGCAGCCCGACTCCCAGTACATCAACGTCTCCCTGGAGGAGGGGAGACTCCTGGTGCGCTCGGTGAGGGAGAGGCCGAGGGAGGTACTCGACATATGGTTCACCAGGGTCTACTACGCCGCCAGCTTCCAGGGGATGGTCGATGAGGCAAGGTTCTACGAGTACATGGATGAGCACGAGTTCCGCGACATAATAGCCAGCCACCCCGAGGTCCTGGAGGAGGGTTTAAGGGTCGTGGAGATCGAGAAGCCGGTGAAGGGCGGCTACATAGACATCTACGCCGTAGACTCCCAGGGAACCCCCGTGGTTATAGAGTTGAAACGGGTCAGGGCCTCCAAGGAGGCCGTGGTTCAGCTTAAACGCTATGTCGACTACTTCCAGGAGCACCTAGGAGTCAGAGTTAGGGGGATCCTCGTGGCGCCCAGCGCAACCCGCAAGGCCTACGAGCTGGCCGAGAAGCTGGGCCTGGAGTACAAGCAGGTGAGCCTGGACAAGCTGCTCCAGCTGAAACCCAGGAAAAGGCCCGGAGCGCCAGCCAGGAGCCTGTTCGACTACCTGGGCGGGCAAGGGTGACCCCATGGTGGCGAGGCTGGGTAGGGGCAGGCTGGATTTCGTCATAGAGCACCTGGAGCCCAGGGTCTCCACCTGGGTTCTCTTGGAATACCTCCATGCCGCCAGCATAGTGGGGCCCGATAGCCTTGTTATAACCAACGTTCCTCCCGGGGACCGTGAGAGGCTTAGGGACGCCGGGCTACGCCTGGTATACGGGGAGAGCGTCGCCCGGCTCTACGACCCTGAGAGGCTCCTGGTGCTGGATCCCAGGGCCGAGCACCCCCTCAGGCCCGCCGATATGCTTGGGGTCGACGCGATAGTCGTGGGAGGCATAATGGGGGACCACCCGCCCAAGGGGCGCACCTGGGAGCTCCTCACCCGCAGGCTGAGGGGCGCCAGGGTCAGGCACCTTGGGCCCGGCCAGCTGAGCGTTGACGGCGCGATCTATGTTGCCCACACTGTGGCGGCGGGCCTGGAGCTGGGCCTCATACCCCTGGTGGAGGGGGTCTCCCTCTCCTGGAGGGCGCCCCTCGGGGTGGAGCAGGTGGTTGACCTCCCCTTCACCTACCCCCTGGTGGGGGGTAAGCCGTTGCTGCCGCCCGGCCTGGAGGAGTATCTTAGGAGGGGCGCCATGTACGAGGAGCTCGCCCAGAATCTGTAATTATTTGTAACTACATGTTATATACTAATAGAAGCGCTATGAACCAGGCGGCCAGGTAGCCCGCTGCCCCCTTGAACACGAGGAACAGGGGAGGCACATCCTCGCTGCTCCTCCTGGCTATGAGCCATGCCAGGGGGATGGTGGGCAGGTAAAAGGCGGCCAGCACGAGTAGCACCTTGGCCAGCAGCGGGGCATCGATGGCCAGCCTGTCCCTCACCATGGGTAGGAGCGGGAGGAAGAGGATGCCTAGCAACGCGCCGTACAGGCTTCTCGCTACGTAGATCAGGTCCTTGGCGTCCACGGCGGTTCCCGCGGGCCATTAATTATAGGGCCCGGCTATTTAATTCTGCCAGGGCGCAGGCTTGAAGCGGAGTATGAGCAGCCTCGACGTCGCGGCTTGGAAGGCTGAGACCCTGAGGCTCCTGGGCAGGAGCCGGGTTGGCAACATTTACACTGTTGGGGACATGATCATAGTGAAGTTTAAGGCTCAGACCCATCTAAGGGAGCTGCTGGTGGAGCCGGGTAGGAGGATACACCTGACCAGCAGGACGATAAGGGGGGAGAAGCTGGGCCAGGCAGGCATGGTTCTCCGCAAATACCTGAGGGGCAAGGTTCTGGAGCAGATAGAACAGCAGGGCTTCGAGCGGGTGGTACAGCTGGTCTTCCAGCCCGGAGGCTACAGGCTTGTTGTAGAACTCCTGCCCCGCGGCGTCGCCGCCCTCCTGGACCCTGAGGGGAGGATAATCTACGCTACACGCTACGTGGAGATGAGGGACAGGGCGATAAGAAGGGGCGAGAAATATGTGGCGCCTCCCCGGGTGGCGCTCAGCCCTCTGGAGGCCACGGCTCAGCAGCTCCTGGAGCGGGTGAGGGAGGGGAGGGACCTGGTCAGGGGCCTGATAAGGGGCGCGGGCTGGCCCCCCGAGCTGGCGGAGGAAGTCCTCCACAGGCTCGGCATAGACAAGTCCATGGAGCCCGGCCAGCTGGACGCAGAAGCCGCCGAGAGGATTCTGGAGGAGGCTAGAAGGATCTACAAGGCCTCCACGGAGAGGCCGGAGCCCACCATAACTGTGGTGGACGGTAGGTACGAGACCGTTACGCCCTTCAAGCCGACGTTCCTGGCCGGGGAGCACAGGACCTACGGCCTCTTCAACGAGGCCCTCGACGAGTACTTCCATGCCTCAGGAGGGCCGAGGGAGACACCGTCGCCTGAGGAGGCCAGGCTCCTCCGCTCCATAGAGGAGGCTAGGAGGAGGGCCGAGGAGTACCTGGAAAAGGCGGCCGAGCTGGAGGAGAAGGCCAACAAGCTGGCAGCCAATATTCTGGAAGCCGAGAGGCTGCTGGAATGCGTATCGAAGGTGAGGGAGAGGGAGGGCTGGAAGGCGGTGAAGGAGCGGTGCCCCGGAGTCGTGGAGGCCAGGCCCAAGCAGGGGATCGTGGTGGCAAAGATCGATGGTGTAGACGTGGAACTCGACGTGAGGCTCCCGGCCCAGGACAACCTGCTCCAAATGTACAGGAGGGCTGGCGAGCTCAGGGGCAAGGCCAGGAAGGCCGAGGAGGCGCTCAGGGACGCCGAGAAGAGGCTGGAGGACATCAGGAGGAAGGCAAGGCTACGCGCCCTCAGGACAAGGCTGGCCTCCAGGCCCAGGGAGTGGTTCGAGAAGTACCACTGGCTCATAAGCAGCGAGGGCCTCCTGGTGCTGGGCGGCCGGAACGCCGACCAGAACGAGAGCCTGGTCAAGAAGCAGCTGGGCCCCCGCGACGTCTTCATGCATGCCGAGATACACGGCGCGCCAGCCGTGGTGATCAAGTGTGGCGGCAAGCAGCCGGGCGAGGAGACCCTCAGGGAGGCAGCGACTCTTGCAGCGTGCTACTCCAAGGCCTGGAAGAGCAGTGTCGCCGCACTGGACGTCTACTGGGCTTGGGGCGAGCAGGTCTCCAAGTCGCCTCCGCCCGGCGAATACTTATCCAAGGGCGCCTTCATGGTGTATGGCAAGAGAAACTATATCCGCGGGGTAAGGCTGGAGCTGGCCCTTGGAGTGGAGCTTCTCGACGAGTATGCCAGGGTCATAGTGGGTCCACCTAGCCTCGTGGAGAAGCGGACCAGCATCTACGTGGTTCTGGTACCCGGCGACCTGAAGGGCAAGGAGCTGGTGGAGAAGATCAAGAAAGCACTGGCCCGCAAGGCTGGCGAGCACGCGGAGCTGGTGGAGGCGCTGCCCGACCAGGAGATAGAGTCCAGGGTGCCAGGCCCCTCCAGAGTGCTGCGCTAGGCTTCAACGAACTATTAAACACAGGTTTAAATACCCAGCCGTAGAGACTAACCCGGGGATGAGCGACTTATGAGCGAGGAGCTTACAGGACTCAGGGTCAGGGACATAATGACACCCGACCCCATCACGGTTACCCCCGACACGCCGGTCACCGACGTGGCGAGGATAATGATGGACAACGGTATAGGCAGCGTCATCGTGGTGGACAAGGACGGCAACCCTGTAGGCATCATAACGGAGCAAGACCTTATAGCCAGGGTCCTCGCGGTCAAGAGGCACCCCGCCGAGGTGAGGGCCAAGGACGTCATGAGCTCCCCGTTGATAATGGTGGACCCCGACATGCCGCTCAAGGACGCCGCCAAGATAATGGCCGACAAGGGGATAGGCCACCTCCCCGTGGTGCAGGGCTCCAAGCTCATAGGCATCCTGGCCGAACACGACATAGTGAGGCTGGCCCCTGAGCTTATAGAACTCCTCTACGTAGGCTCGGGCTCCGCACGGGGCTTCTGAACCCGGAGGTTTCCCGGCGTAAACCAATTTTAGACCCCACAAACATAGGTAACACGGTGAACACCTGTTTGGAGGTTAGACTATTTCTAAACACCCGCTTCCCCACCCTTAGGCCAGACGATCTGGCCACCCGTGCCCGCTCCCTGATGAGGGACACGGGCGTCAGGATCATCCCCGTGGTCGAGGACGAAAGGATCCAGGGCACCGTGGGGAGGGTGGAGGTCCTCGGGGTCACCGAGACCAGGTCCAACCTCCTGGTCAAGGACATAATGGTGCCACCCGTCATAACAGTGTCCCCTGAGGACGATGTTGTCTCAGCCGTCTCCAGGATGCTCAGCATAGACGAGTGGTACGCCCCGGTCTCAGAGGCTGGCAGGTACCTGGGCATCCTGGGCCTGGAGGACGTTATCCGCGCCTACCTGGGCAGGAACCCCAGGGCCGAGGCCAGGAGGGTCGAGGAGATAATGACCAGGGACGTCAAAACGGCAACACTGGACGACCCTATAGGCAAGATATGGGCCGACATGATGCGCCACAGGTACGCCGGCATCCCCATACTGGACAGGAAGGGGAGGCTGGTAGGCATAGTCACCCAGATAGACCTGATCAGGAGGAGGCTTACCCGCGCCGAACTCGAGTCGCCCCGCAGCGGGCCCCAGGTGAGGCGGGTAATGAACACCTCACCCATAACCCTCCCGCCCACCGCCACGGTGGGCGAGGCCGCTAGGCTCATGCTGGACCGCGATATAGGCAGAGTGCTCATAGCCGAGGGGCAGAAGCTCCTCGGCATTGTTGACAGGGAGGACGTGGCCCGGGCACTACTGGGCCTAGAGAGGTAGGTTCCTGAGGTGATACACGTGAGCAGGGGTTTCAGACCGGTGGTTAGGAGGCCTGAGGGGATTAGGTGGCTGAGAAGCGACGGAAAGCCCAACTTCTCCAACAGGCTGTACAGGCGTGAGGGGGAGCTGGAGATCCTGGCTACCAGGCCCGTCTACTACGTGTCGCCGACCACCCCGGTGGGTGAAGCCATAGACACCATGTACGAGAAGAACGTGAGGGTGCTCCCAGTGGCGAAGCCCAGTGACAGGATGCTGGAGGGCCTCGTCACCGCGTCCAGGGTCGTGGAGTACCTGGGCGGTGGCGAGCTCCACAAAATAGTGGTGGAGAGGCATCAGGGCTCCATATACGGCGCCCTCTCTGAGCCGGTCTCCAGCATCATGGACCCCCACCCAGTCGTGGCGACGACCCATGAGAAGCTCAGCAAGGTGTTGGAGCGGATGGTGATAGAGGGTGTGGGCGTTGTAGTGGTGGTAGAGCCTGACGGCAGGCTGTACGGCGTGATAACCGAGCATGACATAGTCCGGAGGCTTGTGGAGAAGAAGGTGGGCGTCACTGTGGGTGAGGTAATGTCCAGGAACGTGGTCACCATAAACGTGGAGGCCACCCTGCTCGACGCCGCCAGGACCATGATCAAGTACAGCTTCAGGAGGCTCCCAGTGGTCAGCAGTGAGGGCGTCGTGAAGGGCATGATAACGGCGAAGGACATCATCAGGTTCTTCGGCAGCCACGAGGCCTACAAGCACGCCGTCTCCGGCAGAATGGAGGACGCCATGAAGGTGAGCGTCAACGAGGTGATGAGGAGCGACTACTACACCATAAGCCCCGACGCCGACGTGGGCGATGCGGCTACCGAAATGATGGACAAGGGTGTTAGCAGCCTCCTGGTGGTGGAGGACGACAGGCTTAAGGGGATTATAACCGAGAGGGATGTTCTATACGCCCTCGCGGCTGGGAGGTGACCAGCATGGCGCCTAGGGTCAGAGACTACATGTCGTTCCCTGTACTAGTGGTCAGGCCCACAGACACCCTGGCCTATGTCAGGAACCTAATGATAAGGTCCAACATAGGAAGGGTAGTGGTGGTGGAGGGCCTCAGACCCGTGGGCATAGTCACGAAGCACGACTTCGTAAAGATCCTGGCCGACAGGAGGATGGCCCGCAGGCCCCTCGACACGATAACTGTGGAGCAGATAATGGCCCGCGACCCAGCCACGATACCCGACACGGCCAGCATAAAGACCGCCGCCGAGACCATGCTGAGGCACGGGATCAGCGGGCTCCCCGTGGTCGACAAGGACGGGATGCTGGTAGGCATAATCACCAGGACCGACCTGGCCAGGGCCTACGCTGAAAGGTACCCTGGAAAGGCCAGGGTGGAGGACTACATGCACGTGGAGGTGCCCACCGTCGGGCGCATGCACACCGCCCTCTACGTCGCCGAGCTCCTCGAGATGAGCGAGGTGGGCAAGGTGGTCGTGGTGGAGGGAGGCAAGCCCGTAGGGATCATAACGAAGAGCGATCTAGCCTTCATGGACGCATCGCTACTAGCGGGTAGGAAGCCTACCTTCATTAAGAGGGTGAGCATGCTGGAGAAGGGCCGTACAGGGGCCGTGAGGTTCTACACCGTCCCCCTAGCCGGCGACGTCATGACACCCGACCCCATAACGACGCGGCCCGACGAGGACCTCGCCGTGGCTGCATCCACCATGGTCGCCAACAATATAGGGGGCCTCCCAGTAGTCGATCAGGATGGAAGACTTGTAGGCCTAGTTTCCAAGCTAAGCATACTCCAAGCCCTCTCCAAACTATGAAGAAGAGGTGTGAAGCCATGATGGTGTCCAAGATAATGGTGGAGGACTATGCGTCGGTGGACAAGGATGAGACCCTGCTCCACGCTGTAAGGGTTATGGAGAAGAAGGGCATGGACAGAGTCCTGGTCTTCGAGGACAAGAAGCTGGTGGGCATCATGACCAAGAAGGATATCCTGTCGAAGCTAGCCACGCTGAGGACCCGCGGAGCCAAGCCCGGCAGGCTCCACGTCTCCAGCTTCATGTCCATAAACCTAGAGATCATAGGTCCCGACGTCGAGGTCTACGAGGCGGCCAAGCTCATGGTGGCCCGCGGGATAAGCAGCCTCCCTGTGGTGGACGGCGAGGATGTTGTGGGCCTGATCACCAAGTGGCAGCTGCTGGACCTAGTTGTGGATGACGACACGCCTCTAACCCACATAGCCGTCGCCCTACCGGCCAGGCTGAGGCCTGGAGACAAGGTGCTCCACGCCAGGAGGCTGATACTGGACAACAATATCCCTATACTCCCCGTGGTCGACGAGGCTAACAGGGTTGTAGGCACTGTAAGCGTAGACGAGCTTGCATACGTGATCTTCCAGCTCCACGACCTGGTGCCAGCCAAGTACATGAAGGAGAGGATCACCAAGCTCCTAGTGATGGATGCCATGAGAATGGGATCCCCCACGCTGCCCGGCGACGCCACGCTGGGCGAGGCTGCGAGAATGATGAAGGAGAAGAAGCTCCGCGGAGTCATAGTCACCAGCGACGGCGACCCCACCGGCCTGGTGAGTCTAGACGAGGTGGCCCTCCACCTGAGCCTCAAGGCCTAGGCACTCATTCTAATTAGCCCCCACACCAACCCTTTTCCCGCGCAGACGAGAGGCGGGAGATTATGGGTGAGCCGAGATTCATAGCCGACGCCATGCTGGGCGACCTGGCGCGCTGGCTCAGGATGCTGGGCTATGACACCATATATGCTGGCAACAGGGAGGACTGGTGGGTTCTCCGCCAGCTAGACAAAGAGCCCGACAGGATACTGCTGACCAAGGATAGGGGTCTCTGCAGAAGGGCTCGCAGGAGGGGGAGACGCTGCATATTCATAGATGGTAGCAGTGTAGAGGAGTACCTGCTGGAGGTGGCGAGGGGCACCGGTATAAGACTGGGCATAGACCCTGATAGGAGCAGGTGCCCCGCCTGCAACGGAGAGCTGGCCAGGATGTATAAGCCTGACATAAAGGGACTGGTGCCCCAGAGGGTCTACGAGGCCTACGACGAGTTCTGGCGTTGCATCAGGTGCGGCAAGGTCTACTGGAGGGGCAGTCACTGGAGGGGGATAGAGGAGACCCTTATACGTGTCCGAAGCAGATTAGAAGAAGAGGGATGACCGTTGAGCGAGCCCATCTACCCGTCGGAGCTCAGCCTGGAGGATGGCGTCTACCTGGTCAGGCTTGCCAGGAGGAGTGTGGAGCACTACTTCGAGAAGGGCGAGGTGCTTAAACCCAGCGACGCTCCTGAGAAGCTTATGAGGCCGGGAGCGGCGTTCGTCACCATAGAGGTCTACGAGGACTACAGGCATAGGAGCCTCCGGGGATGCATAGGTTTCATAGAGCCGCGGGACCCCCTGGCCGAGACCGTCGCCAGGGTGGCCGTGGAGTCTGCTGTGAGCGACCCGAGGTTCCCGCCCATGAGCAGCGCCGAACTCGACAATGTGACCTTCGAGGTGAGCGTGCTCTCACCCCTCATACCCATGCCCAGGACGCCGGAGGAGAGGCTTCGCAGCGTCAGGATAGGGCGCGACGGCCTGGTGGCGGCCAAGGGGATCTATAGGGGCCTCCTCCTCCCCCAGGTACCCGTGGAGTACGGCTGGGACCCCGAAACCTTCCTCTCCGAGACCTGTCTCAAGGCGGGCATGCCTCCCCACTGCTGGCTGGACCCCGACGTCGAGTTCTACAGGTATGAGGCTAGAGTCTTCCGCGAAAAAGAGCCCTACGGCGAGGTCGAGGAGAGGAGCCTGGAGGAAGAGTTCAGACAGTTCTGGGGGTCGGAGAAGCAGCTGCAGGAGAACTAGGATCGCTGGGTTAGAGGAGGTCTTCGGGGGTTAGTCTTTCGAGCCACGGTATCTTGTCGAAATCGGCGTCATAGGAGACTATGGTTTTGAGGCCCAGCTTCTTGGCAACGTACGCGGCCAAGGCATCATCGAAGTCTAGGTTCCAGTCCCGCATCAGTTCCGTGGCCTTGATCTTATCGTACACCGTTAGCGGGTAGATAGTCAAACCCCTGTACTGTATGAGCGAGGTCAGAAAGACCGCTATGTCTCTCCAGGTGGCACCGTAGTTCTCCATCACTACAACTACGCTGTCGACATGAAACTCGCTTGTATATGCGCTAAGTGAGCCCTTCTGGATCTTTTTCAGGAAGCTCTTAGCGGCATCGCCGTGTTCCTGAGCTAGCTCGACCTCCAGGAATATGTTGGAGTCAACGAACATTCCATGTCACCTGGTTTTTCCGGCCCTTATTCTCCTGGCCTCATGTTGGAGTTCGACGCCGCTCTTCTTCACGTGTTTCAGCATACCATAGATGGCCTCGACAGGGTCTTCCAAGGGACCCACAACCTCCAGTGCCTCGGAGACCTTGGCTATCCACTCGCTTAGCGCTTTTTCGGCGGCCACGCTCAGCGATCCTTTGCCGTAGCCGTATAGCTTCATTGCCAGCATTCTGAACTTCTTCTCGGTTTCGCTGGAAATGTAGATTTTGAGGCTCCCCATATTGGACCCTAAGAACTAAAGGCCTAAAGGCCTAATAATGTTTGTGTCGCCGTGTATATATGTTGCCAGGCTAGGACAGGTCGCCGCATGTGCAGAAGGCCTCGTGCACCAGGCTGTGCAGCTCGTCTAGCCCTTCCCTCCTCGTGGCGGAGATGCCGACGAGCCTGAAGGCGCTGGTGGACTTGTGGAGGATCTCGGCCATGTCGAGGGCCACGTCGGCTATAAGGCCTGACGCCTTCTCGGCTATCTCTTCGCGGAGCGAGAGGGGGTCCTCTATCAGCTTCTCCACAACCTCCACGTCCCTCACCAGGTCCATCTTGTTAACCACGGGTACCACCGGTATGTCCATCTTCATTTGGACTATGAGGCCCGTGAGCCACGCCACCACCAGGTCGACCGGCGACTTGACCAGTTCGCCGTCCACCAGGAAGACGCCCACTACGGGGCCCCGGGTCTTGAGCCCCTCTATGAACCTGGGCCCGCTGGCCCTGAAGACGAAGATCTCCATCTGGCCAGGCGTGTCTATAAGGACGAAGTCGTGTAGCCTGCGGAAAACCCTGTGCCTCAGGATCTCCGAGACTTTCCCGGCTATCAGGTCGCTGGCCTTGATGAGGGCGCCGTTGGGGCCCAGTCTGTAGCGTCTCATGATCTCCGAGACCGTGAACATGTTCCTTACGTCGAAATCCGCGGAGTAGGGGAGGCCCTCGGCCCCGGGGTCCAGGTTAACCCTTGCCACCCTGTATCCCTGGCCCTCCAGCCACTCCGAGTAGGCCGCTACCAGGCTGGTCTTCCCTGAACCAGCAGTCCCGATGATGACTACAAACATCACGGTACACCTCCAAACGCATTGCTTGTAGTATTACGTTGAACATTAATGAATACTGGAGCCAGCCTCTATGTTATTTTCATACTTCCAGACTTTTCTAGGTATTTCTTGGGCCTCAGCCTGGCCAACCAGGTGTATCTCGTAGAGATATGAATTCTGAATTCCGAGTCTCTTCATCTCCTCCCTGTTCCTTGCGATGATTTCTGCTCTCTTCATCGCGGTTCTAGGCGCAGTCTCCGTGACCACAAGAATATCGATGTCACTGACCGCAGTAAGCCTTTCCTCGGTGGCCCCGCCAACCACGTAAACCTCTGCGCCGGGCAGAACCCTTCTGACCGCGGTGGCTATGAGGTCTGCATGGCGTCTCCAAGCCATGAGCATCCTTAGACGTTCGACCATGTATCTCAACCAAGGACGCCCTTCTCCAGTTTTTCTAGGGTTTTGACTAACTCTTCAGCAAATTCTACAGCTTTCTCCGCATCGCTCCTCCGGTAAAGTCCAGGCGAACCGTATCTAGCCATAATGTACGACTCGTCGAGAAGTTCTATTAATGTCCGGTTCCTCCGAACGAGCCCGAAAGAGCCTCGGCCTCCTTCTTAAACCCTGCATCCTCAAGCCTTCGTCTAAGCAACGACAGGTGCTCTAGAACGCCGTAGACCCTCGTCTCCTCGCCGAAGAGTTTTAGTAGTATGGTCTTCAATCTAAGCTGGACTGCTTGTTCGGCGTCGAAGCATGCTAGGTCATTGTCGCCCCACTCGATCCTGAGCTTGGCGGGTCGTAGCATGCTTAAAGCTCTATGTTTAAGCGTCACTACCAATTCGCCGTTGCCCGCTTTTCTTCACTGTTTAATACCTGATGAATACTGGAGATAGAATTGTTGGGGGCATCCATGTTCATCACCATAGAAGGAATCTACCAGCGCGGTATGCTAGCTCGCCGTCTACGTAGACCCTGGCTTCGGGGCTCTTCATGTCTTTTATCATGTCCCAGTGGATGGCGCTCTTGTTCTGGGAGCCTGTTTCAGGGTAGCCTGCCCCGAGGGCCATGTGAACTGTGCCACCTATCTTCTCGTCGAAGAGGATCTCCTTAGTAGCCCTGGTTATACTGTAGTTGAGGCCGAAGGCCAGCTCGCCCAGCCTCGCCGACCCCTCATCCAGGTTCACCATCTTCTCCAGGAAGTCGCGGCCCTTGACGGCGCTGTACTCGTAGACCCTGCCGTTCCTGAAGCAGAGCTTCACGCCTTCAACCTCGACGCCTCTGTAGACTGCCGGGTAGTCGAACTCCACGCAGCCGTCCACGGAGTCCTCGACCGGGCCTGTGAACACCTCGCCTCCCGGCATGTTCTCGTGGCCGTCGTCGCTGATCCATCTCCTCCCACCCACCTTCACGGTGAGGTCTATGCCTGGCCCCTGGAAGCGTAGTTCGTCGGCCTTCGAGAGCAGCTCCTCTATGAGCCTCTTCTGCCTCTCAGACTGCTCCCTCCACGCCTTAACAGGGTCCTCCTCGTCGAGCTTGAGGGCCCGATACACGAATTCCTCGAAGTCTCCTGGCGACATGCCCGCCTCCTGGGCCATGGCTAGGGTGGGGTAGGGCGCCACCGTCCACTTCTTCTTGCCCTCAGCAGCTTCCTTGAAGAACCTCTCGTTTAGGGGGCGGAGGGTCTGGCTCATCAGGGCCTGCTTAGCGGGGTCTATGCCTACCAGCGTCTTGGTGTGGGTTGGGCTCAGTATGTTTATGAACACGTCGTATTCCTCGTACAACACCCTAGTAATGGGTGATATGTGCTTGAGATGGTCCTCGGATGCATGCTTATAGAATATCTCGGTCAATGTGTCATCGCTTATGAGGAGTGTTGGATAGGCTCCCTTTTCCAGGATGGCCCTGTATATCTCCTTCAGCAAGGGGAGGGCCTCTACTGTGCCCCGTATGGCTACCTCCTCCCCCTTCCCCACGTGTACACTGTAGTCCACGAGGATCGATGCGTACTTGTGGAGAGCGGATAGAAATAGTGCTCCGGGGTAAGATGCCAACACGTCGCACCTCGAGGCAAAAATTGTGGGAGAGGTTAATTGGGGTTCCGCTAGCCTGCCAGGCTCCTAACCACGTTGAGGGCTTCTTCCGCGTGCTTGTCGGCTGGCCTAAGATCCTTAAGCACCCTGGCTATCCTGCCGTCGGGGCCTATGATGAAGGTCACCCTGAGGGCGCTGGGACACTTACCCTTCCTAAGGGCCCCGTAGGCGTCGGCCACCTTGCCGCCCTTATCGGAGAGGAGGCTGAACCTGACGCCCAGCTTCTCGGCGAACTTGGCGTTCTTGGACACGCTGTCAGTGCTGGCGCCCAGCACCACCGCTCCCAGCTTCTCGAACTCGTCGAGCAACTCGTTGAACCTGGCAGTTTCCCTGGTGCAGCCCGACGTCATGGCCCGCGGGTAGAAGTAGAGCACTACTATCCTGCCCCGGTAGTCGCTCAGCCTCACTGTCTTGCCCGTGTGGTCTTGGAGTTCGAAGTCGGGCGCGGGTTCTCCCTCTTTCAGAACCATGTTCTTGCACCTGTCCACTAATTGTATGTTTTCAAATATAAACCTCACCCATTAGCACGGGAAATGATGTGGTTTATGAATGAGACCATACTGGTTAGAAGAACACGGTGTCGGGAGGGGGCGCTCTCGGCCGGCGACACGTCTCCGTGAAACAAAACATATATTCCAACAGGCTTATCACAGGCATCCGGGTGGTTGGAATGGAACTTTCAGGCGTCATCCTCGGCTATAGACGTGGCAGCAACACCCAGTATACCAGCGAGGTGTTGGCCCTGGTCAGGGGCGTAGGCAGCTACAAGGAGGCGTGCAGGCTGGTCGGGAAGAAGGCAATCTATGTGGATGAACATGGCAACACGTACCATGGCAAAGTGGTGGGCGTCCACGGTAGGAAGGGTGTTGTAAGGATAGTTTTCAAGCCTAACCTGCCGGGCCAGGCCATAGGGAAAGAGTTTAGGCTAAAGGCCTAGGCCTCCTCCACTTTTCTGAGCTGCCTCTGGTACATTTCCAGTATTTCCTTTGTGGTCGTCGCGTCCTCGGGGCCCTTGTCGGGCCTCCACCTTATGAATCTGGGGAACCTGATGGATAGGCCTGCCCCGGGCTTCACCACGTCGAGGCAGCAGGTGTGTAGGGGTGACAGGGTTATCTCCGCGCCTATGATCTCGGCCACCAGCGCCGGGACGAACCAGACGTCCGCCTCCATCCTGGAGTCCACTCTGGGGTGCTTATGGTCGATCACGTATTCCTTGAACATCTCGGGAAGCTTGGCCAGGTCCTCGTCGGTGAACCCTGTGCCCACCTTACAGACGGTGCGGAACATGTCCGCCTCGGGGTCGTAGGCCGCCATGAGGAGGGCCCCGTAGGTGCCTCCCCTCTTGCCCCTGCCATAGAAGGCGCCCACCGCCACGAGGTCGACGGTGTCTATCATCTCGCTCTTGTAGTCGCGCTTATACTTGATCCAGAGCCAGCCCCTGGAGCCGGCCTGGTACACGGCGTTGCCGTGGATCGCCTTGACCACCACGCCCTCGGCGCCGTCCGAGACTGCTTGGAGGAAGAACTTCTCAAGGTCCTCAGGGCTCTCCGCCACAATGTACTCGGCTGGCCTGAACTCCTCGGAGGCCTCGACGATCTCCTCCAGCTTCTTCCTCCTCTCGGTGAGGGGCCTCGTGGTGTAGTCCTCCCCGTCGACGTAGAGGACGTCGAAGAGCCTCACGTTGACCGGGTATTCCTTCATCATCCTGTGGATGTCGTACTTTCTCCTCCTATGCATGAGTTCTTGGAATGGCCTGAGTTCGCCTGTCTCGGGGTCTACTGCCACTATTTCGCCCTCCACTATGGCCTCCTCTGCCTTCAGGTGCTTCCTGGCATACTCCTGGACGTCGGGGTACATGTGGGTGATGTTCTCCAGCCTCCTGGAGAATATCCATACTTTGTCTCCCTTCTTGTGGATCTGCCCCCTCTCGCCGTCGTACTTGTACTCCACTATCGCCTTGCCGCCCGTCTTCTTCAGTATCTCCTCGGGGTCGCTGAGCCTCTCGGCCAGCATGGGTCTTATCGGTATGCCGACCTCCGGCTTTATCCCCTTCAGGGCCTCGGGGCCCTCGGTGGCTAGGATCTCCGCTATCCTCCCCAGGTCGGCCCGGAGGTTATAGGCCCTCTCTATCAGGGGCCTGTTGCTGGCCGAGCCCGTGTAGACTATTGCGAGGGCGTCCATTATGGTGGCGTCCCCCACGCCGAGCCTCAGCCTACCCTGCACGAACCTCACTATGAACCTGGCCTCCAGGGGTGTGGCGTCGGTTAGGAGGCCCGCCAGAAGCTTGAGCTTGAGGTCCCTGCTCCCCTCCCCCGTGGCCATGGCGATCCTGGCCAGGGTGTCGTAGACCTTGTCCACCGTGAGGCTTCCAGCCCCGGGACCCCCGGCGGCGAACATTAGGAGGGAGACCGTCTGCTTCTTCTCGGTCTTCAGCTTCTCGGCGACGAGGCCTAGGTCGCCCAGCTTCTTGTAGAGGTCCACCACCACGGATTCGCTGACGTGGGTCGCCATGGCTATGGACTTGATGATGAGCTTCTCCCCCATCCCCAGCTCGGGCAGGCCCTTCCAGTCGGGCCAGAGCTTACCCATGAGGAGGTAGACCAGCTTCCCGACGACCCTGGGCTCGGCCTGTTTGAAGAGGTTGACGAGGTCCATGGTCATCTGTGTCCTGGCGGTCTCCCGTTCAAGCCGGTCGAAGGTTTCGGCCACTATCCTGAACTCCAACCCGGAACACTCTCCATAAGAATCTATAAGGGCCGCGCCTTGTTAAAATATCGCCTGGGGGATGAGGACTACCCGGCAAGTAGGATCCGGGCTCGGCATGAATGCTCAGTGTTACGCCGACCCCTCCCTAGGCTTCACGGGTGCCTCCAGGTACCTGTTAGCGTAAACCATGAGACTGTGTCTCAAAGTCTCCTTGACGTCCTCCAGGTCCACCTCGTCCACCAGGTTCTTGACCACTATTTCGCGGAGATTGCCCTCCGGGTCCTCCACGTAGTTATAGTCCATGACCTCGCTCTGTTTCCTGATCCCCGCCTCTGCCTCCTCCATCATCCTCTTCTTGGTCTCCTCCAGGTAGTTGAGTATGGAGAGCCTGACAAACCTGGAGTCCACCTTGATGGGCTTCACCGGGACCATCCTGACGTAGCTTCTCCCCACATAGATGTATCCGACGATGTCCCCTTTCCTGGACCTGACGGTTATCAGGTCCTCGCCGGGCTTAGGCTCCGGGCTCATGAGGCTTCTAACCACGTTGGACTCGAGTAGTCCTAGGAGGAGTTCGTAGAACTCCAGCTCCTTCTTAAGCTCCGCCACCTTCTTCTCCAGGAACTCCTTCAGCCTCTCCACGGGCCTCTGGTCGGCCATGAATCCCTCCACCCTCTAGCCCTGCGGGCCTCCGGGGCCCAGGTAACATAGCTGGGCCCATCATACATAATGCTACCGCTCCTCCCCGGGAAACCCTAATAATGCCCGGGCCGCCGCAGATCCCGTAGGGGATGATGCCCGCAGTGAGGAAAGCCAGGCTCGCGGCAGCCCTGCTCGTCTCGCTCCTCGTGCTTCTCCCCTCAATCCACGTGCTCGCAGTGGAGCAGGGGGAGCGGAGCCTCGATGTTTGGCTGGCAGCGGTTACCGAGGACGGTCTCGGCCAGTTGTTCAAGGCCAAGGTGATCCTCAGGTACCCGGGGTCCGGGAGGTTCGAGGCCAAGCCGGACCTATTCGTCGGAAGCGATACCGAGGCCTCCTTCAGGCTGGCAGCCACCCTTGCATGCATAGTGGCGGGCGTTGATCCATCCAGCGTGGATGTGACTATAATCCTCGACACGGGCGGTGAGAGGGTGGAGGGGCCCAGTGCCAGCATAACCGTGTTCTCCGCAGTGCTCTCACTCCTCTCAAACACCAAGATAGAGGGAGTGGCGACCGGCACGCTGTCACCCACCCTCCTAGACGTAACCGTGGGAGGCGTGGCCGAGAAGTACGCGGCAGCCTCCTCTACCGCTGGCCTGTTTGTCTACCCTCTCGGCAACATGGATGAGATGGCTGGCAGGAGGGGGGCCGAGCCAGCCGCCACAGCCCTGGAAGCCTACTACAGGCTGGCCGGAATAAGGGATGGGTATATCGAGGCGAACATAACGGTTCCTCCAGGAGCTTCAGCGGCTTTCGCCGAGAGCGCACGTTCCGACCTTTCACTGTTAGAGGATGCTGGGCGCTGGTTGATAAAGGCGGCGGGCGTTGACGCGGAGATCCGCATGGCCCGCGAGGCCCTCGAGAGGGGCCTGGCCTACGCTGCAGCAAGCCTGGCCTTCACGGCCAAGATACGCGTCCTCCTGACCAACGTGTCCCTAACCGTGAACTCCACAGCCGATCCCCGAGGCTATGTTGAGGATCTTTTAAAGGAGGCTGAGGGGAGGGTCAGGGATGCGCGTCTAGCCTACAATGAGACCAACGCCGCCGGGCTCTGGGGCTTCGAGGTCAAGGCGGCTGCCGCCTACAGGATCTATGTGGCGGAGAAGTACCTCGGAAAGGCGCGTGACTCCCTGGATCGGGGAGACTATAGGTCGGCGGCTGGCAACGCCACCCTCTCGCTGGCCAGGGCTGAGACAGCCCTGGCCTGGCTTCGCGCGCATCCCGAGGAGGGGCCTGGGTTCTCGCCCTACATGGAGGCACTAGTAGCCCGCTCGGCCCTGGACCTCGCCGAGCTTACCCTCACCTATGTCTCAGGGATACTGGAGCAGTTCGCGCAAAGCGTGCTGGGCAGGAGCCCCGAAGCCTACCTCTCCGAGTACAGGGGGGAGCTGGAGGATGCCAAAGACGCCTACAGTAGGGGCGACTACCATCTGGCATTCGGCCTAGCCTTGGAACTGGTGTCCACGCTTTCAGGCTGGGTCGAGGCCCCGATACATGAGAGGAGCCGCGAGATTCTTGCCCTCTATAGTAGTGGACTGGAAAAGGTGGTGGAAACCCTGTACGCTCTCTCCAAGTTCAGAGGGTACGAGCCCCTACAGGCCTCACTATACTATGAATATGGATCCTACCTTGCAGGCAATGGGAACTATACAAGCGGCATAGCTATACTGGGCATGGCTTCCTGCGAGCTGCTGGCGCTCCGCTATGCTCTTGTAAGGATGGAAGCTCCGCGTCCAGCGCCGGGTGCCGTGCCCACGGGTAGTCCGGAGGCTGGCCGGGCCCTCACAGTCACCTCTGCCCTCCTGCTGGCAGCGTCGGCCATCGCCACCATCGCCGTATTGGCTAGAGGTAGTCGAGAAGGGTCCCGGTCCTCCTCCTAGAGCCGAGGAGCTTGGCCAGCTTCTCGAAGTCCTTCTCCAAGCTCTCCCTCAGCTTAGGATTGTAGAGGGCAGCCGCCGGGTGGTAGGTGGGATACAGGGTGACCCTCACACCCCAGAGCTCCGCCTCTACGGGCCTTCCGTGGTCGCGGGCCATGCTTCTCCATCTCAGCCCGGCTGCCTCGAAGAGGGTGCGGGCGGCGTGCCTGCCTAGGGCCACCACTACGCGGGGCCTGATCATGTTGAGCTGCCTTTTGAGATACGGTATGCACGCCTCTATCTCGCCTGGCTCCGGATCCCTGTTGTTGGGAGGCCTGCACTTCACTATGTTGGTGATGTAGACGTCCTCCCTCCTCAGGCCCATACCCTCTATCAGACTGGTGAGGAGCTTGCCTGCAGCTCCCACGAAGGGCCTGCCGGTCTCGTCCTCGACCCTGCCCGGAGCCTCCCCTATGAACACGAGTTCGGCGTCCCTTCTCCCCTCGCCCGGCACGGCGTTCCTCCTATATGCGTGGAGGGGGCACCTTCTGCAGGACCTGATCTCCTCCTCTACCAACTCCCACGGGTCCAAAGACAGCCCCATCTACAGTGTAGCGGCCCAGCCTATAATAGGAACCGCTCTCCACTTATCCCTTGGAGGCCCCTGGGTTGGAGGAGAACGTGGCGGCCCACCAGCGGCTAGCCGCCAAGCTCCGGGAGAAATACGGGATCCAGGCTTCGTCCAGCCCTGATGATGCCGACGTCATCCTGTATACCAGCAATGTCCGCGTCGTTGACCTCGCCGTGAGGCAGGGGTGCAGCGTCTCCGTAAGGCTTCCCGGCATACTCCTCCTGGCTTCCAGGCTGTTCGGGCTGCCTGTGGAGTCAGGGGGTGTTGTGGCGGCCAGGCGGAGGGGTGGGTGCACCGAGACACTGGATTTGGGGCTCCTTGGGGGCCTGGCTGTTCTCCTCGAGATGGCGTTCTACACCGAGTTCGGCTACATGGCTAGGTTCGCCCTGGTCGGCGCCACGGGGGTGCTGGTGAACCTGGCTGCCTGGAGCTTCTTCGTCGACTTCCTAGGCCTCCACCTCATATTGTCGGGCAGGATCGCGGGCTACGCGTTGCCCGACGCCCTAGCCACCGAGGTGGCAACCCTCTGGAACTTCGCCCTCAACGAGGTCTGGACCTTCGCAGACCTAAGGCTGCCCCGCGACGCCTGGAGCGTGGCTAGGAGGCTGGTTGCCTACAACGCTGTGAGCCTGGCCGGCCTGGCCGTGCTGACGGCCAGCCACTTCGCCTTCATGTTGCTAACACCCTTCTCGCCTCGCCTGTCCTACCTGGCGGCCATACTGGTCACCTTCATCTGGAACTATACTCTTAGTAGGAGGTTGGCTTGGAGGGGCAACGTATGGCGGTGACCGTCGTAGTGCCTACCTATAATGAGAGGGAGAACATGGAGCCCCTTATAAGGGGGCTTGACGAGGCCCTCAGGGACCTGGGCTACGAGGTAGTGGTGGTGGACGACAACAGCCCCGATGGCACTGCCGAGGAGGCTAGGAGGCTGGCCGAGAAGTACCCGGTCAGGGTGGTGGTACGCCCCGGCAGGATGGGCCTGGCCTCCGCCGTGGTGCGGGGCGCGGCCGAGGCTAGGCATGAGCTGGTCATAGTGATGGACGCGGACCTCCAGCACCCACCCAGGGTAGCCCGCCTCCTCGCGCTTGCAGCCATGCTGGGCTACGACATAGTGGTGGCGAGCCGCTACACGCGGGGCGGCGGTGTCGAGGGGTGGAATGCTTTACGTCATATTGCCAGCCGAGGGGGCACCCTGTTGACAAGGATGCTGGTGCCTCCGGCTAGGAGGTCCACCGACCCTCTGAGCGGTTTCTTCGCTGCCAGACGGAGGCTCCTCCTGGACCCGGGTCTCAGGGTGCAGGGGTTCAAAATACTGTTAGAGCTCCTGGCCAGGAACCCCTCGGCCAGGGTCCGCGACGTCCCCTACGTGTTCAGGCCCCGGAGCCGGGGAGCCAGCAAGCTGAGCATAGGGATCGTCTGGGCCTTCGCCTCACAGCTGCTAAGGCTTCTCGTCGAGTCGAGGAGAGTATAAGGGGGCCACCAGCCTCGACGCCTTCTCCGCGAAGCCGCGGGGCACCTCGAGCCCCAGCGCTTCCAGCGCCATTATCAGGCACCCCACCAGTGGAGGGGTCAGGAGCCTCTCGGCCCTCACCATCCTCCTCTCGGTCTCCCTCAGGAAAATGTCCTCATAGATGGGTGAGCTGAACATGCCGGCCGTGTAGTAGACCTTGTCGACACCCACCCTCCTGGCGGCCTTAGCGGCGTAGGAGGCCAGTATGGAGGCTCCACGCACCAGGATCTCGAGGGCGTCGGCGTCGCCCTCCTCGGCGGCCCTCGAAACCAGGGGGGCCAGCGCCGCTACGCGTTCGACGCTGTGGGGGGTGCTGTAGGTCCTCCATACAAGCTCCTCGAGGTCCCTGGCACCCATCTTGCCGAGCACCAGCTCGGCCAGCCTAGTGCGCTCTCCCTCCTGCAGTCTCCTCACTGCGGCCCTCAGCGCCTCGGCGCCCACCCAATAGGCCGAGCCCTCGTCCCCCAGGAGCCAGCCCCTGTCGCCGTAGACTATCCTCTCACCGTCCCTGTAGCCGTACACTATGCTGCCCGTCCCGGCGATCACTACCACGCCCGGAGCGCCCCCAGTGGCCGCGTATAGGGCTGCGTGGGCGTCGTGCTCCACCAGGACTCTGCCCTTCAGCCTTCTCCCCAAGGCCTCCCCCATGACCTCGCGGTCGAACCGTGTATCCATGCCTGCCAGGGCCACGACGGCCACGTCGTACTCCTCTCCTCGGAGGGCCTGCTCCAGGGCCTTAACTATATTGCCGACAGCCCGCTCGACACCCACGTTGTGATAGTTGCTGGGACCCGAGACTCCCAGCCCCACCAGGCTCCCCTCCAGCCTGACGGCGGCAGCCCGGGTCCTTGAGGCCCCGCCGTCCACACCCACAATGATGCCGCGGATCCTGGGGCACCTCCAGGCGTGTGGGTGGCAACACATAATATTAAGGAGTTCTCCAGAACCGCTGAGGGGATGAGGCATGGGTGGCAAGCACGGCAAGTACGCCTACGTGCTCAGGAGCGATGGCTGGTATGTTAAGGTAAGGGTTGTCAAGAGCAGGCCCGAGGACGACCCTGAGAGATACATCGTGGTAGGCCCCAAGACCCGGGAGCCTCCCCTCACATACCCGGTGCTCAGGGAGGAGGAGCTTCCGGAAGAGGCTGTCGCCAGGCTCTACGAGCTGTGAATATAAAGGGGGAGGCTCCAAGAGTATCGGTGGACATGATGATGCCGACATAGTCGGAGCCCCTAGGCCATGAAGAGGGGTCGATAGTCTGAAACCCTCGCGTGCCAGTTGTTTTGTCCTCGTATTGGGCGGATTTGTATAAGGAACCAAAATTCTTATAGTAGAGTAGAGTCAAAAATTGGTTAATAAGGTCATATAGTGGCTTGAGGGGACACCCGTGAATACATTAGACAAACCATTTACAAGAATTTTAATGCTGCTCAGCATAGTAATGCTTCTCGCACTTCCAGTTGCCGTCTCGGCCTACTATAATGGCGACTACTTTACCGGCACCTATCTCCGCATAGGCGTGAACGACTATGGAGCCCTAGGGATACAGGATGCGACTGTAGGTAGCGTAGGGTTCCAGTATCCTATCGGTTCAGGGTATGAGTCGCTCGCTGTGGGATGGTGGGGTGACGGGTGGTCCGTATTCTACGGGGCGAACAGCGCCGGGTTCTCCCCCGACGATGATCCCTGGGGTACCCTTACAGGTGTAACGCCACTCACCTCCTGGACCATCTGGAACAACACCGTCATACATGTGACCAGGATGACAACCAATGACGGCGTCCTAGGAATAACCATTAAAACAATGTTCCCGCTGGACTCCAAATTCGTGGTCCAAGAGATAACGATTGAAAACCTTGGAGCGGACACAATAACGGATCTCGAGTTCAAGAAGATTACCGACTGGGATGTGTGGTCATCCTTCACCAACTACTGGGGACTCGACAGCATTAGGCACCCCGAGCTGAACCTGGCGGTAGCTTTTGTCAATACAACCATAGCTTCGGGGACGGCATATATGGGTCTTGCAGTGATGCCCGACCCCACGGGCGTGGATCTTGACTGGGATGACTACTATAGCAGGGGGCTTCCCTCACCAACAGTGTATTATATACGAGCAGACGGAACCGCGGAGGCGGCATTTGATGGCGCAGTAGTGTTCGACTGGTACCTCGGGACCCTAGCCCCAGGCCAGTCTAGGACCCTCTACACTGTTTTCGCCTCAGGGGACACGCTGGACGAGCTGGAGAACAACACTGCAAGAGCCTTCGCCATGGTGGGACCTGTTGTGGGTGGGCAGCTTGTGCAACCGGGCGGGGGCACAGGCATACACCTAGTAGTCGCCAGCGTCGCCGTCTTCGGAATAGCTCTGCTGGCGATAAGGAGAGCTAGGAGACGTTAGTCGAAAAGGGTTTTAGGCACAATGGTTTTTTCATGCGTTGCCTTCCGTTCGGTGGAGATTGAGGCAAAATTTTTATGCCCTCACCATCTCGATACGTCCTGGCAAGGGCCCGTAGCTCAGCCTGGTAGAGCGGCGGACAGCCTGGCTGCTGGCCGAGGCTCTTAACCAGGAGGGTGCGGGGAGAAACCCGTAGGTCCCGGGTTCAAATCCCGGCGGGCCCGCCACACCCGCCGCTCCGGGCTCCTATACTCTCCTCAACAACTTTTAACCGACACACTGGTGGGACTGGTCGTGGAGATAAGGCCTGGAGTAGAACTGGTGCCCGGGCTCCCGGTTGTGCTTCTCAGAGGTACGGGTACACTGGTCCTCGCGGATCTCCACTTGGGCTTCGAGGACGACATGGCGTCGAAGGGCGTGTACCTCCCCAGAGTCCAGTACGAGAAGGCGGTCGGGCTGCTGAGAGAAGCGCTGGAGAAGACCAGGGCTAGTAGAGTAGTGATCGCGGGCGACGTTAAACACGTGTTCTCCAGGCTCACCTGGCAGGAGAGGACAGAGGTTGGCGGCCTGTTCTCCTTCCTTAAGGAGAGGGTGGAGGAGGTAGTGGTGGTTAGGGGGAACCATGACAACTACCTGGCCGCCGTGGCCGAGGCGTATGGCGTCGAGATAGTGCCCAGCCTCCGCCTGGGCGACGTACTGATAATACACGGCCACGTGGGGGTCGAGATGCGTGAGGGGGACCTTGTGATCATGGGGCATGAGCATCCCAGCATAGCCCTGAGGGACTCTATAGGTGTCGTTGCCAGGTTCCCTTGCTTCCTCCATGTGCCCCTCAGGAACGGGGCGGAGGCCCTTGTGCTGCCAGCCGCGGGGGCCTACCAGTCGGGGAACCCCGTGGGCCTGGATCCCTCCAAATACCTGTCCCCGATAGTAAAGGAGATGGGGGTGGTGGAGCGGGCCAGACCCATAATCGTGGACGAGGAGGTTGGCCTCTACGAGTTCCCCGAGCTGGGCCTCCTCGGCGACATGCTGGCTTAGCGTCTAGGCGTGCTGCAAAGTCCTTTTATACTAGGTTTATAAAGCCTTGTATGAGCGGAGGAGATAACATTATGGCATCTAAACCCGTTTACCGCATAGAGAACATTGTAGCCACGGTTACCCTTGACCAGACGCTTGACCTTAACGCCATTGAGAGGAGCGTCGAGTACGTGGAGTACAACCCCGACCAGTTCCCCGGCCTCATCATGAGGCTTGAGAACCCCAAGGTCACCGCGCTGATATTCAAGTCTGGTAAAATGGTTGTCACAGGTGCCAAGAGTACAGAGGAGCTCATCAAGGCGGTCAAGAAGATCATCAGGACCCTCCGAAGGCACAACATAATCATAACGGGAAGGCCCAAGATCCAGATACAGAACATAGTCGCTTCGGCCAATCTCAACGTGGAGGTGAACCTAGAGAAGGCCGCCTTCCTCCTCGAGGACAACATGTATGAACCCGAGCAGTTCCCCGGCCTTATCCACAGGATGTCCCAGCCCAGGGTCGTGCTTCTCGTCTTCAGTAGCGGCAAAATGGTGATCACGGGCGCCAAGAGGGAGGAGGAGGTCGAAGAAGCTGTCTACAGGATCTACGACAAGTTAAAAGAGCTAGGCTGCATAAGGGAGGAGTACTAGGTTTTGGCTCCATAAATTAGTCTAGATAGGCATGGTGCTACAGGAGGCAGGGTGCCCTGGCCCAACGGTAACCAGGGTTTCCATCTCGTCTTCCTGAAGCACCGCACCTTTCACAGGCTCCCATACTCCTAACTAAGAGCTTTATTAATCCACCATCTCTATCCAAGGAACTCTAGGCCGTCCATGGTAAGAGTATTTTTCATGGCATTGCATTATGGAAACTTTCCCGAAGACAGATTGGGTAGACTAGCATAATGCCTAAGGCATCCACGTGAACATGGGCTGAGAAACGCTCAGTGTGAGACTAGGCCTGTCACTACTCCCTGGCTGCCCACGTCATCATCGCGGGAAGAATTATCCCTGCCGGGCGTTATTCAAGTTATCGGGAGCATGCTGGTCGAAGGCACTATCGTGATCATGGACCTGGACCGGTTCGGCGACATGGTGAGGGAGAAGGGGTGGAGCGAGTATAGCCCCAACCCTGTCACCGGGACCCTCACCAGACTTGTGGAGGAGTTCGTCTCCAAGTGGAGCGCCCTGGTGCTCTACGGCCTTGATCCCAAGCGGGGAACCGAGGAAGTGGTGTTGGAGGTTCCAGGGGTCTCCCCGGAGGAACTGGAAGATGACCTGCGCAGGATACTGGAGGAGGTGAAAAGGCTCGGTGCCTGCATATCGATAGTTGCTGTCAAAGCGCATGTAGGTCTTCCAGCCTCAGGCCGCAGGGAAGCCTATATGGGCACTCCGGGCAGGAGGCTTGCAGCTAAGCTCTTGAGAAAGGCTAAGAGAAGGGGTGGATGCAAGCTAATTGTACAGTAGACTGGCCTACTGGCTACTTTTTTTTTCGGAGGAGCACGCCTCCCTGGAGGCCAGCCTAGGTTTAGGCCGTTGTAGATGGGGATGGCGTCTTGAAGCATCTTGAAGATTAGGGGATCCTCAAGGTCCCTGACCGTCAACGCTAATAGATCTACACTTATACCCCGAGGTTTTAGAAGACGCATCCTATGGGTTTCTTCTATATAGTCGTTAATCTCCTCTAGGACCACTGCGAGATCATAGTCGCTGTAGGGTAGCTCCTCGCCCCGTGAACGTGAGCCGAAGAGAAGTATAAGGGACTTAGGGTACATGTTGCTCAGAATCCTAACATACTCCTCTAGTAGCTGTTTCCTCTTCCTCTTCTTCTCAGCTAAGCGCTTCAGAAGCCTTTTCCTCAACCCACCTAACGACTTCTTCTGCATACTTCAAGCACCTCTCACCCAGCCCCTTAGTATAAGTTACCGGTTTCCTGCCAGGGTACCTGGCCAGAGTGTAGTGAGGCGTCAAAGCGTCACATAGCGTATAGAGTTGCTCGGGAACACTGTAACCAATATCGTTTAGGGTATCCAGGAGCTCAACAAGATCATGGGTGAAGGGGTGGACACCGGTTTCGGCTACTATTAGAGCTTTCAAGTAGAGTTCAGCCGCTTGCTGTGCCTCAAAGCATGTTAACCAGTAGTCGCCCTCTTCGAGGTGGCGGTGAGCGTCCCTTAGAAAGGTTTGTGCCTTTTCCACCCACTCATCGGGGAGTTTCATAGCAGATCGTGCCTCAACACTTTATCGATACTATAGGGTGTGGCCTCCTATTATAGGTTGCACCACTGTTGGAAATTTCTATACTTTCCGGACTTTTTAGTCATCTTTCATCCTCTGTAAAGTTTTATGGGGTTTCCTGTATTTGGTGCTTGGACAAACTCGGTGGGTTAGGCGATGAGAGCCGTTGGATGGAGCCCTCAGTATGTACAGGAGAGGCACGCTCTTCGGGAGTGCGCAGGGCGGATGTATAGTAGTTATGAGCGAGTCCCGGGAAAGGTTAAAGCCTTCAGAAGCAACGATGAAGCCTGAACCCCTAGTATGGTTTTGCGAGATATATGCCGTCCTTGTTAGATGTTATTTTCACTAGCACCCTGTCGCCAACTTCTAGGCCGATTCTGGAAGCCCCGACTACTGTTACCAGTACCTTGGCCCCTCTAAGGGGTACACCTATCACCTCGCCCCTCAGCCAGCCCGGCAACACTATGTCTAGCTTGACGTGTTCGCCTACGTTGAAGGCCGGAGGCACCCGCGGCGCCGGCCTTATGCCGAAATCTTCGCTGCGGGGCCTTAGATTCACCCCCAGCTTCTCGCCCAGCCTGTCAAGCCACCTGTAGAACTCGTCCCAGGAAACCTCTCTGACCCCTCGGGGTTTCCTCCCGTACTTGTGTGCCACGTATTTCTGGATCCCGAAGGGGGGCCACCGCTTGCCAGCCCCTATCCTGGTGCCCCACTCAACTATCCGCTCGATCTCCCGGTCGTTAACCCCGGGGAGCCAGACCGGCGCTATGTGCAGGTCTATCTCCGTCTCCTTGACCAGGTATTCGGCCGCCTCCACCACTCTCGCCACATCGTAGCCAGGGGTTCTCGCCAGTCTTCTGGCCAGCTCCGGGTCTAGCGAGTCTATGCTGAGGTTGACCCTGTCCAACCCCGCCTCCCATAGCCTGTCCACCATGTTTTTGGTGAGGTGGTAGCCATGGGTCTCCAAGGCCACGGCGGAGACGCCGGGGATCTTCTTCAAGGCCTCCACGATCTCCGCTATCCGGGGGTGTGAGAGGGGGTCGCCGACGCCGTCCAGGAGGGCCTCGACGCCCCCGCCCTTGAGGGTGGCGAAGCGGGCAACCCACTCCTGCAGCCACTCTATATCTGTAACAATGTATTCTGTTGCCCGCATCCGGGTCCTGGGCCCGGCGTCGACGCTGCAGAAGATGCAGCTGAGGGGGCAGAGCGTGGTGACCCTAACCTGGAGTACGTTGGTGCCTCGGTCCAGGATGCCGAAGGCTACGTGTCCAGTTAGGGGTAGCGGTCTCCTGATCTCCACCAGCCTGGACCCTCTCACACCTGGGCCTCCGTACAGGTTATTATTGGTCGAGCCTTATATCGGGAGTGGGGAACGACTGGTTGTCTCCAGGGTATAGGCGCAACATTGCGGTAGGCTTCGTACTCATGGCTATTGCCCTCGGTCTCCTCTACGTCTCTATGGACTGGGGGAACATCTGGCTCATGCTGCTGGCCTTCGGCTTCTCCCTGGCCGGCATGGCTTTGGTGTTTATAAGTGCTACGGAGAGAATACTTGGTGAGGTTGGGCGGTGGTTAAACAATGTGATTCGATGGGCCTGTATTAATATTCTACTTAGTGTTAAACTAATCGGGTAACCTATACACTATGACGCCCGTTTTTTAGGTAAATAATTTCTTTATCAAAGGAATGGAATGAGCGTTGGAAAAAACCTTAAATATAGTGCCCTGTACTTTTCAAGATACAGAGGTGGATATTAGTGAATCGTACCAAGATATTATCATCTATAATACTAGTTGCACTAATGGTAATAACACCCATAATGCTGTTGGCACCAACAGCTCACGCGCAAGCGGCTGGACCCGGACCTGCCACCGATAGGATCGAGTGGACCAGGGTCACGCTGGAGGAGGTCGGCACAGCCCTCGAGACTGGAGCAATAGATGTCTACGTCTACGGCATCAGGGCGAGAACTGCGCAGGAGCTGGCCGGTAAGCCCGGCATAAAGCTCTACACGGCTCCCGCTGGCCTTGTCGACTTCGGCCTCAACCCGGCGCCAGTGTACACAACGACACTAGAGGGCACGCTTGACAAGAGGCTTGCCGCTCTCCAGCTGGGCGTGCCCGAGGCTGCCATTACCTATCTGAGCCATACCGAGGATGGCAACACCTACGTGGAGCTGGGAGCCCATCCTGACTATGGTATCAACCCTCTAGCGTTCAGGCAGATAAGGTTCGCTCTTAACTACTTAGTTGACAGGAAGTTTATAGCCGACCACATCTACAACGGCTATGCTATACCCATGTACACCTTCCTGGCACCCGCCGACCCCACCTACACCATTATTGCTGACATCGTTGCCAAGTACAAGTTCGAGTATAACCCTGGGCTCGCCGAGCAGATGATAACCAGCGTGCTTGAGGCTGTTGGCGCCTACAAGATCGGCGACAAGTGGTACTATGCTGACCAGCCGATTAAGCTAACATTCATCATCAGGATCGAGGACGAGAGACACGAGATAGGCCTCCTGCTGGCCAACGAGCTGGAGAGGATAGGTTTCACCATCGAGAAGCAGGAGGTAACCTTCGCCATCGCCATCAGGAAGGTCTACCTGACCAACCCCGCCGACTTCCAGTGGCACATCTACACCGAGGGCTGGGGTAAGGGAGCCCTCGACAGGTGGGACATGGGCACCATCAACCAGTTCGGCGCTCCCTGGTTCGGCTGGCTACCCGGCTGGGCCGACCCTGAATACTGGAACTATAAGAACGAGACCATTGACGAGCTAGGCCAGAAGATCTACTTCGGTAAGTTCAACAGCTTCGACGAGTATGTCGAACTTTACAGGCAGGCAACCGAGCTGATAATACAGGAGTCCGTGAGGGTCTGGGTAGCCACAATCCAGAACATATACCCGGCCAGGGCCGAGGTCCAGGGTGTTACCGTCGACCTAGGTGCCGGATTCAGGAGCCTGTACTTCACCAGGGAAGTATACATTCCTGGTAGTGATACCGTCAAGGTCGGCCACCGCTGGGCCTGGACCGCGACCAGCGTGTGGAACCCGTTCGGCGGCTTCGACGACGTGTACAGCGTAGACCCGATGAGGGCCACCTACGACTACATGATGTGGTTCCACCCATTCAACGGTGAGCCCATACCCTTCAGGGCCGACTTCGAGGTCGAGACAGCTGGCCCCACCGGGACCCTTGAGGTGCCCAGTGACGCCGTCGTGTGGGATGCTGTGAACGACCAGTGGGTGTCCGTCGGCTCCGGCGTGACCGCGACCAGCAAGGTCACCTTCGACATGAGCAAGTACATCGGCGCCAAGTGGCACCACGGCGTCGAGATCACTTGGGCCGACGTGCTGGCCAGCTGGGTGACCAGCTACGAGATCGCCTACGACCCCGAGAAGAGCCAGCTAGAGTCCTCTATTGCTGGGCCTCTTGCACCCTACATGGACACCATCAAGGGTATCAGAATACTGCCTGACCAGAACAAGATCGAGATCTACGTAGACTACTGGCACTTCGACCCCAACTACATAGCCAGCTACGCGTTCTTCGGGATGAGCAACCCCGCCGAGCTGCAGTACGTGCAGTTCTACCTAGCGTTCGAGGCCAAGACCTATGCTCTCAGCGAGACCAGGGCTGAGTCGGAGCAGATACCTTGGCTAAGCCTGATAATCCCTGAGCACGTGGCCGACGTGAAGGCCGCTGCGCAGGCGGTAATGACCCAGTTCCCGGCCAACTGGTTCACCATCGGTACACAGAGCTTCATGACCGAGACCGAGTGGGTTGAGAGGCTCAACGCCCTCATCAACTGGATTGACACCTATGGACTGGCCTGGATCAGCAACGGCCCCTTCAAGCTGGTATACATGAACACCGATGAGCAGAAACTGATCCTTGAGGCCTTCAGGGACCCCACTTACCCGTTCAGCCCCGGCGACTGGTACTTCGGTGAGCCTGTACTGACCAAGATCATAAGCGTTGAAGCTGTAACTACGGTGGCACCTGGCGACCCGATACCCATCAACGTGACCGTTACCGGTCTGCCGCCGCTACACGTGAAGTTCATCCTAAAGGATCCCGCTACCGGCAACATATTGGTGACCGGTGAAGCCGAGGAGATCAGCGAAGGCCTCTTCAGGGCCGTGATACCTGGCGAGATCACTGCTGGCCTGACGGAGTTCAGCGTCACCTATGAACTGATAGTGCTGGCCTACAGCGAGCAGGTAGCAATGCCTGACGAGTACTCCACCCTGGTGACCATTACCTTCGCCACCACGCTGGCCCGCCTCCAGGAGCAGCTAAACCAGATGCAGCAGCAGACCCAGGAGCAGCTGGCAAGCCTCCAGGAGCAGTTCCAGGAGCAGATGAACCAGATGCAGCAGCAGACCCAGGAGCAGCTGGCAAGCCTGCAAGAGCAGCTGCAGAGCCAGCTGCAGCAGGTGCAGGAAGCCCTAGGCGAGAGCGTGGCCCAATCCTTCCAGCAGCTAAGCGACTCCATCGCACAGCTGGGTGAGACCTTTACCACGGCCCAGCAGCAGCTGAGCAACACCATCGCACAGCAGTTCCAGCAGCTGGGCGACACGTTCACCAGCTCGCTACAGCAGGTTAGCAACGCTATCGCGTCGGTTGATAACAAGGTCACCACGGTGTCTGACACGCTGGACACCGTGAAGACGGACGTCACCACAGCTAACAGTGGCATACAGAGCCTCGGACAGAACCTCGACGCCTTCGCTAAGAAGGTGAGCGACGCGCTCAACACGCTGAAGATGCTAATAGCAGTAATCCTGGTGCTACAGCTGGCGCTGCTGGGTCTAACCTTCTACTTTAAGAGGGCGGCTTAAACAAAACTTTTTTCCATTTTTAACTATTTCGATTTATTTTAGGAAACGTTGCTACTCTGTTTATAAAGGGGAGAAATTTAAAGGGCTCTATACGTGATTTCTAGTAGGACTCAGACGGATAATTGTAGGAGGTGTACCATGTGGGCCTTGGCACGATACTAGCACGAAGAGCCGTCATGTTATCAATAACACTTGTCATAGTGGTCTTCCTGACCACCGTCATTATGGGAGCCACCGGGTATGACAAGATGATCTGGGAAGCCAAGATCGACGAGGAGGTTAGGGCCTATAGGATGGGGCTCCAGCAGCGCCGTGCACCACCCAGCCCTGCTGGTAAAAGCGCCCTCGACGGCATAACATCTCTCGACCCAGTGCGGGCGGAGACCGCTAGGCTCTTAGAGCAAAACTTGGCCAACTTCGACCCCCAGGCCTATGTTAATCTCGTGAGGACCAGCGCCGAGACAGCGAAGCAGAAGGCCATCGAGATACTGGAGTTCGCAGAAACCATAAAGCCCAGAGCCGACTGGGAGCAGGCCGCCAAGAACAGGCTGAAGACAAACGCCCAGAAGATCAACACTACTGCTACCAAGATTCTGGAACAGCGGATACCCGAGCTAGAAGCGGCTATCCAGGCCCAGGACGACGCCAAGATAACTGCCGTGATCATAGGTATTAACAGCGACCTAGAGGCCATCGCTAACAGCTTCAACGCCATAATCCAGGCCGAGGTGGACAGGCTCGTCGAGGAGTACAGGCAGGAGAGGAGGGCGACCTATAAGCTCGACGAGCCCTGGTATGTCAGGATGCTCCCTCTAGCAATCAACACGTTGAAGCTCGACCTGGGCGACGTGACGGGCGACGAGGTAGCTAACGTCGCGGGCAAGCCAAAACCCCTGTCCGTGGCTGAGGCCATAAAACTGGCCCTTCCAAGAACGATCGTGATGATCACCATAGCCCAGGCCGTGTGCGCCGCTATAGCCCTTATCCTAGGACCATACATCGCCTACAAGCATGGGAGCCTAGCAGACAGGATGACGGTGTCATACGCGGCCCTCACCAACGCCATCCCGATATGGTGGCTGGGCATGGTGTTCATATTCTTCTTTGGCTACGAACTCGGCATATTCCCGACAAATTACAGAGGCGTCATCTCGGCCCTCAAGAAGTTCAACGAAGATCCCCTGGGCAATCTTAGAGACATATTATGGTATGCCACGCTGCCCATCGTAACCATAATAATAACGGTGCTCGGAAGCTGGCTCTACTCTGTCAGAGCAATGCTTCTCAGGGTAGTGAGGGAGGACTTCGTAACAGTTGCAAAAGCGAAGGGCCTGCCCGAACGGCTTATACAGAGGAAACACGTGCTACGTACAGCTGCACCCCCTGTTATAACCTCCGTTATACTGGCCCTTGCCAGCTCCATTGGAGGCTACATAATCACCGAGTCCGTCTTCGACTGGCCTGGAATGGGCTCACTATACTATGCCGCAATCCTTGAAAGCGATGTGCCCACCATTCTGGGCCTGACCTACGTTTTAACCATGGTCTACATAATTGCTAGGTTCATTCTAGAGGTACTCTATGTACTGCTTGACCCCAGGGTGAGGTATGGATGAAGCTGGAAGAATTCATGGCGAATATGAGGAAATCCTTTCGCGAACTCTGGAGCTACACCTCGGGAAAAGTGGGTCTAGTGCTACTGGTGATATTCATAGCCACATCGCTCTACGCGTTGATAGTGATGCCAACCAACTATAGAACCATATGGACTGACGCGAGGTACTGGAGAACTAATCCCCAGGCCGCGCCCCCCTCATGGGTGTCGTTTTTCGGCGTAAAACTCGCTCCCCACTTCGACACGCATCTCAGCGAGCCGTCCAACGCGCAGCAGGGCCGAACCTTCGTGTATGAGACAACATATGTGCTCGACGTTAACGACTATCCGCAGAGGATCGTTGTAGGGATAAAGGGGCTCAGATTCCCTGAAATACCGGGATATAAAGGGCAAAAATTCGCTGTGCTGGAACTTTACGTTACGAGGCCTGACAATGTTACATTAAAGGTGGGGCAGAGCGTTATCAGGACGGAGGCCAATGAGACGATCAAGTATGTGGATGAGCCCTACTACCTGGAGATAGACTCCAATATAATCAAGACTGAATACGTCAAGATATACGGTGTAACCGTAAGCACCGGCAACGAGATAAGAGCCCTCTTCGGCCGGCTCGTCAACGAGACAAGGGAGGAGTACCAACCCTTCAAGGGAACATACACCATTATCCTTAAAATCAGGTATGGGCAGGGCCAGCTTGCTCAAGGCGAGCTACCAGCCGAGGATGTGCGCATAGTAGTTGTAGGCAACATATATGGCCTCATGGGGACAGATACTACTGGTAGAGATCTTGCCGAGGGACTGCTCTACGGCTTTCCCGTGGCCCTCGCTGTAGGCCTCGTAACGGCGGTTGCTGCTACCGCTATAGGCGTGCTTGTCGGCATAGTTAGCGGCTACTATGGCGGCTGGATAGACGAGGTTCTTCAGAGGATAATCGATGTTATGGGCAATGTGCCCCTGCTACCATTCCTGATACTTCTAGTCAACATCACCCCTGTGGAGCAGAGGCTGACGGTGATCATGCTGGTCCTAATAGTGTTCGGCTGGGGAGGCCTAGCCATAATCATCAGGTCCATGACCCTCAGCATCAAGTCGGAGCTCTACATAGAGGCTGCCAGAGCCGTCGGCGCCGGCAACAGGAGAATAATCTTCCGCCACATTCTGCCACAGGTTCTGCCATACGCCATGGCCACCCTGGTATTCTCGGTGCCCGGCGCAGTGCTGGCCGAGGCTGGCCTCAGCGTCATAGGCCTGGAGCACGGGTGGCCCACCTGGGGTAAGATACTGGCCGACGCGAGAAGCGCCATCGCCGAAGCCGGAGGCACAGGATGGTACTGGTGGTGGATAATGCCACCCGGCATCCTGCTGTCCCTAATGTCCCTCACCTTCGTGCTTCTAGGCATGGCCATAGAGACCATAGTCGAGCCCAGGCTGAGAAGGAGGGCTTGAGGTGTGAAACATGCCCCTGCTCGAGGTTAAGAACCTGAAAACATACTACTACACGCTCAGAGGAGTGGTCAAGGCCGTCGACGACGTAAGCTTCACGCTGGAGAAGGGAGAAGTTCTCGGCCTCGCCGGGGAGAGCGGCTGTGGCAAGTCCACAGTGGCCTGGAGCCTCCTGGGCATGCCGCCCTCTCCGGGCAGGATAGCTGGCGGCCACATCTACCTCCACGACGACGAGGCTGGGGAAACCTACGACATAGCCAACATGGCCGAGGAGGAGCTCAGATCCAAGGTCCGGTGGCGCAAGATAAGCATGGTGTTCCAGGGAGCCATGAATGCCCTTACACCGGTCCACAGGGTCGGCGACCAGATAGCGGAGCCCCTCATCCTCCACGCCGGTATGACCAAGGAAGAGGCCATGAACAGGGTTGTAGAGCTCCTCAACATGGTAGGCCTAGACGACACCATAGCCATGAGGTACCCCCACGAGCTCAGCGGAGGCCAGAAGCAGAGGGTAGTCATAGCCATGGCTCTAGCCCTAGACCCCGACATAGTGATAGCAGACGAGCCCACAACCGCTCTGGACGTCGTCGTGCAGGCGCAGATCCTGAACCTGATGAAGGAGCTCCAGTGGAAGAAGAAGCGCTCCATCATACTGATCACCCACGACCTCAGCATCATCGCCGAGCTGGCCGACAAGGTGGCCATAATGTATGCTGGCAAGATAGTGGAGATAGGGCCGTCCTCGGAGATCTTCAACAACCCCCAGCACCCATACACCCAGCTCCTCCTCAAAGCCATCCCAAGGCTGAGAGGCCCCATAGACAAGCTGGCCTACATACCTGGAACACCGCCCGACCTGATGTCGCCGCCGCCCGGCTGCCGCTTCTACCCGAGATGCCCCTACGCCATGGACGTCTGCATGAGGGAGGAACCCGAGATGGTGGAAGTTGGTAAAGACCACTACGTAGCCTGCTGGCTACACTCCAAGAGGTGATACCCATGTCCGCACACATGTCCCCCGATACCGTGCTCAAAGTCGAGAACCTCACCGTGTGGTTCCCGCTGAGACGAAGCATCGTCGATGTTATAAGGAGGAAGCCGCGGCGCTACGTCCACGCGGTCGACGGCATAGACTTCGAAATACGGCGTGGCGAAACATTCTGCCTCGTAGGGGAGTCGGGCTGCGGTAAGACCACTACGGGCAAGGCCATCCTCAGGCTTGTCGACATCTACGCCGGACACGTCTACTACAAGCCGGCCAAGGAAACCATAGCCGAGCTGGAGGCCATGGGAGTAGACGTCATCGACGGCGAGATCGTAGACATAGCCGCTGTCCCCCCCAAGAAGATGAAGCCACTGCGCCGCGAGCTCCAGATGATATACCAGGACCCCTTCGGAAGCCTGAACCCCAGATTCAAGATCAAGGAGATCCTCGAGGAGCCCCTACTAGTCCACGGCGTCGGCGAGACCCCCGACGAAAGGGAGGAACAAGTCATAAAGGCCCTGGAGTCGGTGAAGCTGATACCCCCCGAGGACTTCATGAACAGATTCCCCCACCAGCTAAGCGGAGGCCAGAGACAGAGAGTCGCTGTAGCCAGAGCGATGATGCTAAACCCCCAGCTCATAGTCGCCGACGAGCCGGTCTCGATGCTCGACGTATCCATCAGGGCCGAGATCCTCGAACTAATGATGGAGCTGAAACAATCGAGGAACCTGACCTACGTATTCATCACCCATGACCTGGCCGTCGCGAGGTACATCTGCGACAGGATCGCCGTCATGTACCTGGGCAAGATAGTGGAGATAGCCAAGGCTACGGAGCTCATAGAGAACCCGCTACACCCCTACACCAAAGCCCTGATAGCCGCGATCCCCGAGCCTGATCCCTCCAACAAGGCTAAGCTCAGGGAGGTGCCCATCAAGGGAGAGGTGCCCAGCGCCGTACTAATACCGCCCGGCTGCCGCTTCCACCCCAGATGCCTGCCCTACGAGGCTGAAAAAGCTTCACTGGAGAACCTCTGCCCGGTCCATGTGCCGCCCCTCGTCGAGGTCGAGGAGGACCACTATGTGGCCTGTTGGCTGTACGACAAGGTTAGACAGAGCGCTGGCCTCTGAAATAGACCCGTTTTTAGCACCGCCTCCCTACCATAACTTCAACTGGTAATTCGCCTCGGCTCCATAGGCTCCGCCTACAACCCGTTTCTCGGACTCGGAGCGTCGCACCCACCGCCCTGCAGGCCCATCTACGCGGCGGGAGCGCACACTTAGAGCCTCTAAAGGCGGAAATAAAAGCCGTAATCCAAGGGTTTTCTGCCAAGCCTCATGCAAGCCCTAATATGAGGCGCCCTACAGCTTCCTTCATGCCTTCATCCATCTCGTAGAGGCCCGTGTAGAACTTGTCCTTCCTCGGGGCCTCCGTCGACGCGTCAAGGAAGGTCAACCCACCCTGCTCCTCGACTATGAGGTAGGGCTTCCAGAATAACTCGTGGCTCCTAACCTGGGGCGCACTGCCCCTCCAGTTCCCAAGAAGCTCCTCGTAGAGTATGAGGGCTGCCCTCAGCTTCCCCACCATCTCGGCCTCCGGCACATCCTTGGCGAAGGCCTTGAAGCCCAGGAAAAGGGCCTTGACGAAGCCCAGCGGCGACGCCTTCATCTTGTCTTTGACCTGGCTGTAGAGATCCTCGTACATCTCCAGCGTTCTCAGGTACCCATCGTAGAGGAGGTCCACAGCCCTCTGAGGCTCAACTAGGGGTTGAAGCACCCTATCGTCGGCCGACACCTCCAGGTTGCTGGCCAGCTTATCCTCGAACCTCCTGGCCAGCAGGCCCCGGTTCATGAAGTGGAGTGAGCCTAGGAAGTAGGCGTCTACGCTGAACATCTTGCCACTATCGAGCACGATGTTGTAGAAGGGTATCCAGTACACGCCGCTCCTCTTCGAGGGTATGCCCATGGATAGGATTGTCATGGGTCCTCGCTAGGGGATCGTGGCGAGGCTCTAATAAGCATCGGGTAAGACAATTGTCTTAAGCATATTTAGACAGCGGTTAAATTTATTTTGCGGAACAGCCAGTAGGGGGTGTAGTCCGAGGCGCATAGCTATGACGAGGCCCGAGTCCAAGACAGGTATAGTTGGCTGGGGAGCGTACGTCCCCCGGTACAGGTTGAAGGCCGAGGAGGTTGTCAGGGTCTGGGGCTTCGAGAAATCCATGCCCCAAAACCTGTTCATCATCGAGAAGGCCGTCGGCGGGCCCGACGAGGACGCGCTGACCATAGGCTGGGAGGCCGCCAGGAATGCCCTCATGAGGGCCCAAGTAGACCCAGCCGAGATCAAGGCCGTCTTCTTCGGCACTGAGTCCAAGCCCTACGCGGTAAAGCCCAGCGCCACGGTGATAGCCGAGGCCCTCGGCATAACGCCGGTCACCATGGCCTCCGACCTAGAGTTCGCCTGCAGGGCCGGGAGCGAGGGGCTAAGGGCCAGCATAGGCCTCGTCTCCTCGGGCATGATGAAGTATGCCATGGCTATAGGCTCTGACACGGCCCAGGCCAACCCCGGGGACGTGCTGGAGTTCACAGCCTCCTCTGGGGCAGCCGCCTTCATAGTAGGGCCCCGGGAGGAGAGCGTAGCCTACTTCGAGGGATCATACACCTACGTCACCGACACCCCCGACTTCTGGCGCAGAGGCCTGAGCCCCTACCCCCTCCACGGCGAGGGCTTCACCGGCGAACCAGCCTATTTCCACCACATCATCAGCGCTGTGAAGGGCCTCTTCGAGGAACTAGGCTTGGGTCCCGAGGACTTCGACTACGCAGTCTTCCACCAGCCCAACGGCAAGTTCCCCCTCAGGGTGGGCAAAAAGCTGGGCTTCCCAAAGGAGAAGGTCATGCCGGGCCTCGTAACCCCCTGGATAGGTAACACCTACAACGGCTCCGCCTTCATAGGTCTTGCAAAGGTCCTGGACCAGGCCAGGCCGGGCCAGAGGATATTGGTCGCACCCTTCGGCAGCGGCGCTGGCAGCGACGCCTACAGTCTAGTGGTGACCGACAAGATCGAGGAGAAGAAGCCGCTGGCGCCCACGGTGGAGGACTACATCAGGAGGAAGATCTACATCGACTACTCACTATACTCCAGGTTCCGCGGCATAATCAGGAGGATAACCGCGTGAGGTGCTGGGCCGTGAGGAAGGTTTACGTTGTAGGAGTCGGGATGACCAGCATAGGGAGACACTATAAGAGGAGCATGAGGGACCTCTTCGCCGAAGCAACCCTCCAGGCCATAGACGACGCCAAGGGGGAGAAACCCCAGGCCCTCGTGGTGGGCAACATGCTTAGCAGCAGCATGGGGGAGCAGGACAGCCTGGGAGCGCTCCTCGCCGACAGCGCGGGCCTCAGGGGTATACCGGCCTTCAAGGTTGAGGCGGCCTGCGGCAGCGGGGGCGCGGCATTCTTTGCGGCCTACAATATGGTGGCCTCCGGCATGTTCGACGTCGTCCTAGTGGCCGGCGTGGAGAAGATGACGGAGCACATAACCGCCACGGTCACCAGGGCCCTTGCGCAGGCGGCTGATGCAGAATACGAGCTGTTCTACGGCGCCAGCTTCACTGGGCTCAACGCTCTCCTCATGAGGTACTACATGGAGAAGTACAGGGTCTCCAGAGAGGAGATGGCGGCGTGGCCCGTGCTGATGCACGAGAACGCGTCTCAGAACCCCTTCGCCCAGCTTCGCTTCAAGATAACGGTGGAGCAGGTGCTCAACGCCATGGTGGTGGCTGACCCCATAACCCTGCTGGACAGTAGCCCCATGGGCGACGGCGCGGCGGCAGTCATGATAGCTAGTGAGGAGGTAGCCAGGAAGCTTACCGACACCCCAGTTAGGGTGGCTGGAGTGGGCCTGGCCACCGATAGCGTGGATCTCTCCACGCGCCTGGAACTCGACGACCTAGCTGCCGCCAGGCTCGCCGCCGAGAAGGCCTACAGGATGGCTGGCGTGGAGGCCGGGGACATAGATGTGGTTGAGGTCCACGACGCCTTCACCATAACAGGCCTACTGTCACTGGAGGCCCTCGGCCTGGCGGGAAGGGGCGAGGCAGCCAAGCTGGTTGCAGAGGGGAGGTTCAGGCCTGGCGACAGGCCCGAGGTCAACCTGAGCGGCGGGCTCAAGGCAAGGGGACACCCTGTGGGAGCTACCGGTGTCTACCAGATAGCGGAGATAGCCATGCAGCTGAGGGGGGACTTCCCGGGCGTCAAGGCGTCGAACCCTGAGGTTGGGCTGGCAGAGAACATTGGAGGTCATGGTGCAACAATAAGTGTGGTTGTGCTTAGGAGGTGAAGGTGAAGTGAAACTCTCCATACCCAGGTTCTGGAGGGAGAGGGCCTCCCACTACAGGCTCGTGGGTTCCCGCTGCAAGTCCTGCGGCAAGATATCCTATCCGCCGAAGCCCGTCTGCCCCTACTGCGGCCACAGGGAGACTGAGGAGGTGGAGCTGCCCAGGAGGGGCCGAGTCCTCTCCTACACCGTGATCTACACGGTGCCGGACGGCTTCAGGAAATACGCGCCCCTGATACTGGGGCTCGTCGAGCTGGAGAACGGGGTCAGGGTCGTGGCGCCTCTAACAGACGTCATGCCCCACGAGGTTAGGACGGGCATGAAGGTCGAGGCTGTGCTGAGGAGGGTGCAGGAGGACGGTGAGCACGGCGTCATCTACTACGGGGTAAAGTTCCGCCCATCCATGGAGTACTAGGTCCAGACCATTCTTTAACCCCATATTCTCGTATATGAGACTAGAGGTTAGGGTGAACGGGTTTTGGAGCCCCAGCTATCCAAGGTGGTGGAGGAGCTGGCCGAGAAGGTGGCCCGGGGAGAGGTCAAGCTCCACCAGGTGGAGAAACACGTGGGCGGCAGCAGCAACTTGGCAACACTGGTGCGCCGCAGAGCCTTGGAGAAGAGGCTCAACGTGCATCTCACGAGCTTGGCTTCAACCATCCTTGACTTTGACGAGCTAGTTGGTAGGAACATCGAGAACCCTATAGGCGCCGTCCAGATCCCCGTAGGAGTCGCTGGTCCGCTCCTGGTCCAAGGCGAGTACGCGCACGGAGAATACTTCATACCCCTAGCCACCACCGAGGGCGCCCTGGTGGCCAGCATCAACAGGGGTTGCAGGGCTGTCACACTTAGCGGCGGTGCCAGGGTGAGGATAGTGGCGGACGGCATGGCTAGGGCCCCCGTCTTCTGGACCCCTGACGTGGATACCGCTGTTAAGCTGGCTAGGTGGGTTGAGGAGCACTTCGACGAGGTCAAGAGGGAGGCTGAGAGCACCACGAGGCACGGCAAGTTGCTCAGGGTGGAGCCCTATGTGGTGGGCAACAACGTGTGGCTTCGTTTCGTATACTTCACGGGCGACGCCATGGGCATGAACATGGCCACCATAGCCACCGACAGGGCGTGCCGCTACATAGAGGAGAGGTTTCCAGGCACAGCCCGCTGCGTGGCCCTGAGCGGGAACATGTGCGTCGACAAGAAGCCAGCATATATCAACGCACTCCACGGGAGGGGCAAAACCGTCGTCGCGGAAGCGGTGATCAAGAGGGACGTCGCCGAGAAGGTGCTCAAGGCCAAGCCGGAGCTGATCCATGAGGTCAACATCAGGAAAAACCTGCTGGGCTCTGCTAGGGCCGGGAGTCTCTCATACAACGCCCACTATGCCAACATAGTGGCAGCCATATTCCTGGCAACAGGGCAGGACGCCGCCCAGGTGGTGGAGAGTAGCATGGGGTACACGTGGACGGAGCTCACAGGGGAAGGCGACCTCTACATATCGGTCACCCTCACCAGCCTCGAGGTGGGCACCGTGGGCGGAGGTACACGCCTCCCAACCCAGCGGGAGGCTCTGAGCATACTGGGAGTAGCCGGGGGAGGAGACCCGCCCGGAAGCAACGCCAAGAAGTTCGCCGAGATCATAGCGGCCGCCGTCCTGGCAGGCGAGCTCAACCTCCTGGCGGCCCTGGCGGCGGGCCACCTGGCCCAGGCCCACGAGAGGCTCGGCAGGGGCGCTGCTAGGAGAGTGTAGCGCCATGGAAGGCAGGGACATGGAGCAGCTCCTAGAGGAGCTTAGGCGTCTCAAGGAGAAGGCCAGGCTGGGGGGCGGCAGGGAGAGAATAGAGGCGCAGCACAGGAAGGGCAAACTCACAGCAAGGGAGAGGCTGGAGAGGCTCCTGGATCCCGGCAGCTTCAACGAGCTCGGAACCCTGGTCACCCACCGCTCCACCCACTTCGGCCTGGACAGGGTCAAGTACCTGGGCGACGGCGTCGTCGCAGGCTTCGGCAGGATAGACGGCAGGAAGGTCTACGTGTTCTCCCAGGACTTCACGGTGATGGGCGGCAGCCTCGGCGAGATGCATGCCAAGAAGATAGTGCAGGTCATCAACATGGCCCATAGGACGGGGGCGCCCCTCATAGGCATGTTCGACTCAGGCGGGGCCAGGATTCAGGAGGGAGTAGCCAGCCTAGACGGGTTCGGCCGCGTCTTCAGCGCCATAGTGAGGGCCAGCGGCGTGGTGCCCCAGCTCGCCCTCATACTGGGCCCCTGCGCTGGCGGCGCGGCATACGCGCCAGCTCTCATGGACTTCACCCTCATGACCCGCAGGATCTCCTACCTCTTCATCACGGGCCCCAACGTGGTGAAGGCGGCGACTGGAGAGGAGGTGAGCTTCGAGGAGCTGGGTGGAGCGGAGATCCACGTGTCGAGGAGCGGTGTAGCCCACTTCATCGCCGACTCCGAGGACGACCTTTTCCAGCTGACACGGCTACTCCTCTCCTACCTGCCCTCCAACTATCTCCAGGAGCCGCCAAGGCTTAAGACCGGTGATCCGCCCGATAGGGCGGATCCCGAGCTGGACACCCTCGTGCCCACAGACCCCATGAAGCCCTACGATGTGAGGGAGGTCATACTGAGGGTCTTCGACGGCGGCGAGTTCCTCGAGGTCCACCGCGACTTCGCCCCCAACATGGTAGTAGGCTTCGCCAGGCTCGACGGACACTCCGTCTGTGTGGTGGCTAACCAGCCCCAGCACCTGGCGGGCACCATAGATATCGACGCCTCCGACAAGGCAGCCAGGTTCGTCAGGTTCTGCGACTCCTTCAACCTGCCCATAATAACGTTCGTAGACGTGCCCGGATACCTGCCAGGGGTAGACCAAGAGCACGGAGGCATAATCAGGCACGGGGCCAAGATGCTCTACGCCTACGCCGAGGCCAGCGTGCCCAAGATAACAGTGATACTGAGGAAGGCCTACGGCGGCGCATACATCTCGATGGGCTCTAAGTCCCTCGGCGCCGACATAGTCTACGCCTGGCCCACCGCCGAGGTGGCCGTCATGGGGCCCGAGGGTGCCGTCAGGATACTCTACAGGAAGGAGCTGGCCAAAGCCGAGGACCCCGAGAAGCTGTACCGTGAGAAGCTAGAGGAGTACAGGAGCCTCTTCGCCAACCCCTACAGGGCGGCTGAGCTGGGCCTGGTGGACGACGTTATAGAGCCGCGCGAGACCAGGGCCAGGCTGGCGGCGGCGCTGGAGGCTCTGAGGACTAAGAAGATAACCCTAGTCCCCAAGAAGCACGGGAACATTCCGCTCTAGCCCTGGGAGAAAACCAGGAGGACGTCGCCCCTCCTAACCGAGTCCCCCTCCTTCACCAGCACTTTTTCCACAACACCGCTTCTGTCAGATCTGACCTCGTTGATCATCTTCATCGACTCCATGAGGAACAGCACGTCGCCCCTCTCAACCCTCTGACCCTCCCTCACCCTGACCTCCACTATCCTGCCAGCTATTCCGGACCTATACACCCTGGGGTCGCCGCCTCCTCCGCCCTCTGCTCCGCGCCTGGGCGCCTCGACCCCAGCCGAGGGAAGCTTAGGCTTGACAGACACGCCGTCAAGAACCACGGGCTCCCCGCCCACGAAAACGAGGCCCTCCGGCCCCCTCTTGACGACGAGCCTCTCGCCGCCCACCTCCACCAGGTAGGTGGATTCGTCGAGGGCCTCCACCCTGGCCTCGTACTCACCCTGGGACGTCCTCACTCTGTAGGAGGAGCCATCCGACACTATCTCGACCGTCGCGTCGGAGCCACGTATCCTGACCTCAATATTCCTCAACACCGTCACCCTGCATAAACATGTTTAGGAGGGGCGAGTACTTCCAGATGGGAGCAACGCCCTTCTCGCGGAGCCTCCGCCCGCCATGGGTGGGTGTGCGCGAGGCCAGCGCAGCGGCTACGGCCCTCACTATAAGCCTCCTCTCCACAGCCCTCCTATAACGGTCAAGCCTCTCCTCCACCATGCCGACATAGGCCCTGCCTGCCTCGAAATCCGGGTCTGCCAGAACCTCCCTCAGCAGCTCTATATTGGTGTCGACGCCGCCCACCACTGTTTCGGCCAAGGCCCTCCTCATCCTGGCCAGGGCCTCCGCCCTGCTGGGCCCCCAGGCTAGGACCTTCAGGAGAAGCGTGTTGTAGTGGGGGTTGACCGTGTACCCCGCGTAGACCCCTGTGTCGACTCTTATCCAGGGGCCTCCGGGCTCGTGATAGAAGGTTATCCTGCCCGGCGAGGCCTGGAACCCCTCGAAGGGGTTCTCGGCGTATATCCTTGCCTCGAAGGCCCACCCCTTCGTCTTCACGTCCCTCTGGTCGAAGGGAAGCTCCCTCCCCATGGCCACCAGGATCTGCGTCTTCACTATGTCCACGCCGGTTATCAGCTCGGTTACGCCGTGCTCCACCTGTAGCCTAGCGTTTATCTCTGTGAAGTAGAACTCGCCGTCCTTGTAGAGGAACTCCACGGTGCCGGCGTTGGTGTAGCCGATCCTCTCGGCCAGCCTCACGGCCTTCTCGGCCAACTCCTCCCTCTCCCTGGGCGTCAGGGCGGGGCTGGGCGCCTCCTCCACTATCTTCTGGTACCTCCTCTGGACGCTGCACTCTCTCTCGTACAGATGGACCAGGCCTCCTGCCTCGTCGCCCAGGACCTGGACCTCGATGTGCCTGGGACTCTCCAGGTACTTCTCGACGTAGACGAGAGGATTGCCGAAGGCCCTCTCGGCCTCGATCATGGCGTGCTCCACCATCCTGGCCAGCTCCTCAGGTGTTCTGGCAACCCTCATGCCCATGCCGCCGCCCCCAGCCACGGCCTTCACCATCACGGGGAACCCAAGCTTCTTAGCGATCTCCACGGCGTCCTCGGCGTCCATTATGGGCCTCCTGCTCCAGGGAAGCACCTCTATCCCCGCAGCCTCAGCCGCCTTCTTGGCCTCCACCTTGTCGCCAGCCAGCCTCATGACACGCGGGCTGGGTCCCACGAAGACCATCCCCGCCCGCTCCACGGCCTCGGCGAACTCGGGGCTCTCGGCCAGGAAGCCGTAGCCGGGGTGCACCAGTGTGGAGCCGCTCCTCAGCCCGGCCTCAACCACGTCGCTTATGGAGAGGTAGCTGGACACGGGGTAGGCCTCGTCGGCGAGGAGCACGTGGAGCGAGTCGCGATCGTCCTCAGTGTAGACGGTGGCTGTGGGTATTCCTAGCTCCCTTGCAGCCCTGATTATCCTGACCGCTATTTCTCCCCGTGTGGCTATAAGCAGCTTCTCGGGCATGGCGTCTTCCTCGGATCCACACTTATATCGGGCCGTGGAGAGGGGTCACCGGTGACCATATATTTATGAGTATTGGCTAAGACAATGGCTGTAAACAGTATATGGCAGGTGTCGAAATTGGTTTCCCCGCTACAAACACTGGCCTCCGGACAAACACTCTGCAACCCCCCGGACAGGCTTAGGGGTCTCCTAGAACCCTTGAGACCCGCAGGGCTGGCCGTAGCCAAGGAGGACGATTGCTGGGCAGTGGCAACAGTGGATGAGCCGCTCCTCCTGGCCCGCCAGATCAATGTGCTCCTCGAAAACGTTCTAGGCGGAGAGGGCAACGTGGCGATGCTCGGGGAGACGGGCTCAACCATGGACGATGCAAGATGGGCCCTGAAACCTGGGATGAGATACGTGCTCGTAGTAGCGGAGAAACAGTCACGGGGTAGGGGCAGACTGGGCAGAACCTGGACCAGCCCGCCCGGAGGCCTCTGGTTCACCCTGGGCATCCGGCTCCCAAGAGGAGAGCTACCCCCGGTGTCCCTGGCGGCAGGCCTGGCGGTGGCAGAGATCCTAGACGCGTTTACAGGGCTCGCCGTAGGGGTCAAGTGGCCCAACGACCTCATCGTCAGCGGGAGGAAGCTGGGAGGCATACTGGTGGAGAACGTGGTGGGCCCCGAGGAGCTGGAGGTCTACGTGGGCGTTGGCCTCAACGTCAATAACCCGGCCTCCCAGATGCCTAAAGAGCTGAGGAGTATGGCCACATCCCTTGCGGACGAGCTGGGGTTCCGGGCCCCTAGAGCCACGCTTCTAGCACTGATCCTCCCCAGGCTGGCTACCCGTATCCTCGGCTGTTTCGAGGACTGCGGCCCCGCGCTCGAGGCCCTATCATCATACGACATCCTCAGAGGGAGGAGGGTGAGGATCCGTCTGAACGGCGAGACGCTGGAGGGTGTGGCTGAGGGCATAGATGATAGGGGGAGGCTAAAGGTGTCAACGGATAGGGGTGTGGTCAGCCTGGACTCGGGTGATGTGGCCTGGGCGGATGGCATAGTCTACATGACAGGCTAGTCCAAGAGGGCGAAGAGCTCCTGTGCAACCCTTTCCAGGACGGCCCGCTTTACTGTATTCTCCGAGTACTTGGAGAGGAGAGCCACAGCTCTTCTCCTGGCCTCGCGGCCCTTGTACCCAGCCTCTCTCGCCGCCCGGCCAGCTAACCATATCACGGCGTCCAGGTGGAGGAGAGGTATACGGGACGACGCGGAAACTAGGCGCCACGCCTCGAGAACCACCTGTTTCTCCCGGCCATAGCCGCGGTGCCACGTCTCCCGCCAACCCCCATCAGCTACTATACCGCTGGTTGCCGCGAGGAGCGCCACTCTGAGGTCCACCGGTATCAGTATCTCCTCAGGCGCCGTTAAGCCGGGCTCCACGGTTAACGCCACATAGTAGAACATCTTTACCGCGAAGACCACGGTCTTTGCCTCCCTGCTTCCGAAGAGACTGGCTAGCCGCCCCCAGAGTTCAAGGAGCCCGCCCGGCGTCGCGTAGTGGTGGAAGCTTTCCTCCAGGAGACGAGGGAATCCCGAGTCCTCAAGCTTCTTGATCCTGGCGAGCTTCTGATCCACTAGCCGCCTGTTGCCCCTGCAGGACCGGAGGAAGCTGGAGAAGAAGCCGTAGAGCCCGGGCCTGCCGGAAGCGTATATCTTCGCGGCAGCCTCGGCGAACTCCGCCCAGTACTCCTCCCCGGGAAGGGTGAGCCTATAGCTGACCAGTGCGTTGGCCACAACCAGCACTGCGGCCAAGGCAGGGTCGCCCAGGGCCCTGGCCAGCTTCGAGACAGCGTGAAACTGGGGATCGCCCCTCTCTATCCTCTTAGCCCCCTCCACGCCGAGGGGTAGCAACGCGTTGGCGAGAGCCTCAACCCGGCCGTGCCGTATCCTTAGGTACACCCTCCGAGCCCCGCGGGTTTTTATTGGTGGTGCCGAATATATCTCCCGGTCTGAGGGAGCCCTATGCTGGAACTCGTGATCCTGCTGGCCATAGCCTTCATACTCCTGGGCCCCAAGCGGGACAGGCTCATGGTGGTTCCGGCAGCCATCCTTATCCTAGCCGTCCTGTTCCTCTACTTCAGAGCCCTGATCTCGGTTTGGGAGTTCGTGCTGGTGAGCTTGGCGTTGATACTTGTCCTAGGCCTGGGCGGGCTGGCCCGAGGCTAGAGGACTACCATAGCTTGACCCCACCCTGTTCCAGTGTATCATAGATCTTCCCGGACAACGCGGCCAGCCTGGCCGCGTCGGGCAGTTCAGCCGACATCGCAACGTAGTACGCGTCCCGGTATGCCTGGGCTGCCAGGAAGTGTAGCCCGGCCTCCAGGAGAAGTTCAGCCTCCTCCTCGAACAGCCTGGCCGCGCGCCGCGGATCGCTGGCAGCGGAGTTCAGCGCCTCAAGATAGGTTCTGCTCGCCTCAGTATTGTCGATGTCTAGGGGCCCCATCAGCGGGCCTCTCTCCCCCCTCGGGGAGGGGTACGGGTAGTCTTCAGGCGTGTTTATGTGGAGCAGGGGCCTATCGTCGAGGGAGCCGTGGAGCAGGAGGGATGCCGGGAGCACCCTGATCCTCCTGGAAGCCCTCAGCGCGTCGCTGGGCCTGGCCTTGGCAGCGCCTTTAGCGGTGCACGCCGTCCGGAGGGCTTTCAGACCCTCAACTCCCACAACGGTGAGCAGGGTCTCTAGGTGTCCGTTCCGCCACGCAGGGACTGTCGAGGAGTATACTTCTTGGGCCGAGAGCTGCAGAAGCTTCGAAGCCATGTCGCGGGAGAACCAGGGCATATCGCCGGGCACGAAGAGGTATGTGTCCTCGCCGAGTCTCAGCGCCGTGGCCATGGCCCTGGCGGGGCCGCCGCAGGGAAGCTCCTCGTCGACAAGCAGTCCTGTGAGGGGGCCAGCCGCTACGCGTAGGACTTCGCCGAAAACCTGGTCGGGAGCCGAGACGTAAACCCTTAAGCCCAACCCCCTGAGCGTGGCAGCTATCCATCCAACAACTGTTCCATGGCCTGGGCTAAAGAGAGGCTTAGGCCTCCCGAACCTCCTTGAAAGCCCTCCGGCCAGCACCACGGCGACACTCGGCCCACCCGGGGTCAAAAAGCCACGCCCCTCACCTATGGTTGGAGGCTGTCCAGGTGGTTCACCAAGGCCTTGGCGAGGCTCCGGCCGTCCCGGTGATACGAGATCAGGGGCGGCGCCTCGCGCGATATCCTGCCCTCAGGGTAGGCTTCCGCCAGCCTGTCGCTTGGCAGGCCGTGACCTGTTAGGAGGAACACTCTCCTCCCCTCGCCGTAGGCGGCGAAGATCTCCATGATGGTCCCCGCGCCCCCGCCCAGCGCTACCAGTGCGTCGCCGCTTCTAACCATTACGGTATTCCTGCCTTTGAAGCTCATCCCGGTCCGCACCACGATCCCCTTCGACGGGTGCTCCAGCTCCTCGTACTCCACCGGGATCACGAAGACCACGGTGAAGCCAGCTTCCAGGAGGAGGTCGGCAGCCACCTTCATGAGACCCCGGTAGCCTCCCAGGAAGAACACGGGCCTACGGCCCGATGCCGCCAGCTCATCCACAAACCTCTCCGCCTCCCTTACGGCCCCCTCAGGGGGCTCGCCGCTGTAGGCTGAAAGGGCCACCGACACCATGGGGCTCGTCCTCCAAGCCTCTGGGAACTATGTGGTGCTCCAGGCTCAAAACACTTTACCCGGAATTACACTGTGTTTCGGGGTGCCTGTGGTTGGACTGGGAGAGGCTTATTGCCCTAGAACCGGAGGTCGCCAGGCTGGGCGTACATGTGGCCTACACGGTTCTTGAAGGAGTCACGGTCTCCAAAGAGGCTGAGGGCCTCTCGGAGCACGGGGAGAGGCTAGTCGAGGAGGCCAGGTCGAGGTACACACTAGAGTCGCTGCGGGAGCACCCCGTGGTCAGGGCCTACAGGGACTTCATGTGGAGGCTGGGGATAGACCCCACCAAGACCAGGCCCAGCAGCGAGGCCCTGGTAAGGAGGCTGCTGAGGCGCGGCAGGTTCCCCCACATAAACAACGTGGTGGACTCCGGCAATTTCGCCAGCGTGGAGACCCTAGTCCCTATAGGGCTCTACGACATGGACCGCCTGACCCCTCCCCTCACCCTGCGCTACGCCAGGCGCGGCGAGAGGTTCAACCCCATAGGCGGCGAGCCCGAGGAGCTGGAAGGCGGCGAAGTGGTGCTGGCCGACGCCGAGGGGAGGATACTCCACATCTACCCACACAGGGACAGCAGGGAAACCATGATTAGGGAGGACACCAGGAGGGTTCTAGTGGTCTCGGCCGGCGTGCCGGGAGTCTCCAAGAGCCTCGTGGTGGAGGCTGCCAAGCTCACAGCCTCCTACATAGAGAGGTACGCGTCGGCCCGAACCCTCTTCGACCCCATATACGTCGGGTGACGCCCCTTGGGCCCGGAGGAACTCAGAAGAATAGTTGTGAGGATAGCGGGCGAGGCCGCTGGCCTCCTCAGGGACATGTGGGGCACAGCCGAGGCCTCCAGGCCCGTGAGCGAGGCCCAGAACACAGACACGGTTCTGGCCGACTGGGATGCTGAGGGCCTCATCCTGGAGCTCCTGAGAAGCGAGGGACTGGGCGGAGTCATGGTCACCGAGGAGAGGGGCGTCGTCAGGATAGGAGAGGGGCGCCTGGTCTTCATAGTGGATCCCCTGGACGGGAGCAAGAACTACCTGGCAGGTATCCCATGGTGCAGTGTGAGCATAGCCGTGGCCAACCCCTCCAGAGGCCCCGGGATCTCGGGGATAGTGGCCGGGGCCGTAGCCCCCATATTCCAGGGCCCCGTTTACAGCTTCGATCGGGACACCGGCTGCTGGGAGGGCGGCTCCAGGGTCAGGAGGCCCGAGAAGCCGTTCCCAGCGGTCCTCGCCTACTTCGAGGACTTTGCCGGGGCACTGGCGGTCAAGAACTACCGGGACCTGACGGGGCACACCGGGCCCGTGAGGAGCCTGGGCAGCGCCGCCCTCGAGATAGTTTACACGGCCCTGGGCAGGGCGGAGGTCTTCATAGATGCCAGAGCCAAGCTCAGGAGCGTTGACGTGGCAGCGCCTCTGGGCTTCGCGGAGACATGCGGCTCCAGGTTCTCCGACGCCTCGGGAGGGATGCCTGAGATAGGGTTTGACAGGATAACGAGGATAAGGAGCCTGGTGGTTGGATTCGACGAGGAGTACTGGAGAAAGGCGTTGGAGGCCGTGAAGAGGGCTGGCTAGAACAGGTTTCTCTCGAAACTAGTGAGCAACCTCCTCCCCTTCTTGGTGACCAGCACCATGTCCTCTATCCTCACGCCCACCGCGCCAGCCACGTAGACGCCGGGCTCCACGGTCACCACCATTCCCGGCTCCAGCTCCTCCTCCGACGCCCTGCTGAGCCTGGGCGCCTCATGCACGTCTATCCCCACCCCGTGGCCCAGACTGTGGATGAAGTACTTGGCCAGGCCCCTCTTCTCCAGGATGCTGCGGGCGGCGGCGTCGGGCTCCTCGGCCTTGACGCCGGGAGCTATGGCGTCTATCCCGGCGAGCTGGGCTTCCAGCACGGCCTCAGCGATCTCGCGGCTCCGCTCCGGCAGCTGGCCGAAGGCCATGGTCCTGGTTATGTCGCTACAGTAGCCGTGGAGCCTGGCCCCCAGGTCTATGAGCACCACCTCGCCTTTCCCGAGCCTCCTCCCTGTGGGGCTTGTGTGTGGGTAGGCTGCGTTCTCCTCGAAGGCCACTATGGTTGGGAACGAGTACTCCTCGGCGCCCGCCCTCCTCATAGCCTCCTCCACCACGCCTGCCAGCTCAACCTCACCCATACCCTCGGCCAGGGCGTCGACGGCAGCCCTAAGCCCTGCTTCCGCCACCCTCGCCGCAGCTACCATGGCCTCCACCTCGTCGTCTTCCTTGATGCTCCTCATCCTGGAGATGTCGCTGGACAGGTCAAGGGCCAGCCTGTCGCCCAGCTTCTCCTTAAGCTTCGCCGCCTCCCCGTAAGGTATCGAGGAGATGTTGGCGCCCAGTCTCGACAGCCCATACTCCTCCACCACCTTGGCCACGGCGTCGAGCCATGTGCCCTCTATTAGGCCGGGCATGGTTATCCCGGGGACGGGATACCTGTAGTAGGGCCTGACCTCCACGCCCACCGCGTCCGCGGAGGCCTTGCTGTACTCCAGCTGGGGCACCAGGAGCGTGGCACCCTCCCTAGAAGCCACCAGTATGGCGCCCCCGCCCCTGAACCCGGTGAAGTACTGCACGTTGCTGATTCCCACAACCACGGCTCCATCAAGGCCTTTCTCCTCGATGAACGATAGGAGCTTGGAAAGCTTGGGTCTAACCACGCGCACCGCGACCACGCGATGAATACATTGGCCAGCCCGGCTATTTGGGTTCCGCCTGAGGCATAGTTAAATAAGCCTGGAAGCCGAAGTTAGATGATTCACTGCGAGTGGGTGCGGAGAGGGATGGCGGAACACGTCATCGTGACGCACACGGATCTCGACGGAGTGGCTGCGGGTGCAGTGTACTGCAGGCTCCGCGGCTGCGACCCCGCCGAAGCCAGGATATTCTTCGTGGAGCCCGACGCGTTGCCCAGCCTAATGAAGGACCTGGCCCGCTGGGCTGGCCAGGGCGTGGAGATCTCGATTAGCGACCTGGGCGTCAACAGCGACACCGTGGACAAGATAGCCAGACACGCCAGCACTATGGCCAGACGCGGCGCCAGGATCCTGTGGTTCGACCACCACGTCTGGGAGGAGGAGTGGGTGGAGAGGCTGCGGAGCGCTGGCGTGGAGCTCTACGTAGACCGGTCCACCTGTGGCGCAGGCGTCGTGGCCAAGTACCTTGGCGGCGGCGACGAGCTGGTGGAGGAGCTGGTGGCCGCGACCTGCGCGGCCGACCTGTGGAGATGGGATCACCCCTTAGCTGGCAAGCTGTTCCGCATCGTTGGCAGGTATAGGGGTGGGCGGGGCTACAGGTGGAAGCGGAGCCTCCTCGAACAGATGGCTCGCGGGATCCTTTGGAGCGATCAGCTCCAGGAGGCCCTGGAGGACTACGTGGACCGGGAGCTGGAGGGGTACAACAACGCGTTATCCCACGTAAGGGTGCTTGACGTGGACGGGTGCCGTGTAGCCTTCCTGGCCAGGCACAGGGGCCCGCCCAATAACAGCCTCCTGGCCTCCTATATCCTCTCCAAGACGGGGGCCGACGTGGTAGCCATAACTAGGGGCTTCCGCTCGGTGTCGCTGCGGTCTAGGAGGGTTGATGTGAGGAGGATAGCAGTAGAGCTGGGGGGAGGCGGCCACCCGGCAGCCGCTGGCGCTCCTCTGAGGCCGGGGCTGCTCCACAGGGTTCTCGGGTTCCTCGTCCCCGCGGTCCTCGAGCGGTGGGCTGAAAGGAGGGTGGCTGAGGCTATTAGGAGGGCTGGATGCACGCCCCGAGCAGCGGGTGGTGGAGGATGGAGGGTGATGTGAAGGCCAGGATAAGGGAGAGGATATGGCGGCTCATGGAAGAGCGGAACATAGCCAGGTTTCCGCGCCCAGTGTACGGGAGGATACCCAACTTCGTGGGGGCCGAGGACGCCGCCAGGAGGGCCGCCAGCCTGAGGGTCTTCAGAAGCGCCGAGGTTGTGAAGGCAAATCCAGACAGCCCCCAGCGCTGGCTAAGGATGGAGGCCCTGCTCCAGGGTAAGAGACTCCTGGTGGCCACTCCCAGGCTCAGGGAGGGCTTCCTGCTCCTAGACCCGGGGAGGATACCCTACCGGCTCCTCGGGGAGGCTTCCACCATTCGCGGCGCCTTCAGGCTAGGCGAGAAGCTCCCCACGCCCCGGAGCCTGGCCAGGCTGGGCTCCATAGACCTTGTGGTGACGGGTTCCGTGGCCGTTTCGCCGAGGACGGGCGCCAGGATAGGTAAGGGTGAGGGCTACGCCGAGCTGGAGTACGGGATCCTCAGGGAGCTGGGCCTCGTGGGTGAGGAAACCCCGATAATAACCACGGTGCACGAGGTCCAGCTGGTCCCCGAGATACCGGTGGAGCCTCACGACGTGGCCATCGACATCATAGTGACGCCGAGGAGGGTCATAGAGGTGGGGTCCAGGCCTCCCCGTCCTCCCGGGATCCTCTGGGACCGGCTGAGCACCGAGAAGCTGGAGGCCATACCCATGCTGAGGATGCTCAGGGAGGAGATCCGCGGCTCCAAGGGCTGAGGAGTACTATCTCGCCGTCCTCAGCAGACACTACCCGCGCCACGCCCCGGTGATACTGGTACGCCACGCACGCCGATACGAGGGCGTCGACCAGGTGGGTCTCCGCCAGGGCCCTGGGTACAGTGTGCACGCACCACTCTATGCATTCGGTCCACCCTTCCGGCTGGCAGCCGGCACTGATCAGGGCGCTTCTCGGGTGGGTTTCGACAACGGTGTACCCCTCCTTTTCGAGGATCTCGGCAAGCCTCATCCCCCTCTCCGTGAGCATCCTCATGCCCCTCCAGGAGGGCGGGAGGAGCCTGAAGCCCAGCCTCTTGGCCTCGACGTCCACCCTCCTGTACCCCCTGCTACTAGGGGTGAGGGGAGCGTCTATGGCTACCACGCCGGGCCTGTAGCGTCTCACCGTCGAGAGGATCTCCTCGTCGGCGCGGAGCACAGCGAGTTCGGCTAGGGTGCAGGGAGCCTCGCCGGCCAGAACGGCTACACCGGTTTTCCTGAGGGGAGAGCCGGCCAGGTCGATGCCTATGAAAAAGGGGAGGCCTCCGCGACGCCGACCTTCCCTCATGGGTTCAACCCTTCTGCTCGGACCGGTGGTTGTCTTCATCGGCCCGAACTTCACTATAAGTATTAATCGTTATTAGTGTTGCGCAGCCACTATGATGCTATCAGCGTGACGGTCTTCAGCACACCCGGCATGCTCCTTATCTTCGTCACCACTTTGTCTACGGCCTTTAGGTTCTCGGCCTCCAGCCTTATCACGAGGTCGTACTCTCCGTAGACGACGTCGGCGTCTATCTTCGCGTTGACATCCAGGTTCCTTATCTCCCTGGCTATGTCGTACTCCTTGCCTATCTCAACGGTCAGCAGTACGTAGGCCTTAACCACCTGCTCTCCCACCCATATCCCCCGCCTGCATCTTTAAGCTCTGGGATTTAAATTTTGATCACTCGTTAAGCCAGGCGTTAAATACAGTGTCTAAATATCCTCCACGAAGGGGTGTCGTCATGGCTGGAGCCGGAGCTGCGGCGAGGGCCGAGGTGGCTAGGCGAGCTGTGGCAGTAGCCGTCTTCACAGCGCTTGTCTTCGCGGCGACCTCCATTATAGCCGTGGAGACTCCGGCCACCAAGGGGTTCTTCAACTTCGGCGAGACCATGGTTTACACGGCGGCCCTGCTGGGAGGCCCTTTGGTGGGAGCCGTTGCTGGCGGGGTAGGCTCCGCGCTGGCAGATCTCTACCTGGGATACGGGCACTACGCTCCGGGAACGCTGGTCATCAAGGGGTTGGAGGGCTTCATAGTAGGCTATATCGCATGGAGGGTTAGGAGGCTGGAGAGGCGCGGCGAGCATCTTCTGGCCGTGGGCTTCCTGGCGTCGGTCGTGCTGGTGGCGATAGGCTATAGGTACTACTCCGGTGGCACGATCCTCAGCCTGGGCGGCAGGCAGCTGATCTTCGACATGCCTCCGGAGGGCTGGATAGCCATAGCGGTGATATTCAACTTGCTACTAGCCCTATCGGTCGCCAAGAGGGGCGTGGTGGGGGCGCTGGAGCTGCTGGGAGTGATCATCGGCGGTGCCGAGATGGTGCTAGGCTACTTCACCTACCAGGTCCTGGTGCTAGGCTACGACCCCATAGTGGCTGCCCTGGAGATACCCGTCAATGTGGGCCAGGCTCTTATAGGCCTGGTGGTCAGCATACCCCTCGTGGACAGGCTGAAGAGGATGGGCGTTGAGCTCTAAACCCGTTAGCCTCAGAGGCGTGCATGTAAGGTATAAGGGCTCGGAGAGGGACGCGCTGGCTGGCCTCACCCTAGACGTGGATAGGGGGAGCCTGCTGCTGGTCACAGGGCCCAACGGTGGAGGGAAATCAACGCTGGCCAGGCTCCTGGCTGGCCTCATACCCCATTTTTACCCCGCAGCCGTGGAGGGCCAGGTACGGGTCCTGGGGGCGAACCCGGTGGAGACGCCTGACCCCCTGCTGGGGAGGGTTGGCTACGTCTCCCAGGACCCCGAGGCCCAGCTCGTGTTCCCCACGGTTCTCGACGAGGTGGCGTACCCCGTCCTCGCGCTGGGAGGCGGCGCCGAGGAGGCCAGGAAGAGGGCGCTGGAGGCGCTGAGCCTGGTAAGAGGGGAGAACCTCTACGAGAGAACCACATTCGAGCTAAGCAGCGGGGAAGCGCAGAAAACCATCCTCGCCTCAGTCCTCTCCACTAGCCCCGAGATCCTCGTGCTGGACGAACCCCTCCTTTTCCTCGACCAGGAGTCCAAGGCACAGCTCGTCAACACGCTACGCACCCTTAAGGACGAGGGTAGGACCATCATAGTGGTGGAGCAGGAGCTGGGATACTTCAATGGGCTGGCGGACGGGCTCCTGATCCTAAGGGACGGCAGACCCGTCGACGCCACGGAGCGTGTCAGGGAGGCAGTCGAGGAACCCCCAGCGGCTGGCATGCCGGTAGCCGAGAACCGCCCCGTGCTGGAGGCGTCCGACGTCTGGTACAGGTACCCTAGGAGCAGCTACTACGTGGTGCGTGGATTCTCCCTTTCAGCCAGGGGAGGCGAGGTTCACGCCCTGGTGGGCCCCAATGGCTCCGGGAAAACCACGATCCTCAAACTGCTGGCCGGGATCTACAAGCCGTCCAGAGGCTCGGTGGAGCGGAGGGGCAGAGTGTACTACGTGCCCCAGAACCCCTTGCTGGGAATCCACGGCCCCCGCGTGATAGACGAGACTAGAAGGGCCCACAGGCCCGGAGGCGTGGAGCCAGAAGCCGCCCTGAAGGCCGCGGGCCTCCGAGACCTTGCCGAGGAGGGCGTGGCCCGGCTGAGCCATGGCCAGTTACGCAGGCTAGCCCTGGCTGCGGCCCTTGCCTCCGGTGCTGAGATAGTGTTGATGGATGAGCCCACCGCCGGGCTCGACCCGGAGTCCAGGGTCTTCCTGGAGCGAATGGTGAGGAGCCTTGTCGAGGCGGGAAGGATCGTGGTCATAGCAACCCATGACGCCGGGTTCCTGGGGAGGGTGGGTGCTGAGACCCACTTTCTAGCCCCTAAATTATTAAATAACTTAAATTAAACAGGTTAGACCCGGTGCAATATTTTGAAGGTAGCCATTCTGGCCGGAGGCTTCGGGAAGCGGCTACGCCCCCTAACCTCCGAGAAGCCGAAACCCCTCGTTGAGGTGGCCGGCAAGCCGATCCTTGTCCACCAGATCGACTGGCTGCGGAACCACGGCTTTGACGAGATAGTGCTCCTGGTAGGCTACCTGAAGGAGAAGATAATGGAGTACATAGGCGGGGGCTCCAGGTTCGGTGTCCGCGTCGTCTACGTGGTGGAGGAGGAGCCCCTGGGCACAGGCGGCGCCCTGAAAAACGCGGAGCACGTCCTGAAGAACGAGGATGTCTTCCTTGTGCTCAACGGGGACATAATAACCAACCTGGACCCCTCCAGGCTCATAGAGACCGTTAGAAGCGGCAAGGCGGCAGCCGCTGTGGCCGCCGTACCTCTGAGAAGCCCCTACGGCATACTGGAGCTGGGGGAGGATGACAAGATACTAGCCTTCAGGGAGAAGCCGGTGCTCCACGAGTACTGGATAAACGCCGGCGTCTACGCCATGAGTCCCAGAGTGTTCAACTACCTGCCCCAGAGGGGGGACATAGAGCGTAACGGGTTCCCTCAGCTCGCCCGCGAGGGGCTGCTCAAGGCGGTTAAGTACGAGGGCGTGTTCTGGAGGAGCATAGACACTCACAAGGATATAGAGGAGGCGGCCAAGGAGTTGGCACGCCAGGTCTCAGGGTGAGCATACGGGATGAGGATGCGTAAAATCTACCTGGACTGGCCCAGCCTAGCCGAGAGGGGCTTGAGCGTCGCCGAAGAGGTCTCCCCAGGACTCTTCGAGCCTAGAAGCATAGTCGTTGTAGGGATGGGCGGGTCAGGGATACTGGGCGACTACCTGGAGGCCCTGGCCTACAACAAGGTCCCCGTCTACACCGTTAAGAGCCCCCACCTTCCCGGCTGGGTCGGAGACCGGGACCTGGTGCTGGCGGTCAGCTACTCTGGGAACACCCTGGAGACCCTCCGCTGTGTGGAGCAGGTGCTCTCTCGAGGCTCCCCCGTGGTGGTGATAACCTCGGGCGGCAGGCTGGGCCGTCTGGCTGAGGAGAGGCGCTTGCCTCTGGTCAGGCTTGTGGAGGGTATCCCTCCGCGTACAGCCCTCCCTGAGATGTTGTTCTCCGCCCTAAGGGTTTTAGAGAACACGGGTGTACACATAGCCGAGCCCAGGGACTATGAGGAGGCTCTGAGCCTGATGAGGACCGCCGCTAGCCGGGATTATGGACGGCTTGTGGAGCACCTATCCACAGGGTTCCCAATAGTGGTAACATGCAACAGCCTCAGGGCCTTGGGGTTGAGGTGGAAGAACGAGCTTAACGAGAACAGCAAGCTCCCGGCCAAGCTTGAGGTTTACCCTGAGGCGGGTCACAACGACATCGTGGGCTGGGAGCTGCCCCCGCCCGGCGACTACAGGTTCCTCCTGGTGGAGGATGCCGCCTGCTCGCACCTCACCTCCAGGCTAGCCGAATACTACTCTGCCGTAGGACGGGTGGCTAGGCTCGCCGTGGAGGGCTCGTCTCTGCTGGCCCGCCTCCTGCAAGGCAGCCTTGTGGCCGGTTTGGTGTCTGTGGAGGTGGGGGTTAGGAGGGGCGTGGATCCCGAGGAGACCCGCAGCATATCCTGGTATAAGGGCGTGCTGAAAGGTATTCTGGGGGAACCGGGGGATAGATAAGTTTTATTAACAACGTTAAATATGAAACTCTACTGTGTATAGCAATGAAGGGCGACGAGCTCAGGATTCAGAGGAGAGTCTTCCTAAACCCCCTGGAGCTTCTCGTCAAGAACTGGCCCACACCCCTGCTCCTCCTCAACAGCCTCTCCAAGAACGGCTACAGGGTGTGGGCTAAGCTGGAGTTCTATAACCCGTTCAGCCACAGCGTCAAGGATAGGCCCGTCTGGAACATGCTGAGAAAGGCGCTGGAGGAGGGAAGGCTCTCCGACAAGCTATACGAGGCCTCCTCGGGCAATGTGGCGATAGCCCTCTCAGCCATGGCAGCCATCCACGGGCTCAAGTTCAGGGCCTACCTGCCCGCACCTACACCCGACACAACCAAGACCCTGATAAGGGTCCTGGGCGCCGAGTACGTATCCACAGACTACCCCACCATAGGGCCCGAGATGATAGAGTACGTAGCCAACCTGGCCAAGGAGGAGGGCGCCACCAACCTGAACCAGTTCCACAACGACGCCAACTACGAGTCCCACTACGAGTACACGGGCAGGGAGATTGTGGAGCAGCTGGAGGCTGTAGGAGAGAAGCCACACGTTTTCGTGGCAGGCATAGGGACGTCGGGCCACATAGCGGCCATAACCAGAAGGCTCCGTGAAAGGTTCGGCGACGACGTCAAGGTTGTGGGTGTACAGCCTGCACCGGGCAACAGTATACCGGGGATAAAGAGGCTGGAGACCCAGCCGAAGTGGATCAACTGGATACGTGTAGACGAGGTGGTGGACGTCTCCAGGGAGGAGGCCATAGACGAGGCTATAAACGTGGCCAGGACAGAGGGGCTCCTGGTAGGCCTCAGCTCGGGCGCCGTCGTCAGGGGCTTCAAGAAGATAAGGGAGAAGTATGGGCCGGGAACCTACGTGCTCGTCTTCCCCGATGACGGCTTTAAATACGTCGAGGCATTCGCTAATAGGTTGAGAGGTTGAAAAATGCTGGATCCAGAGAAGATCAGGGAGGATTTTCCCATCCTCAAGGAGCGCCGCATCGTCTACTTCGACAACGCCGCCACCACCCAGAAGCCGCGCCAGGTCATAGAGGCTGTCAAACGGTTCTACGAGAGACACAACGCCAACATCCATAGGGGCCTCCACGACCTGAGCCAGGAGGCCAGCGAGCTATACGAGGAGGCCCACAGGGTGGTGGCCAGATTCATAGGAGCACGCGACATGTCGGAGGTCGTGTTCACCAGGAACACCACTGAGTCCCTAAACCTTGTAGCCTACACGCTGGCCCTCTCCCGGCTAGGCCCCGGCGACAACGTGGTCACCACCATAATGGAGCATCACAGCGGCATGCTCCCATGGATCTACCTGTCCAGGCTCCGTGGCTTCGAGGTGAGGCTGGTCAAGGTCACGGGCGACGGCGAGCTGGACTACGGGATGCTGGAGGAACTCGTGGATAATAGGACCAGGGTGATGGCGGTCACCCATGTGAGCAACATGCTGGGAACCGTCAATGATGTCCGGCGGATTGCGAGGGTAGCCCACAGCGTGGGTGCATATCTGGTGGTGGACGCGGCCCAAAGCGCGCCACACATGAAGCTCAACGTCAGGGAAATGGACGTGGACTTCCTGGCCTTCAGCGGCCACAAGATGCTGGGACCCACGGGCATCGGCGTGCTTTACGCCAAGCGCGAACACCTGGAGGAGTTACCCCCGTTCCTCTACGGCGGCGACATGGTGAGGGCCGTCCACTACGTGGAGGGCCGCGTCGAGGCCAAGTGGAACGAGCTCCCATGGAAGTACGAGGCTGGCACCCCCAACATTGTGGGCGGCGTGGGGCTCATGGAGGCCGTCAGGTACCTGGAGCGGATAGGCATGGAGAACATAGAGCAGTACGAGCGGAGGCTCACAACATACCTGCTCAAGAGGCTGGAGGAGCTGGGCGACAGGATCGAGGTCTACGGGCCGCGGGACCCCTCGAGGAGGACCGCCCTCGCCGCCTTCAACGTGAGGGGCATGGATCCCCACGCAGTCGCCGCAGCCCTGAACGCCTACGGCATAGCGGTGAGGAGCGGGTACCACTGCACACAGCCTCTCCACGAGTACCTAGGCATAAAGAAGGGGTCGGCCAGGGCGAGCCTGTACATCTACAACACCGTGGAGGAGATAGACTACTTCATCGAAGCCCTCAGCAGCATAGCGTCTAAATCCTAGCAGGGTGTAGTGCTGTGAGCCTGCTCGCACATCTTGTCAACAAGTATGGGCGAACCGTGCTCCACAGCTATGACATTCAGAAGCTGGTCGGGAAAGTAGTTCTCGTGCCCGCCCGGCTCCTCAGGGAGCACGAGGAGACGGAGCCCGCCCTGGTATACTGCCTGGTCAGCGAACTGGCCACTCTGGGGGTGCTCAAATACCCGGTCCTCGCGGATGCGAGGACCCTCACAGTCCTGGACGGGCACCACAGGCTCAACGCCGCCAAGAAGCTGGGGTACCGGTACATACCCGTGTTTTTCGTCGACTACGCGGATGACAGGACGATTACGGTTACGAGCTTCAGGAAGGACTTCAAGGTGACCAAGGTGGACGTTATCGAAAGAGGGCTGAGCGGTTCCAAGTACCCGCCCAAGACATCGAAGCACAGGCTCAGGAAAACAGCGGTGCCCAGGATCGAGGCCAACATGGAGGCAATAGACGCGGGGAACCCCGGCCACACGCCCTTCATCGAGGACTTCAGGCTGGACTAGGCCTCCTTCTCCAGCACGATTACTCTGACTCCCCTCTCCCTGCGCTCCTCGACAATACTGTAGCCCAGCCTGCCCACTATCAGGTTCAACACGCTGCGCGGCACCATTCCCGGCTCCAGCTTTACCGTAATCCTCCTAGACTCCGTACGTCTAAGAAACTTGACGAGCCTTGGTATGGGCTGGTCGTCGCATCCCTCGCCCTGGCTGGTCAGGTCCAGAACCTCGCCGTGGTCCCCGGTCAAGGAGCGGCACCTGTCCACCCGTTATGCTGAGCCCTCTAATTAGTATTAGTTCCAAACCGCGCAGGGGAGGGTTTATAGGACTCCCGGAGCCCTTAAGCCCTCGGTGTGCATGATGGACGAGAAGGAGAAGCTTCTCATAGGGGACGTGGAGCACATATGGTTCGAGTACGACAGGCACAACGACATCCTGTACATAAACTTCGGCTACGACATAGAGGACGCCGATGAGAGCATCTTGACGGAGAACGATGTGGCTGTGAGGATAAAGAATGGCCGCGTGGTCAGCCTAACCGTCTTCGACTTCGCCAAGAAGATAGGTCTCTACTAGCATTCGGCCCGGGACCTGGCCTCGCCCAGCAGCCTGGTCCTCAAGAACGCCGTGTACATGCCTATGGCCACCGCTGCCAGGAATATCGGTAGAACCATGCGGGGCTGGCACGACACCAAGGGCACTAGACCAGCAACCACGGCTAGGAGAAGAAGTGTGAGGCCCTTTATCTCCAGGTACTTTTCCAGCAGCTCCGCCCTACAGCGTGGCTCGATGGAGGCTATCAGGGCCAGCAGGCTGTCCCTAGCGTCAAGGGCCGCCCGGGGGTTCTCCAGGAGGGCTGTGGCACCCCTCCCCTGAATATATGCGAAGACCGTGTAGACCAGGAGGATCACCGCGCCGGGGAGGAGCAGCTGGGAGGGGCCGCAGGCCAGGAAGGAGGAGAGGTATACCTCGACCGCCAGCTCTGCGGAGAGCACGGCCACCGGGAGAAGCCATAGGCGAGCGGGATCCCCCAAATACGCGCACCGGTCTCTATAACCGGTCCGCGTCTTTAATCTTTTAATAAGGAGGCGGCAGGAGGAAACCTTCAGAGCAGCAAACCTGAAGCATAACTAGACAGCAGTCATAGTCAAGCCTATAAATCCGCTATGACCACGGGTCAGTGGACAAGCTTGGCGGAGGCCCGGGAATGGTAGAGGTACGGGTCGAGAGGGTCTGGAAGAGGTTTGGAAGTGTGGAGGCGCTTAGAGGAGTCTCACTTACTGTTAGGGAGGGCGAGCTCTTCACCCTGCTGGGCCCCAGCGGCTGCGGCAAGACGACGCTTCTCCGCATAGTTGCTGGGCTCCTGGAGCCCGACCAGGGCAGGATCTTCTTCGACGGCGACGACGTGACAGGCGTGCCGCCCCATAAGAGGAACGTGGGCATGGTTTTCCAGGACCTGGCCCTCTTCCCCCACATGACTGTGTACGACAACGTGGCCTACGGCCTTAGGGTCAGGAGGGTGCCTGAGGATGAGGTGCGCAGGAGGGTCCGAGAGATCCTGGAGCTGGTGAGGCTGGATCCCGGCGAGTTCGCCTCCAGGAGGCCGGGCCAGCTTAGCGGGGGGCAGCAGCAGAGGGTGGCTCTGGCCAGGGCCCTTGTCATAGAGCCCAGAGTCCTCCTCCTGGACGAGCCCTTCAGCCATCTGGACTATAAGATCAGGCAGGAGTTGATGGCCGAGTTCAAGAAGCTGCAGAAGAGGCTGGGCATAACGACGATCTACGTGACCCACGACCAGACGGAGGCTATGCTACTCTCCGACAGGATAGCTGTCATGAACGCAGGGAGGGTGGAGCAGGTGGGTAGGCCCGACGAGGTCTACGAGAAGCCGCGCACACTCTTCGTCGCATCCTTCTTCGGCGACGCCAACATACTGCCAGCCAGGCTCGACGGCCGGGCAACCCCCTTACTAGAGGGGGGCGAGGGCGACGGCTACATCGTGGTGAGGTATGAGAAGCTGGCCATAGATCCTGAGGAGCCCCTTGACTACGTGTTTGAGGGCGTCGTCGAGGACGTGGCCTTCATGGGCCCGGTGGTGAGGATAGAGGTCAGGGTCGGCGGGGTCCTGCTGAGAAGCATCCAGCCCAGGACCGACGGCATGAGGCTCTCCAGGGGCTCCAAGGTCAGGGTGGGCTGGCGCAGCAAGGACATGTGGGTGCTGGGGCGGTGAAGCGCGCAATCTACTGGGTTCTCTTGGCCCCGTCGCTGGTATACCTGGCCGTGTTCTTCTACGCGCCCCTAGCCTTCCTCTTCTACCAGAGCATCACAGGTAAGGCTGGAGGCTTCACCCTCTCCAACTACGTCCACGTGCTGACAAGCGGCCCCTACCTCAGGGTGACCGGCTACTCTCTCCTCATATCGCTCACAACTACAGTAACCACGCTGGTCCTGGCCTACCCTGTGTCATACTACCTCTCCTTTGTCGCGTCTAGGAGGGAGAAGGGCCTCCTAGTGGTGGCGCTTGTGGCCCCCTTCTGGGTGGACTTCCTGCTAAGGGCCTATGCTTTAAGGGTCTTCCTGGACCCGGTCAACCGACTCCTGCCGGGCCCCCTCAGGGTGGAGCTGGGTTTCAGGGCCCTCATATTGGGCATGGTGTACGACTACCTCCCCTACATGCTCCTACCCATCTATGCTGCGATGGAGAAGATCCCGCGCAACCTCGTCGACGCTGCCGGGACCCTGGGAGCCCCCTCCCATAGGAGGCTGCTCGACATAGTGCTACCCCTATCACTGCCCGGGGTGGTTGCTGGCACGGTCCTGGTTTCGCTTATGAGCTTCACCGAGTTTGTCATACCTGCCATCCTAGGAGGCACGGAGGGCTACACGGTAGGCTACCTGATATACGACCTGTTCCTCAAGTACCGCGACTACTGGAGGGGCTCCGCCCTAACCATCTTCGTCACCGTGACCGCCCTCCTGGCGGCAGTGGTGGCTGTGAGGAAGGTGGGTGAAGAGGTGGTGCTGGGTTGAAGCTGGGGAGGCTCCTCCTAAAACTCTACGTGGCCGGAGTCCTCGTGTTCCTCTATGTACCGGTGGCCGTCCTGGTAGTCTACAGTTTCAGCGCATCCCGCTACACCGGCGTATGGGGAGGCTTCACCACCGAGTGGTACAGGAGGCTCCTAGCCGACGCCGAGGTTTGGGGTGCTCTGAGGAACAGCCTGACGGTGGCCCTGGCCTCGGCCCTGGTCTCCAGCCTTCTGGGCCTACTGCTCGCCTACTCGGCTGTGAGGGGAGGATACCGGGGCTCCGGCTTCAAAGTCTACTTCTACACGCCGATAGTCATACCGGAGATAGCGGAGGCCGTGTCGCTGATGATGTTCTTCTACCTGGCCGGCGTGGAACTGGGGTGGCTCACTGTGTTCATAGGCCACACGGCGTTCAATATATCATACGCCTACGTGACCGTGAGGTCCCAGCTCCAGCTGCTGAGCCCCTCCATAGAGGACGCCGCCAGGGTCATGGGCGCCTCGACGGCCAGGGTCTTCCGGGAAATAGTGGTGCCCCTCTCCATGCCAGGGATAGTGGCTGCACTCATGATAACGTTCATCTCCAGCTTCGAGGACTTCGTGAAAACCGTCTTCACCACCGGGCCAGGCTTCGAGACCCTGCCCCTCCTGATCTGGACAAGGGCGGCAAGGGCTAGGGCGTCTCCGGACCTGAACGCATTGGCGTTCCTGATGATAATATGGTCCCTGGCCGTGGCCTTTATCTACATTAAGATAGTGGGTGTGGGCGGGGAAAAAGAGGTGTAGCAGCTACGTCTTGACGTTGACCTCTATCTCCTCGAGGGCCTTCAGCTTCTCCTCGTCCATTACCGCGGAGAAGCCCTTGATCTCCCTGTCGGGGTATATGGCCGGATTCTCCAGGATCTCGTCCGGGTCAACGTCTAGCTCGTCGGCAAGCCTGGAGAGCTCCGAGGCCACTAGTTCCTTCTTCACCGATGCCGGGTAGTAGACGTAGGCTATATTGCGGGCCGCTATCTCGGGTCTAAGCATGTAGTCTATCCAAAGCAACGCAGCCTCCACGTTCCTAGCGTCACGGGGTATCACCATCATGTCCATCCACCTCCAAGTCCCCTCTTCCGGGATGACGTAGGCTACGTTGGGGTTCTCGTCCTGCGCCGTTAGGACGTCGCCGCTCCACGCCTGGGCCACGTAGAGCCTGCCAGCAGCCAGGTCTGGGACGTAGACGCTGGCGCCGTAGTAGCCGGCTAGGAAGGGCTTCTGGGCTCTGAGCAGCTCGATGATCTCGTCCTTATGCTGGGTCCACGACTCCGTCTTCTGGGGATCTAGGCCAAGGTAGTACATGGCAGCCTCCACGACCTCTCCGAACTCCTCCAGCATGGATACCTTCTTGCTGTATTTGGGCAGGAAACTCTCCGTGTCGAAGAGCTGGGCCCAGGCTGTAACCTGGTCATCGACGAGGGCCCTGTTATAGCCTATGCCTGTGGTTCCCCACATGTAGGGTACAGCGTAGCTGAGGCCTGGGTCAAAGGGGTTGTCGATGAAGGCGGGGTCCAAGTTGCCTAGATTCTCTAGCCTCGAGTGGTCCAGCATCCTTACGAGGCCCTCCTTTATGGCCTGGGGCACGTAGGCGTCGGCCAGTACTATGAGGTCATAGCCTCCGCCGCCCACCTGGAGCTTGCCCCAGGCCTCCTCGGCTGCCTCGTACTCGTCGTAGATCACGGTTATCCCGTACTCGTTCTCAAACATCTCTATGACCTTGGGATCAATATAGTAGCTGTAGTTGTACACCTTCAGGGTCCCGCCCCCGCCGCCAGGCCTCCTGAGGATCCTGTAGGCCCCGTAGCTGGCGAGCGATGCTCCCACAGCCGCGCCGAGCAGGGCCAGGAACTGCCTCCTCGAGAGCCTCACCATACTACAGCCCCCCTCCGGGCACCGGTGCTCCCGGTGGAGTGTCGGGCAGGGCAAATTAAGTGTTCCGCCACGGCTTGTGCACAGCGTGATCACTCTTATAATGCCTGGCCCTGAAATTGTGGTGGGCGTGGACGGTGTCGTTCCAGCAGATGACGAGCCCCAAGCAGATGCTGCTAAGCCAAGTCATGATCATAATGTTCTCCGCCGCCATGGCTTTCCTGCCGCGCCAGTACTACATGCTGCTGATCGTTGCGTACATCCTGATACTGCCAGTGATAATCTCAAAGATGAACATGAGGCCCGGCGCCAAGGGCGGCGACCCCCAGGAGATCGAGAGGGGGGCCATCCTCTACGAGGAGAAGAATGCGCAGCAGATCATGGTTTCCGACGCCAAACTGACCGAGGAGATACAGGCCCAGCTCAAGGGAATGACCCTGAGCATAGCGCTCTTCCCCATAATCATAGCCTGGTTCTGGCTCTACGGCAAGTTTCTCTTCAACCCCGTGGAGGAGGCGCTCTTCGGCGGCAACGCTGGCAGGTTCCTATCAACGCTAATCCTCTTCGAGGGGTCCTTCATCATAAGCAGGATCTCGGCCGTCGCCCTCCGGGGGAGGGTGAGGCAGGCCCAGATGATCGTGATGCCCAACTCCTACAAGGTGACCAGCAAGGGCATAGTATCGAAGAGCCTTGGCTCCAGGGTCGCGCTGAGGTTCCCTCTAAAGGACTACGAGCTCGTCCTGGACCCTAAGAGGAAGTTCGTGGAGCTAGTTCCCAAAGACGAGAAGATGAAGGCCAGAGGCAAGATAAGGCTCTACGCCCGCGACCCCTACAAGCTCCACAGCATACTGCAGAGATACGTGGGCGGAGAGGATTGAGGCGCCGCAAGGTCAAGGGAGGAATACTGGTCCTCATAGGCTACATCTTATCGCCCCTTTCCTGGTGGAACGACCTATTCGTAAACATACCCATATCCTACGTGGCCGCGTCAATAATATCCTACTTCTACCCCGACATATTTACCGCCGCCTTCGTGGCAGCCTACCTG
>WAQK01000029.1 GCA_015520265.1 Pyrodictiaceae archaeon | reverse complement strand
CCGGCCTTCTAAGCCGGTGGTCCGGGGTTCAAATCCCCGCGGGCCCGCCACCCACAACTTCTGGTTCACCCGTGCTCCCATAAGAGATAAAGGTAAAATCGTCCATGCCGAAAAGGATGACACATAGAGTACGTAGTGTCGGTGTATGGGTATGAGAACCCCCCATGAGGTGTTTTCGGGCTTCATCATGCCCAGGCTCAGGATCCTGGCAGCCCACAAGCTATCGCTAAGAGGGGCCAGCCAGCACAGGATAGCCAAGCTGCTGGGGGTCTCGCAGGCAGCCGTTAACAGGTATCTATCGCAGGATCCGGAGGCAATATACGAGGAGTTGGCAGACAGGGGCTTCGTCAGAGAGGAGCTGGACGCTGTTGTGGAGGCATTAGTAAACCACCTGGCCAAGGGCGACGATGAAGGATATTTAAGGCTACTAATCTCGGTGTTCGATAAGTGGCTTAGAGAGGGCCTCATATGCGAGGTGCACCGAGGTCTAGAGGAGGTGCCTAAGGGCTGTAAGGTCTGTGTCGAGTTTAAAGCACTGGGCACGGGTGACCCTGTACTCTACGACCTTAGCAAAGCTCTCGAGATGCTTAGAGCCTCGCCCAACGTGGCCAGCTTGGTTCCTGAGGTCATGATGAACATAGCGGAGTGCAGGCCCGGAGCTAGGAGTCTTGCCGACGTAGCGGCCTTCCCGGGAAGAATTGTCAGAGTCGGAACCACTATAACCAACGTGGCGCCTCCAGCCTACGGCGTCAGCAGGCACCTGGCATCAATACTCCTCAAGGTGCATCGAGAGGCGCCGGAGATCAGGGCGATAGCTAACATTCGCCTAGACGAGAAAATAGTAAAAATACTGAAAAAACTGAGAATAAGGTTCGTTGAAGCTGAGGGACCTATAGGAGAGGATGAACTCGCCCACCTAGCGCTGAGGACAGGGGCCCAAGCTATAGCATATAGGGGTGGACCAGGCCTCGAACCGGTGACATATATACTATCAATTGACGCGCCCAGCCTGGCACAGACTATTTTGAGGATATCGGAGGAGTACCGGCGGGGCTGAAGAAACAAGGAGTGTTCCCACGCTTAGCCTAGCCATAGATTATATTACTCTCGAAAATTATTTATCAAGTCTGTGTCATACCCAATAAACCCCAGCTAGTCTAGGCGAGAGCTTGTCCAGGTGTCGTGCCATGCTAAAGTATAGGGTTAAGCCGATAGACGTCGTCCTGGAGGAAAACATGATAGTGATCAATGAGGAGGATGCTAGGAAGTCGGGACTCACCAGCGGGAGTAGGGTTTTCCTTGTAGACTCAGGTAAGCCTGTCCCTGCCGTGATAGGTCTCTCAAGAACCCTTGTACGCCCCGGCGAGGTATTGGTTCCAGTCAGTGTGCTCAAAAGCCTACACCTCTCCGAGGGCGACTACCTCCAGGTAAAGCCTTTGGCCCTGCCCTCCAGTCTGCCCTACCTGAGGAAGAGGCTGCTGGGGGAGAGGCTGAGCGACACCGAAATCATGGAGATAGTCTCTGAAATAGTGGACGGGATATACGACGACGCTGGGATAACAGCTTTTGTGGTATCACAGCTGATCCACGGGCTCAGCGAGGCCGAGTTGAGCGCCCTGATAAAGGCCATGGTGGAGACAGGTGAACGCGTGGTTTTCGAGGAGACAGTATACGACGAGCACAGCATCGGTGGCGTCCCTGGTAACAGCAAGGTAGCCCTACTGGCGGTACCGATAGCGGCTGCAGCGGGCCTCCTGATACCTAAGACCAGCAGCAGGGCGATTACCAGCCCCTCAGGCACGGCCGATACAATGGAGGTTCTAGCCAACGTGGAGTTCAAGCCAGAGGAGCTCAAAGAGATCGCTCGGAAGACGAGGGGCCTCATAGCGTGGGGAGGCAAGCTGAACCTGGCGCCGGCCGACGATATCTTCGTCAGGGTGGAGAGGAAGCTGGGCATAGACCCCCATCATCAGATGGTTGCCAGCATACTATCCAAGAAACTAGCCATGAACGTCTCCAAGCTGGTGATAGACATACCGGTGGGCACGGGTGCCAAGATAGAGAACATGAGCGAGGCCGAGCATATAGCCGCCCTCTTCATATCCCAGGCCACCAGGCTGGGGCTAACCATAAAGGTTGTCATGACCTTCGGCGGTCAGCCCATAGGCAGGACGGCCGGGCCGGCGCTGGAGGCCCGTGAGGCGCTTAAAACCCTCATGGAGCGGCGGGGATCCATGAGCCTGGTGGAGAAGGCCTTCGGCCTGGCTGGCGTGCTTCTAGAGCTTTCAGGAAAAGTCCCCCAGGGCAAGGGTTTCGAGGCTGCTAGAAGCATATTTGAGAGCGGCAAGGCCTACGATAAGTTCAAAGAGATCGTCGAGGCTCAGGGGGGTGACCCTGAGGTCAAGCCGGACGACATAGAAGTTGGCAGGTACAGCTTCACGCTCCAGTCGCCGGCCGAGGGAGCCGTAACCCACGTTGACAACATGGCTATAACCATGATAGCGAGGGCTGCAGGGGCTCCCGAGGACAAGGGTGCAGGCGTGTACCTGCATGTGAAGACGGGCTACAGGGTCAATAAAGGCGACCCCGTGCTGACCATATACTCCAACTCGGAGTCGCGGCTTAACGAGGCAGTAGCCCTCGCGGCCAAGCACAGCCCCATAGTGGTGGAAGGGATGCTGCTAAAGCTGCTCCCCTAACAATTCTTCGACCATCTCCCTCAGCAAGCTCAGTGGCTCGTCGCCCAGCATGCCCTTAACCGCCTCCAGAGACGTTGTGTATATCTCTTCGACTCCCTTGAACCCGGCATCCACGTATCTCTTAGCCTGCAGCGCCGTGGCCAGAAGTTCTGCCAGTTTAGCAACCCTGGACTCCAGTGTCCCGGAGTTGATCGCCTCCGTAACCAGGTCATCTATTCCCAGGGGGCCGGCGAGGCTCTTGGCAGCCTCCAGCTCTAGCCTCTCCTTATCCCCCTTGAGCTGTAGCGTGGTCCACCGCGGAATGTCCCCTAAGACAGCTTCTCCCAGATCATGGATCAGCGCGAGGACCGTGGCGCGATGAACATCTATCGTCACCCCGCGGCTGGATAGCTTGGAGGCCAGGAGAAGTGTTAGGATGGACGCCTCGAAGGAGTGCTGGGCAACCGTCTCACCGATGGCTGGCGGCACGCCGCGCTGCATCCAACCCGTCCTCACGAGGTTCTTGAGTGACATCACACGCTCGTACTCCCGCCTCACGTTTACACCTGGACACAGGTTGGAGCTCATCAATAAATATCAGTCGTAGATGCTAGGCCCTCGATCCTGCACCCCTCAGACATGAGGAAATCCAGGATCCTCTTGGCCCAACCTAGCTTCTTGGCTTTCACGAGCATGTTGACCCTCCGCCCAGGCTTGAAGTACTCCTGGGCATCCAGGTCCCAGCCCACCAGCACGACCCTCCTGGCACCTAGTCCGCAGGCCGCGCTTACAGCCCTGTCGCCGTCGGTGAAGCCTCCCAGAACCCTTGTACGCCCCCTAGGGCGCACCTGCACGGTTCCGACAATTGGGGCCTCGATCCTGGGTACCAGCGAGTTTAGTAGATCCATATTGTCGCCATGTGCGTGTATGACCTGTAGCCCGCTGAAGTGTTTGAGAAGGGATCCTGCCCCGTCGAGATCGGTGAAGACGGCATGGGGCTTCAGGCCTGATTGAAGCATAATGTTCAGCGCTGCATCCGCCGCTACCGTGACAGAGTGCTCCAGAGCTGTGCGTAGCTCTTCGATCTCGCCTCTAACCCTGGGTCCGGGTGCGACTACATATACGGTGTTGCCCCTGATGAGCTCGTTGAGCTCCTCGAACCCGTCCCGCCTCCCCGCCAGCAGCATGTCAAGGAGCGCGGCCGCCGCCTCGTCCCTATGTCTGGGGAACCCGAAGTCGCTCCTTATGACGTCGTATAGGTTAAGCCACCTGTGGAGATCCATCCCAGTCCTCCCCGAAGCCAGCCCAGGTGAAGCTAAAAACCACGGCCAGCTTAATCGTTTACCCGGTAACGGTGCAGCGCCATGAGGAACCCTGCAGATACACAGTGCCTCGACGAATGCGTATCCAACCTCCTCGGTATGGGGATCCGTGAAACCATAGTAGCCGCTGGTGGACGTATAGCGCCCCTGGGCGCCGAGCTGTCCCAGGGCCTCATAGTGCTGAGGCCCTACTTTGAGTCCAGGATAGGATGGGCTATACTCAGGGGTGGTGCAGCAACTGTGAACATAGTCTCCGACTCTCTGGAGTTCTACAGGGCCCTCATAGGAGGGTTAGAGGCCGACGAGAAAGGCGTGGTGAAGGGGGCCGGAGCCCATATCGTGGCACACCTCGTTACAGCGAGGGTGGTGAAGCCTCGGATGGAGCTCAAACTCCGCCCCTCCACATGCGTCGCCGAGGCAAGGACCGTTCAGGCGTATAGCAGGGCCAACACGCTACTCCTAGAGATCCTGGTAAGGTATACGAGGATCCCCTTATTCCTGTCCAGGGGCTGGG
>WAQK01000028.1 GCA_015520265.1 Pyrodictiaceae archaeon | reverse complement strand
AGGGTCCTGACGGGGGTAACGTTTGCCGGGTTCCTAGGGTACCTAGGGTATGCGTATGTCATGTCTTCTACTGGTAGCCTCCTCCTGTCGGCTGCCGCTTTCCTGATAGCCTCCATGTTTGGGCTTGCGGCAGGGTTCGCCCTGTTCAAGGTCGCCCTATCCCTAGTGTTCGCCTACATTGCTGCCAGCACCATCTTCCCAGCGGTTGGAGGTGGCGGCACGCTCCTCGTGTTGATGGGTGCCATTGTGTTGGCTGCACTAATCTATACCTTAGTTGAACACCTCCTGGCAGCTGGGCTGGCGCTGGCCGGATCCTCGCTAATATCCAAGGGCCTGGTTGGCCTGGGCCTCGAGCCCTTGGCGGCTCTTGTGGTGGGTGCCGCGTGCTTCGTGGTGGGGACGTACACCCAGCTGAAGGAGGAGAGGTCGGGCAGCGGGAGAGCCTAGGCCTTCTCAACCATCATAGAGAGCATGCGGCGGTAGGTTATGGTGCCTACGGCGTATACGGCTATGATTGCCACCACCAGGACTGGAGGAGTCATGGATAGTGCCTCGAGTGGCGTGCCGCCGTAGACTATCATTAGTTTGAGGGCGTCGCTGAGCCTCGACAGGGGGAAGTAGTGGGCGAAGGTCCTGAAGGGCTCCGGTAGCATCCATGCAGGTATCCATATGCCGCCGAGGAACATGAGGGGGAACGCTATGGCTGTTGCCAGCCCGTTGGCGCCCTTGGCGCTCCGCGCTAGGGGTGCGAGGAGGAGGCCGAGGCCCATGGTGAAGAGTCCTGCCAGGACCACCATTACGGCTGAGGCTGCCAGGATCCCGGGCGTCAGGCCTCTGTACTCGGCGCCTATCAGGAAGCCGGCAGCCACGCTGGCCAGCCCAGCCAGCGCTATGTACACCATTGTGGTCAGCGTATATCCTGCTAGGATGGCCCAGCTGGGTACGGGGCTTGAGAGGAGGGCTCTGAGCCCTCCGCTCTCCCTTTCCTCGTGGATCATGGAGGCGCCCACGTTGAGCCCTATAAAGAGGGCTTCCACCACGACCATGGAGATGGCCATGTACCCGGCTATCACTGCCTGGGACACCTCGCGCGCCGTGTTCACCTCCTCTACCCTGGTCTTTAGGGGGTCGGCCAGGGCCTCGAGGTATCCCCGGTAGCCGGGGGGCGCGTGGGGCAGTGCGTAGTTGAGTATGGTTAGCCGCACCCTATCCTCCATGCCGCTCAGGAAGCCCAGGAGCTTGGACTGGTCGACCTCCACCCAGAGTTCCGACACGTTGACCCTGTATACTACTATGCTTGCAGGCATGCCACTACTCGCATTGGCGGCGAAGCCCTGGGGGAAGTAGAGGCCTAGCGGGGGGCTGCCATCCTCGGCTATGTCGTCCAGCATGGATTGCAGCGAGTCGTAGTGCTTGATCTCGAACATCCCGGTCTCCTCCATGGCCATGGTGACCAGCGTTGCGTTGAAGGGCCCGCTGCTGGTGTCATCCACGTAGACCCCCACGGGCGTCGGCCTGGGGTTAGGGTTGGCCCAGAGGCCCCCGCTTATCAGCACCATTATGACCGGGAATACTAGTATCCAGAAAAGGCTCGTCTTGTCGCGGACCAGCTCCTTGAGGCCGCCCAGGACTATCGCTGTTATAGGCCCCTTAGCCGCCAACCCCTTCACCCCTCAGGGTCGTTCCCGTAACCTTGAAGTATACGTCCTCTAAGCTGGGCTCGAGTATTCTCAGCTCCCTCACCTCCACCCCGTAGCCCACCATGGCCTCCAGCACGCGGGGGGCCACAACGTTGGGCCTCGCAGCGTACACCCTGAACACCGGGCCCTCTACCACCACATCCTCTACACCCGGCAACATGAGGCTGGACCGGGCCTCCTCGGGGTTGGGCGGCGCCTCCTTGGCCTCTACGAGAATCACCGATACAGGCGTGTATCTCTCCTTAAGTTCCGCCACAGTGCCCTGTGCGGCCACCACGCCGCGATGCATTATGTAAACCTTCGAAGCCAGCGCCTCAGCCTCGTCGGCGTAGTGGGTGGCCAGCAGCACTACGCGCCCCTCCTCCCGGAGCCTCACCACAATATCCCAGAGCTCCCTCCTAGCCGTGGGGTCGAGGCCCGTGCTGGGCTCGTCCAGCACCACCACATCGGGGTCCCCTACAAGGGCTATGGCGACGGTTAGCCTCCGCTTCATACCGCCACTGTACTCCCCCACCTTCCGGTCTGCGGCACCAGCCAGGCCCACGAGTTCTAGGAGCTCCCTGGCCCTCCGCCTCGCCTCCCCGAGGCTGAGGCCTCTGAAGAGAGCATGGCGAACCAGGTTTTCGTACCCCGTCAGGAGGGGTCTAAGGGGAGGGTCTTGCGGCGCATATCCAATGTGCTTTCTGGCGTCGAGGCCCCGAGGGCCCCAGAGGTCCTTTCCGCAGACGGTGATACGCCCGGCGGAGGGCTTCAGAACACCGGCTATCATCGAGAGCAACGTGCTCTTCCCCGAGCCGTTGGGGCCCAGGAAAACGTGTATGCCCCTGCCAGCGGTCAGCGACACGTTGTTGACGGCGGCTACGCCGCCTGGGTAGCGTTTCTCCGCTCCCTCGACCTCGACCACGCATTCCATTGGCGTGGGCCTCTGACATACTGCGGTGCACGTGATATATAAAATCTCTATGAAGAAAGCTGGTCCAACACCTCCTCCATGGCGGCTATAAGCCCTTCAACGTCCTCCACGGTTAGGTCGCCCATCACGCCTATTCTAACAACACTGTCCCTGAGTTCTCCCATACCAGTTGCTATGATGAAACCTCTATCCTCCAGGAGTTCCTTGATCTTAGACGCCTTTAGCCTTCCCGTCTTGAACGCTGCCACAGTGTTGCTCCGGAGCCCTGACTCGCGAACCAGGGGTTTTAAGCCCAGTCTTGGCAGCTTTCTGTAGAGCGTCGAGGCGCGGCTTGCATGCGCCTTTACGGAGGCCTCAACGCCTATTTTGAGCACCCTGTCCACCGCTTGACGGAGCGCGTAAAGCACCGTTATAGGCGGTGTGAAGGGCGTCTCACCCCTATTCTTCAGGAACACGCGGTACCTGGAAAGATCCAGTATGGGCGGCGTCAGGTTCGGCGTACCTCTTTTCTCCAGATCCTCGACCGCCTCCCTACCCAGCGCCACGAAGGACGCGCCAGGTGGCGCTGCAAGCGCCTTATGGCTACAGGAGGCAGCCGCCCAGATCCCCCACCGTATGCTGAACTCCTCCCCGCCCAGGCCGGAGACCGTGTCGACGAGCACCTTGACGCCCATCTGGGAGGCTCTGCGGGCCAGCTCCCGGATCCAGCGGTAGGCTAGACCTGTGCTGGTCTCATTGTGTACAAGGGCCAACGCGTCGTAGCCACTGGTCTCCAGCTCGCCTAGGATGACGTCGGGCTCCGGCGCTTCGCCGGGCATCGTGTCGAGCCTGGTTACCTTGGCGCCCCTCCTAGCCAGGGTGTCGGCCAGGCGTCTACAGAACTCGCCGTAGACGGGTACCAGTACTTTCTCACCGGGCCTGACCAGGCTCCAGGCCATGGCGTCCACGGCAGTCGTGCCGCTGCCTGACAGCACGTATACGTCGCCATCTGTGTCAAAGATCCTGGCAAGCCCCCGGGTTAGGTGTTCGAGAAGTCCGCGGAACTCGGGTCCCCTGTGGCTCACCACCTGGTCAGAAGAGCTGGTCAGGACGCCGCGTGGCACCATAACGGGTCCAGGAGTGAAGAGCTTAGCCACAGCCCACCCCTCCTCGACCTCTCATAGTGCCCAATGCGCGGATGATCCCTGCAGCCACCAGCTCGGCTATCCTCCTCTGAGCTTCCAGCGTTGAAGCGCCTATGTGGGGTGTAGCCACCACGCGTGGGTGCCGAATGAGGCGTAGCTCTCTCTCTGTCGGCGGCTCGTTCTCATGCACGTCAATGGCGACTGCTGATAGTATTCCGTTGTCCAGTGCTTCTAGCACTGCGTTGGTGTCCATCACCTTTCCCCTAGCCGTGTTGACCAGGATT
>WAQK01000027.1 GCA_015520265.1 Pyrodictiaceae archaeon | reverse complement strand
TTCTGAGGGTGGGGAGTATTAAAAGGTTGGGCAGAGAAGAGGATTGTAGCCTCGGCGACGGCTTATCCGTTACTATTAATTGTTATTGTTTTCGTAAAAATCGTATAAGTGTACAGTTTTCCCATACCATGGACACCATTTGCACATAATATTTATAGTAAAATGCCATGCACTAACCCCCGGAGATGATGAGGGTTGCCAGCCGAGGCCATCGTCTCTGTAGCGGTCACGCTGATCGTTGGCATAGGCGTGCTGGCCCTCGTAGTTCTCCTCGCCCTCCTCATGACCAGGGGCGCCGAGTACCCGTATAAGAGGGAGAGGTACGAGGCTGGCAACCCGCCCAGCGGCGTGGCGCGTCGCTGGTACCCGATCCAGTACTATGGCTACCTCATCATATTCATAGCCTTCGAACCCATCCTCGCCCTGCTCTTCCTCCTACCCTACTACGCCACCCTCAACCCGGTCAAGGTCCTCACAGTTATGGCGGCAACCATGGCCATCTCGTTGCCGCCCCTCTACTATGGCCTGTCCTACTCTAGGAGGATAGAGCTTTGGCGCTTCAAGCCACCCAGGGAGGGATGAGCCGTGTTCTGCCCCCTATCAGGACTAATGATGGTCGGAAACCTGGAGGAGGCGGCCCGCAAGGCCACAAGGTGGCTGGTTGAGAAGACGCCGGTTAGGAGCCTGAAGGACTGGGCCACCGCGTTCTCCCTCTGGCCCGTCCACCTAACTACCTCCTGCTGCGGAGCCGAATTCGCAGCCGCCTCAAACCCCCGGTTCGACGCTGAGAGGTTCGGCTTCCTCCCATTCATATCGCCCAGGCAGACCAACCTCCTCCTAATCGAGGGCACGCTGACCAAGAAGATGGCCCGCGCCGCCGAGATCGTGTACCAGCAGATGCCCAGTCCCAAGTACGTTGTAGCGATGGGGGCCTGCGCCATAGACGGCGGCATATTCTACAACAGCTACAACATCGTAAGGGTCCACGAGCTGTTCCCCGTAGAGGAGTTCATACCCGGGTGCCCGCCCAGGCCCGAGGCGGTGGCCAGGGCCATCATAATGCTCCAAAAGCGCATCCGTGAGGGAAGAACAGCCTTCAAGGTGTAGAGCCTTGGCGTTGCTCGACAAGATAAGGGAGGCCCTGGAGCCCCTGGGCGCCAAGGTGGAGGAGGTCAGGCCGGGATACATATCTGTGAGCGTTGATGCTGGCAACATGAGGAAGGCGGCCCAGCTCCTCTTCAGCCTAGGCTTTGACCACGTGGTCAGCGTGGAGGGCGTTGACTGGATCAAGGACAAGGAGATAGAGGTCGCCTACCACGCCGCCAGCTACGAGCCCGAACTCCACGGCGTTATCGTGAAGCTTTCCACCAGGATCCCAAGGGACAAGCCGGAGCTGGACACGCTGATCGAGGTATGGCCCAGCGCCCTTTACCCCGAGAGGGAGACCTGGGAAATGCTGGGCATAGTGTTCAGGGGGCACCCCGAGCTCAAGAGACTACTCCTGCCCCCCGACTACCAGGGGCCCCCACCCCTGCGCAAGGACTATAGAGTGGTGGAGGAGGGGTTCATAGTTGACCTCACCAGGAAGCAGTGAGCTGAGGGGGAACCCGTACTTCTGGTACAGGCTGATGGGCCGCGACGAGGAGGGCTACGACGTATACGAGCTCTTCATAGGCCCCCAGCACCCGGCGTCGGGCCACATGAGGATAATCGTGAGGCTCGACGGCGACATAATAGTGGACGCCGAGCCCGACATAGGCTACGTCCACAGGACCATGGAGAAGCTGGCCGAGGGCAGAGAGTACCTGAAGAACATTCCCCTCTTCGAGAGGGCCACCATAATAGACGCCGCCAACATCACCTGGGGCTACGTCCGGGCCGTGGAGCAGCTCCTAGGCCTGGAGGCTCCTCCCAGGGCCGAGTACCTGAGAACCCTGCTCGCAGAGATCAACAGGATCGCGAGCCACCTCTACGGCTTCGGAATCGCCGGGATCATGCTTAATCACTCAACCATGTTCATGTGGGCCTTCGGCGACAGGGAGGTGTGGGTCCAGCTGGCCGAAGACCTCACGGGCGCCAGGCTCACCCACAGCTACATCATACCCGGAGGGGTTAGGAGGAACCTGCCCCAGGACTTCAAGGAGAAGGCGCTCAAGGCCATCAGGTACATGGAGAAGAGGCTGCAGGACTACGAGAGGATCTTCGTCAAGAACCCCGTCATAATCGCGAGATACGTAGACGTGGGAGTGATCAAGGCTGAAGAGGCTAAGAGGCTCGGAATAGTGGGGCCCAACCTCAGGGCCGCAGGCGTTAGGTACGACGCCAGGATAGCCGAGGAGTACGGAGCCTACCCGGAGCTCGACTTCGAGATCCCCACCAGAGAGGAAGGCGACGCCATGGCAAGGCTCCTGGTTAGGATCGAGGAGATCAAGCAGAGCATGAGCATGATCAAGCAGATACTCGACAAGATCCCCGACGGCCCCATATTCCACGAGAAGTACTACAGGATGCTGCCGCCCAAGCTCAAGGAGTTCGTCGAGCAGACGGGCCGCCTAAAGCTGCCCGGAGCCTTCATAAGGCTCAAGCCCGAGCCCGGCGAGGCCGTCGCGAGGGTGGAGATGGGGCACGGCGAGGTCTTCTACCACATAGTCTCAGACGGAGGAATAAAGCCCTACAGGGTCAGGATAGTCACCCCTGCCTTCAGGAACGTGGTGCTCTACAGGTACCTCACCCGCGGGGCCAGGTTCATGGATCTCCCCGCGATCTACGGGAGCATAGACTACTTCCCGCCGGAGGGTGACAGGTGATGGCGCCCCAACCCCTAGACAAGGTGGTGGAATTCATACTGAGCCCCCACATATTCGCGCCCCTAATCTACCCCGGCCTCCTAGCAGCGATGCTCGTGCTGCTGACACTCATATGGGCTGAGAGGAAGATGACTGCCAAGGTCCAGCTCCGCTACGGCCCCCTCTACGTGCTCAAACCGCTGGGCGGGATCATCCAGCTAATAGCCGACGCCATCAAGTTCATGTTCCAGGAACCGATACTGCCGCGCAAGGCCGACAAGTGGGTGTTCGTCCTGGCCCCTGTAACCATGATGGCCTTCACCATTATCCCCTTCGCCTTCATACCGGCAGCGCCGGGCTTCGTGGGCGTCGACCTAGAGTACAGCCTTCCCCTGGTTCTCTCCCTGAGCGCCCTGGTGCCCCCGCTGATCCTGGCCACCTCGTGGGCCGCCAACAACAAGTTCACACTACTCGGAGGCGTCAGGGAGGCGTTCATGATGGTAGCCTACGAGACGAGCCTCTTCATAGCAGCCTTCGCGATAGCCACCTACTATGGAACCCTAAGCCTCTCCAAGATCGTGGAGGCCCAGACTGTGCCCGGCATAGTTCTCAACCCCATAGCCGCCGCTATATTCTTCGTCGCCATGCTGATGACCGCATCCAAGCTACCCTACGATATCGTGGAGGGCGAGCAGGAGATAGTTGCCGGCCCCTTCACCGAGTATTCCGGTATACTCTACATGCTGGTCATGGGTGCAAGCTACATGGAGCTCTACGTGCTGAGCCTGGTGTTCGTGGAGCTCTTCCTAGGCGGTTGGAAGCCCGTCATACCGGCCCTCGCCTCCATACACCCCGCGTTCCAGGGCATAGCCCTATTCATCAAAGCGTATCTCGTCCTCCTCTTCGCCGTGTTCCTTAGAAGCGTGTACGCCAGGTACAGGCTGGACCAGGCCCTCGAGATAGGCTGGAAGAAGCTGTTCCCCCTCTCCCTCATATCCGTCGTGTGGAGCCTCATACTACTCGTGATAACGGGAGGTGCCTAGCCGTGGCCGAGGACGTGTATAAGCCGGGCAACCTGCTGGTCTCGCTGAAGAGGCACGCCGCCGCGATAGCAACAGGGCTACGCTACCTGCTCTCCACCAAGCGCATGACTGTGAGGTACCCCGAGTTCGTGATAGACCTGGGCGAAGGCTACAGAGGGATGATAAGGTGGCACAGGGACAGGTGCATCAGCTGTAGCCTGTGCGCCCAGATCTGCCCGGCAGCCGCTATGAAGATGTACAAGCTGCCCGGCGAGAAGAAGATGTACCCAGGCATCAACTACCAGAGGTGCATCTTCTGCGGCTTCTGCGTCGACGTTTGCCCCGTCTTCGCCCTCGAGCACACCCCTGTCCACGACATATCCTATGAGGAGCTGGATGAGATGATATATGTTCCAACAAAGTTCGACACCGAGTGGGTCTCCCCGGCTGCCAAGGAGGGGGCCCGCCCCGTGAAGGTGGTGTTCGACGAGGAGGTGGGTCTAAGACATGAGCCTCAGTAGCCTGGCCCTAGAGGAGCTGGCCTTCCTGACCCTCACGGGCATAGCGGTCGGCTCCGCCCTCATAGCAGTCCAGACCAGGTACGCCGTCTACTCAGCAGTAGCCCTGGGCATGACCGGCGCAGGCGTCGCCGGACTCATGGCTCTCCTAGGCTTCGGCTACGTTGCGGCCTTCCACCTCCTAGTCTACGTCGGCGCCACTGTTACATTCATGGCCTTCAGCGTCATCATGCTCAGGGAGCAGCCTGGCATGCTGAAGAACTTGGTCCCCCTAGCCGTGGTGTCGGCCATCCTGATATGCGTCACCGTGATAGTAGCCGTGAACTCCATGGGCATAGAGAGGCACGTGGCCCCTGTCGAGATGGGGCTCAGGGAGGCGGCCGAGGCCCTAGTCGACAAGTACTGGTTCCCCCTGATCCTCGCCATAGTCTCCCTTGCAACCATCATGATTGAAGGCATATCCGTGGCCAGGGGTGATGAGGAGTGATCCCGGTAACCTGGTACTATGTGGTCGCCGCCGTACTGTTCGCCATAGGTAGCTACGGCGCCGTGGTGCACAGGAACGCCGTCAGGATACTGGTCTCCCTGGAACTCATGTTCAACGCCGAGCTCCTCCTCCTACTAGCCGTGGCCTCCACTATAGAGGCTGTGCAGGGTGCCCTACTGGCCATCCTGGTCATAGCCCTCACCAGCTCCGAGATAGGCGTGGCTATACCTATAATCGTGCTCCTCTTCAGGCTCACAGGAACCGTGGATGTGACCCGTGCATCAAGATTAAGGGGGTGAAGAAGTGTGGAGCAGATAATATTGGAGCAACCCATACTGCTCTCAACCGTTTTAGTGCCCATAGCTGCAGCCATGGCCTCATGGGCGCTAGGAGATAGGGTGAAGGAGGACGTCCACGCAGGGCTCAACGGCGGCGCCCTGCTGTACTCGCTGGTGATATACCTGGCGCTGGCGTGGAGGTTCGGCCTAGACAAGATCGTTAGGGACCCCTGGGTGTGGGACGTGCCGGGCCTCGGCAGGTTCTCCATGATCTTCGACGCCATGGTGTTCCCGGTGCTGGTGGGTATAGCGCTGGTCACGGGGCTCGTCGCAATATACTCGGTGCCCTACATGAGGCACAGGTTCGAGGAGATGGAGCACGAGGGGGTGAAGGCGCCGGGCTGGGGAGCCTACTTCATGATGTACACAATGTTCGCCGCCGCCATGCTGGGCACCGTGATGACAACCAACACCGTCGAGTTCTACCTGTTCCTCGAGCTAACGCTGATACCCAGCTTCCTGCTCATCGCCTTCTACGGGTACGGCGACAGGGTTAGGATAGCGATCCTCTACATGCTGTGGACCCAGATGGGCGCGGTGCTGTTCCTGATCGGCGCCCTGGCGCTGGGCTTCAACGTTGGCTTCGACTTCTACGACCCTGCCACTGGTAGGTTCATGCTAGGCTTCGGCGACGAGGGCCTAGCCGGGGGCCTCGCCACGGCTGTGCTGGCGGCGATGACCATAGGCCTACTGGTCAAGATGGCCGTGTTCGGCGTACACATATGGCTCCCCTACGCGCACGCCGAGGCGCCCACGCCGATCTCAGCCCTGCTGAGCCCCAACCTGATCGGCATCGGCGGCGTGATGCTGCTCAGAATAGTGTACACTGCCTTCCCCAGCGGCTTCTCCTCCATGGCACCGATACTCCTCTTCTGGGCTGTGGCCACCATGATCTACGGCGGCTTCATGGCGCTCCAGCAGACAGACTTCAAGAGGCTCCTAGCATACAGCAGCGTATCCCAGATGGGCTACATGATGCTGGGCCTCGCCAGCATATCGGTCTACGGGTTTGCTGGCATGATACTCCACTACCTGGTCCACGCCTACGGCAAGGCGATCCTCTTCCTTACCGCCGGCATCCTGATAACCATGCTGCACGGCCTGAGGAGTATACCCAGGATGGGCGGCCTTGCAGCCAAGATGCCAGTCACGGCGGCGCTGGCGCTGATAGGCTTCATGAATATCACCGGCATACCCCCGATGCCTGGCCTGTGGAGCGAGTATCTCCTGGTTAGGGGAGCAGTGGAGTACGTGTTTAGCCGCGGTGTCCTGGAGTTCGTGGCTCTAGGCGGCGGCCTGCTCCTAGCCATAGGGCTGTCAACCGCGTACTCCTTCCTCACCATGAAGAGGATATTCTACGGAAGCCTGCCCGACCACCTCAAGGAGGCCAGGGACGCCGGAGGGAGCCTGACACTACCCCTAGTGGCGCTGGCGGCAGCGGGCCTGCTGACCTTCCTCTTCATCTACTGGATGCTGGACCCCCTGATGGCCATCCTGTCCCAGGTCTACGGGTAGCGGGGGTGTAGAGGCGTGGAGGAGGCTCCGATGAGCTACATAATGGTGTGGCTGGCCCCCTGGCTGGGGGCGGTCCTAGTACTCCTGATGCACCGGGTTGGAGGCCGTGCCAAGGGCCTAGTGGGGGTAGCCTCCCTCCTGGTCTCAGCAATATTCTCCACCCTACTCCTCCAGCGAGCACTGGCCTCCGAGGAGCCCCTCCACTTCGCCGCCGAGTGGGTGCCCAGCCTAGGGGTGACTGTGGGCTACTACGCCGACGCACTTGCAGCCATAATGGCGTTCGTAGTGGCTTGGCTGAGCTTCCTAATAGCCGTGTACAGCCTGGAGTACATGGGCCATGACCCTGGGCAGACCAGGTACTGGTTCTTCTTCACCTTCTTCGTGGGCAGCATGGAATTCCTTGTCCTGGCCGACAACCTGGTGGCCATGTTCATAGGCTGGGAGGGCACTGGGCTGGCCAGCTATGCGCTGATCGGACACTGGTTCACAGACGAGGAGGATAAGTGGGTGGGCGACCCGGGAAGAAAGGCCCTAGGCATACCCATGTGGTTCGAGCCAAGCCACTCGGGCCTAAGAGCCCTCGTGTTCACGAGGCTGGGCGACGTCGGCTTCCTGGTGGGCATAGCGGTCCTCCACATAATGCTGGGCACAACCAGCCTGGAGGCCATGGCAGCAAACCCTGCCGGGTGGGCGGCGCTGCTGGCGTCTAAGGGTATCCTGGCCGCCTTCCTGGCGTTCTTCATAATGGGGGCGCTGGCAAAGAGCGCCCAGTTCCCCTTCCACGAATGGCTTGTCACCGCGATGACAGGTCCCACCTCGGTCTCCGCCCTGATACACGCCGCCACCATGGTTAAGGCCGGAGTATACTTCCTGCTCAGGGTGACACCCATACTGGCGGGCGCCGCCTCGGCGCTCAGGGTGACCAGCCCCGAAGTCTACCACACCATCGAGGGCTTCTTCGCATGGATAGCAATAATAGGCGGCTTCACAGCCTTCATGATGGCCACCATGGCCCTCGTGTCCAGGGAGCTCAAGCTAATCCTCGCCTTCTCCACGGCCAGCCAGCTGGGCTACATGTTCCTCGCCACCGCCGCGGGAGCGCTTACGGGGACGGCTGCGCTGGGCGTATTCGCGGGCCTGTCCCACCTGGTGAGCCACGCTGTGTTCAAGGCCAGCCTCTTCCTGGCGGCAGGCGCCATAATCCACGCCGTCCACTCCAGGTTCATCGACGACATGGGAGGGCTGGCCGCATACATGCCCGCGACCTTTATAGCCATGCTGCTGGCCTCGCTGAGCCTAGCCGGCCTGCCGCCCTTCATGGGGTTCTGGACCAAGGACACCGTGCTCCACGCCGCCCACGAGGCCCACGCACAGGTGGCCTTCATGCTGGGCTTCATCACCGCTCTCCTCACAGCCGCGTACACCATGAGGATGGTGCTCAGAGTGTTCCTCTACGAGCCCTCCAACCACGTGGCCAAGCACCCGCCCCACGAGGCTGGCAAACTGATGCTCGTCCCCTACGCTCTCCTGGCCGTGATAAGCCTGGCTGGGGGAGCCCTCTGGCCCAAGCTAGAGGAGGGTTTCGCCGAGGTGCTCTCCGAGAAGACGCTGGGCCTCGGCACGCCGCTCCACCTGGAGCCCAGCGTCTCCCTTATGGCGGCATCGGTGGGCATGGTGGTGGCGGGCCTAGGGGTGTCCTTCTACGTCTACCACATACTGGTGGCGAAGCCCATGGAGACTATATCGAGGATCCCCATACTCTACAAGCTCCACACCTTCCTCTACGACAGGTGGTTCATAAACGCCATCTACTACAGGGTAGTGGTCGACGGGCTGAAAGCCCTCTCGAGGGCCATCTACAACTACATCGACCAGGCCGTGGTTGACAACCTGTACCACAGGTTCCTGCCCTGGGCCATTATGGGGGCCTCCAGCCTGCTCTGGAAGACGCTGGAGCACTGGATAGACACAGGGTTCCACGTCTCTCTGGTCAACGGCGTGCTAAGCTTCTCCGACAGGGTTAGGAGGATGCAGACAGGCATCCTCAACCACTACATCCTGTTCCTCTGGCTAGGCTTAACCGTGATGCTCGTACTGATAACCTGGCTGGCAGGGTGGTAGGAATGAATGGGGTAGAGACACTGGCTGGAGCCGTGTTCGTGGCACCTCTAGCTGTCACGCTGCTGGCACCCTTCCTGCCCAGCAGGTGGGCCCAGAGGCTGGCAGCGGCAGTCTCGGCTCTCCTAATGCTGCTACTGGCCTACGCCGCCTACGCCACTCTGGGCAGCGGGCCGGTCTACGTTTTCTCAAACACCCTGGTCATAGACCCTTACGGCGCCCTGCTGGCACTCGCAGTGACCTTTGCATCACTTCTGGCCGTGGTGGCTGCCGGGCCCGTGGTTAACAGCTGGATCACGGGGCCAGCCTTCTACAGCCTGGCCATGCTGATGCTGTTCGGCGTCTACGCACTGGTGTTCACCGCGGACCTCCTGGTGGTGATGACGGCGTGGATCCTGGTGTCCGTGGCTTCCTACGCCGCCTCCGCGCTGGCCAGGGACCCCTACTCAGTGGAGGGCGCCGTCAAGTACGCCCTAATGGGATCCGCCTCATCCACGCTACTGATGATAGGCATAATATTCTACTTCGCCCTGGCCAGAGGCACCCACGTGGCGCCGGGCCTCGCGCCACCCACAGGGTTCACCTGGATAGCGGCGCTGGCGACGATGGTGTTCATAGTGGCTGCAGTGGGCTTCAAGATGGGCGTCTTCCCCTTCCAGACATGGCTGCCTGACGCCTACGGGGGCGTGCACCCGGCCCTGGTGGCCTTCATCATAGGCGTGTCTAAGGTCATGGGGGTCGCAGCCCTCTACAGGCTCACGCTGCCCCTGGCGGAAGCCTATCCCCACTACTGGTTCACTGTTATAGCCGCCTTCTCGATACTCACCATGACTTACGGCAACCTGGGCGCCCTCGTTCAGAACGATGTGCAGAGAATGATCGCCTACAGCAGCATAGCTAACGCCGGCTACTTCCTGGTGGGCTTCGCAGCCCTGGCGCCGCTACCCGGGATGAGGAGGGACTGGGCCCTCATGGGCATAGCGATCCACATAGTGGCTTACGTGCTCAGCAAAGTGGGCTCCTTCACACTGCTCTCCATGGTGAGGGAGAGCCTCGGAACCACCGTGATGAAGGTGTTCAGGGGCCTCTCCCTGACGGCTCCGGCCAGCTCGGCGAGCTTCGTAATCCTGTTGCTGAGCCTGATGGGGATGCCGCCCCTCCTGGGGTTCTGGAGCAAGGTGTACCTCTTCGCCTCAGTAGTCTACTACGCGCCATGGCTCGCCCTAATAGCGCTGATAAACACCGTTGTATCGATAGCCTACTACGCGAGGATCATCAGGGCAGTGTACTTCGATAAGCCGGAGGATGGGCCCAGCGAGGTCGTGCAGCACAGGGAGCAAGTGGCGGTGCTGCTGGTCACCGCGGTGCTCAGCGTCCTGCTGGCCTTCGGCATCCTTCAGGTGGTTGTCGAGAAGCTCCTCCCCCTCTAGCCCCATATTACATGTTTAAATATAATCGGACTGATGGACACTTGAAGAGCCTTGACCAGGGATTCTCTCGGCGTGAGCGCTAGGTGCATAATAGTCGATCCTGATGGAAGAATACTGTTCCAGCGGGGGAAGAGAAACGGGTTCTACAGGCTCCCCGGAGGGAAGCTGGAGTACTACGAGAACCTTCCACTCTGCCTCACCAGGGAGATGCTTGAGGAGACCGGGATCAAGGTAACCGTGGGCCGCCTCTACATGGTGAACGAGAACTTCTACTACTGGAGAGGCAGGCTCCGCCACGAGATAGTCTTCTACTTCAACTGCACCATACCGGCAGGCACCAAGCTTGACCCCATAGAGAAGCACGTCAAGCTGGAGTGGAGGAGGCCGGAAGAGGTGCTCGAAAAGTTCAGGCCCCGAAGGGTCCTCGAGGAGATAATGAGGGACCTACCAAGAGGGCTGAGATGCTGCCGCTACATACAGACTTGGGGAGACTAGCCGGGGGACCGCACCCTCTCAACCACCACCCTGAGAGCCCCCGCACGAACCTCGCCCCTGAGCTTCAGCTTCGCTTTGGCCGCGTCGTAGTGGGGGTCCCTGTAGCTTGTGCCCCGGAACCCTTCGACCTCGGCTATCGCCGCCCCCGCTGAGTGCTTCAGATCCAGATCCACAGCCACGTCTTCGGGGACCTTGAGGCGAAGCGTGGCGGAGCCGCTGCTTACCTTCACCTCCATCAAGGATTCACCCTCGTAGGCGCCGTACTCCAGTAAGCTCTTCATACTCCCCGCATTCACGTCAAGATCCACGACACACCTACCCAGCCCCTTCATGTGGACCGACGCGCTGCCAGCGCTTAGGGCTATGCTGGCGTCCCTCAAAGCGCCTGCATCGAGCCCCAGTACGAGACTGCCGCTTCTAACCTCGGCGTCCAGCTCTTCGACCCCCCGGGGCGCCTTTATGGAGAGACTCCCGCCCTGCAGCTCGGCCTCCACCCCTGACGCCGTGGCGCGCCACTTGAAGTCCTCCTCCCTCCGGATCCGGGCCTCCCCCACGAGCCGGGTCCCCTCACCCGTCTCGACCCTTAGGGCGCCTGCCTTCAGCGAGACGGCAAGCCTGTACCTGTCCTTCACATCCGCCTCCACCTCCTTCCTGATGTAAGCCTTGTTGCCGAAGACGGGGAAGCCCGCGGAGAAGAGGGCCGACACGAGGCTCGAAACCGCTGAGCCTATGGCGGAGACCAGGCTTCCCAGGATACCCTCACCCTTCGGAGGCTCACCCTCATACTCCTTCAATGTGAGCACGTCGCGGGACCTCAGCTGCACCAGTGAGCGGAAACGTTTAGGCACATACACTGTAACGCAGTCCTCTATCCCCTCCAACACTCCGTCAAGCAGCTCCTCGGGGACGTCGTGGATCACAACAGTCATGATATCCCGTACCAGGAGCTTCTTACCCTCCCGCCTCAGCCTCGATAGAAGGTCATAGTCGACGTCGAGGCGGAACCTGTCCTCGAGAACCACGACCTCCCATTTGCTAACCCCAACCTCCCCGCCGCCAGCCTGAACCTCCGCCTCCTGCTCCTCAGAGGCGCCCAGGGCCTCCAGGTGCTTGAGCGCCCGGTAGACCCTCCAACCCTCGCTGGTCAGCTCGTACTCACCCTCCTCGTTCTTCCTGACCAGGCCCCTCAAGCCTCTGAGATGGAAGCCGAAGGTACCCGAGTCGTCGACCTTGGTTAGCCTCATGAGTTCGCTGTACGTTAAGCTCCCCTTCTCGGCGAGGAGCCTTATGATCATCCTCCTCACGGGGTGCATAAGGGCCTTCAAGTACTCCTCGACTGCCCCATTCCCCACCGTTGCCACCGTGCAATGTTAGTATTGTCTCCATATAGATATAGGTGATGAGGAGGGCTCTCCCTAAGATAGCCGCGGTTACGCTACGGTTTTTGTCGAGAAGCCTCCACAAGGGGTTTTGGGCACAATTTATAGAGAGGCCGAGCGATATAATCTCATTATAGGGAACACCAATGCCGGAGGAGGGAAAGGCGCAGGAGCTCCTCAGGAGGCACCGGTTGCCTCGGAGACTGGTACCCGACTTCATCTATAAGGCAATCGAAAAACTCCTAGAACACGGTGAGGACGAGGCGGCGGAGAGCCTAGCGGCAGGCTACGCCAGGATGCTCCGATACATGGAGGGCCTAGAGGAGCTCTGCCACGGAGCGGTGGCTGAGCCCTCGGCAAGGCCCTTCATGGGACAGCCGCCGGGCCTCCAGGAGCCCCTGTACCCGAGGAGCATTTAGGGGGCTAGACCGTGGGATCCAGGCTCGGTGCCGCACTCTCCCTCATAGGTCTACTAGTCCTGGGAGCCTCAGCTCTACTGGTGGCCGAAAGCACCGTGTTCGCCGAGCCGGAAGCAGGCCTTGCAGGCCTAGTACTGGTAGCCGTGGTCCTGCTGCTGGCCGGGGCGCTCTGGGTTCTGGGCAACCTTCTGGAGCTAGCAGGCTTCCTGGCCACCAGGGATCATGGCTCCCGCGTGGTGGGTGTGGCCGGAATACTCGCGGGGCTTCTACACTTAGCCGTCCTCTACATGCTCGGCAGCATCACCACCACGTATAATAGGGAGACCTTGGCAGTGCTGGGCGTTACACTGGTCTTGGGCATCGGCTACATTGTTGCCGGCGCAACGTGGATCCGGAGGGCTATGCGCTGAAACACCTGGTCCCGGTAAAGTTTAAATCCGCAGCCCTAGTTTCAATGAGGTAAAACAGGCCCTTGGGCAAGGCTGAAGGGAATGGAGCCCATACTTGTCCGCCGGTGCCGCTTCGCCGTCGACCCTGTAGAAGGGGTTCTAAGGGACGTGGATATCTACCTTGAGGGCGGCCAGATAAGCTGTGTAGGTGAGTGCACCGAGAAGTCCGGCATAGTCCTCGACGCACATAGCATGATATGTATGCCAGCCCTCTACAATGCCCATACACATGCAGCCATGGTGCTCTTCAGGGGCTTCCACGACGACGCCAAACTCGAGGAGTGGCTCGAGAGGGTGTGGAGGGCCGAGAAGAGGCTTACGCCTGGAATCGTGGCTGATGCGTCAAAGCTAGCCGTGATGGAGATGCTGTCAACGGGCACTGCAGGCTTCGTGGACATGTACTTCTACCCGGAAGAGACCGCCAGGGTGGCGGAGGAGATGGGGATAAGAGCCCTGGTGGGCCCCGTGATGCTGGAGAACATGACGAGCATCGAGAAGTGGGTGTCCGAGACACTGAGGCTGGCCAAAAACCTGGAGAAGGGCAGGCTAGTAAGGCTGGTGGTCAACGTCCACTCCCTCTACGCAGCCCCCATAGAAGCCGTAGAGGCTGGCCTCGAAATAGCGGCCAGGACCGGGGCCCGTCTCCAGATGCACGCCGCCGAGACCAGGAGGGAGGTATATGCCGTAAAGAAGAGGTACGGGAAATTCCCTGTAGAGGCCCTGAGGGACGCGGGCCTCCTCACGGGGAAACTCCATCTGGTACACATGGGGTGGGCCACCAGCTGGGAGTACCGGGCAGTCGCCGAGGCCGGGGCCACCGTAGCCCACTGCCCGGTATCTAACATGAAGCTGGCCACGGCCGGGTTCCTCCCTCTCCACGATCTCCAGGGGGAGGGCATAACCGTGGGCCTCGGAACCGACGGCGCCGCGTCCAACAATGTGCTGGACATGTTCCGGGAGATGAAGGCTGCAGTACTGTTACAGAGGCACAGCTACTGGGACACGAGGGTCAAGGCTCTCCATGCATTGAGGGCCGCCACGCTGGGGGGAGCCGAGATAATGGGGCTGAGGGCCGGGCGCCTGAAGCCCGGATACGAGGCAGACCTGGTGCTACTCGACGCCTCGAGCCTGCACCTCCAGCCCCTCAGAGCCGATAACCTGGTGTCAGCACTCGTATACGCTGCCACGGGCAGCGACGTGGCCTACACCATAGTGGCTGGCAGGATAGCCTACTCGCCGGAAAAAGCGTCAAGGTTCTCCAGAGAGGCACGGCGCATAGCCGAGAGACTCAACAGCTTCTTCAAGGAGGAAACGATGGTTAGGGGGAAGGGAGCCTCCCCCTCAGGCTTAGTATCTCGCTAACAACCTCCCTCGCCGGAGGCGATCTGAACTTGCCCAGAACCCTTGACTCATAGTAGATTCTGGCCACCTGGGCCGCTGCCGGGTCGCCTATCCTGGACGAGGCGTCGAGGAGCAGCAGGATCGCCGTGGAGGAGCCCAGCATCCTCAGGATGTCCTTAGCGTTGAACACGGCTGACTCGGGCGTAGACGCGATCCTGAGTGCCTCCCCTGCCAGGTCCAGCGCAGCCTTGGCGAGGCTGGGGTCGGGCGAATCCCTGGCCAGTTCGTCCAGCTCCTGGAGCAGTGCCTTGTGGGCTCCCTTCTTCTCCATAACCTCCAGCATATCGAGGGCCTGGATGTTGCTTGTTCCCTCCCATATCGGCGTTATGAGGGCCTCCCTATGCCACCTCTCCACAGGGAACTCGTGGAGGAACCCTATGCCGCCGAATAGCTCCATGGCCGTCTGGGTCACCCTGGAAGCCATCTCGGCCGTCATATTCTTCGCTATATGGGTGAGGAGCCTGGCATAATGGTAGGCCTCGCCGTAGGGTGGCGTGTCCCTCCAGGCGCGGTCGAACAACGTTATAGCCTTCATGGTCACAGCCATAGTGGCCTCCAGCTCCGCCTCCATCTCCAGCAGGTCCCGCACCACCAGGGAGTGATCCACAAGCCTGCGGCCGAAAGCCTTCCTCCTCAAAGCGTAAAGGTAGGCTTCAAGGTACGCCTTCCTAGCCACGCCCAGGGCACCCATAGAGTTAGAGAGCCTCGACACCATGAGGCTCTCCAGAGTATAGTAGATCCCCTTGTCGGCCTCACCTATCAAGTAGGCTTCAGAGTCGATGAGCTCCACTTCCCCGGTGGGCACCGCCACGGTGCCGCTCTTCCACTTAAGCCTCCTAATAGCGTAGTTGGGCTCACCCCTCCTGTTCAGCCTGGGCACCAGGAAGAGGCTGAGCCCCTTGGCCCCAGGCCTGGAGCCGGGGATCCTGGCCGTGACGAGCGCCAGGTCCGCTATACCGGCGCCGCTGGCAAAGTACTTGTACCCCGTGAGCCTCCAGACACCGTCCTCGCCCCTAACAGCGGTGGTGGTGTTCGCACCAAGATCGCTGCCCCCCTGAACCTCGGTGAACCACGTAGCGCCCCACATGAGGGGCTCCTCCAAGCCAGCTAGGTTGGCATGATGCTTCCCGAGATCGCCGCCGTACTTGTAGAGCGTGTAGGCGGTCTGCATTGTTATGGTGAGCACACACGCTAGCCCCGGGTCGCCGACAAGGTATATCCCCGCGTAGTGCTCGTGCCAGGAACCACCCTCATACGGGGCCCGGTTCACGCCGTATTTCCTCACCAGCTCCTCCAACACACGTCTCTCCGCAGGGTCGAGCCACACCACGTCCCTTCGAACCCCGTCGACACTCCAAGTGAACAGGAGCGGCTGGCCCACCCTGTCAACCCTGTACCCAACCTCGTATACGTCGGATCCAGCAAACCTGCCAAGACCCCTCAAGTCGGGCTCACGGCCCAGGAAGTAGCGGAGCAACACCCTATAGGGACCATCAACCTCGTAGTGATCTAAACCATATGCGAGGCTTACCTCCTCTATCGATGAGAGTGGCACCCATAACACCATGATTCTAAGAGTCCGGACACGTAAATAACACTTAGCAACACCGTATATACGGTCAATGAATGTACAACGGCCCGTATTGTGAGAACAATAACCGCCTCGCCGAATCGTAATATATATCTGTACTGCGATACTTATTGTTGAAATGGCCACCACGAATCCTTACAAACACAGGAAGGCAGCCGCCCTCACGTTGCTCGCCATAATGGTAGCCGGGACAGGCATCTTCGTAGCCTTAGGCCGCCAGGGCCTGGTAGAAGTCGATCCCTACTTTCCCGGAGCCATGGTCAAATACTATACCACACCGCTATTCTCGCGGCCCAGACTAACCGTGGAGATACGCGACGCAAAGGGCAACCCCCTACCCACATCTCTAAGCCTCTACGTGTGGATGCCTAATGGCAGCATAGTGGAGCTGGAAACCCGTATGGGCAAGGGGAGAGTGATCTTCAACTACGGGCTGGTCAAGAAGGCTATGGCCGAGTGGCGAGCCCACCTCAAACGCGGCGGAAACAACCCGGATCTCGTGGAGCCGGGAATATTGCTCCTAGGAGCGGTACACGCAGACAACGGCATCTACCCACTACTCAGAGCAGTAACCCTAGACACAGCCAAGATCACAAAAGACCTAACAATAACCATAACAATAACCGAAAACATAACAGGAAAACCACCCCTAATACCCAGAAACAAAACAGCCAAACCACCATCCCTAGGCAAACCCGACACAAAAATCAAGAAACCACTAGAATTCCCACCCAGCGAAGTCGAAGAAACCTGCTACTCCTACCCCGGCCCAGAAGGAACCTTCCTGGAATGCTATATTTGGAAGCTAGAAAGAATAATATATTACAAACCTGATACTGGAATGCCATTAATAACAACATACGTGTATGGGAGCGTAGAAGCGCTAGCTAATGTAGGCATGAGGGAAGTCTTTTCAACAAAAACATCCGAGAATCTGGAAGCAGGGTTCGGCATAGCAGCATCTGTAAGTAAAGCCTCGCTTACAGGGAGTGTGGAGTACGAGATACCAGGCTTTACCGTAAAACTGAAGGGTGATAATTTGTGGCTTAATGAATTTAAAGCATTTACCAGGGGTACAGACTTTTCGGGACCAACAATATTATCTATAGGCATTAAGGGTGATGCGGTCTTTGCTAATTACCGGCTTTACTATTATTTTGGGCTGGGAGGAGTAGGATGGTTCGAAACAAAGCCTACGGATACAATGGCAAACATGAGTCTAGCTAGACCAAAAATAGTGAACGATAAACTAGTTTTCTGGTATGAGATAGACAGGAACCCTAATGATGGAGTAGGGCTTGCCGAACATGGTTTTAACTCATATAAAAACAACTGGAACTGGTCCAATCTATACACAGACCTTCATGGGGCCTTTCTATCGTCATACGATGTCCAGGTCGAAATAGCGACGCTACCACTATTCAGTGCATCCATCGAGGTTTTCGGCGTCGAACTCGGAGTTTCGGTAGGCATTACAAGGCAGGATCTCTCCACGAAGGCGCTGTCTTGCGACATATATTTAGACCCAGATGCCGTGTCAAGCTATGTTGTACTGGCCAACTATTTCTATTCGCCAGCCTATTTCGAGTATGAAGGCAACTATTACCCCATTGGTTCGATGTATATCGATGCATACGTGAGGCCTAAATATACTCGGCCCAGATAATAGGGCGCCGTGAAATACCCTCTGTTAATGCTACCAGGTTTTCCTCAAGAACATGTTTGGGCTAGTATTCAGAGTTTAGCCCACTTCTAAGATTATCCCGAGTCTAACACTCAAACGAATCATAGCAGTCTGCCTGAGATTCAATCCAGAACCTTAGCACTGTCCAGAACACATGCAAAATATAATTGGCTGTAGCGCCCTCTTAAAACTACGGCAATGCTGCAGGACCGGAGAAAGACTACATTAGCATTAGTGGCAATAGCTGTGCTTGTTGCCAGCTCAATATATACACTCAAGTCCGAAGGTGCTATGAAAGTTGACCCTTACTTTCCAGGAGCTGAGGTAAGGTACTACAAACCCTCTCTACACTCAGGTCCAGGCTTTATAGTTAAGATCCGCGACACCCGGGGAAGGGCGTTACCTGCACTTGTGAGCCTCTACGTTTGGATGCCTAATGGAAGCGTGGTCAGCCTCGGAGTCTATGCGGGTAGGGGTGATGTGGCCGCCAACTACAGTCTGGTTAGGGAGGCTATGCTGGCGTGGCGCAGCTACCTCGGGCTCCAGGGCAACGATCCGGACTTAGTGGAGCCTGGCATACTGATTCTCGGAGCGATCCACGGGAAGAACGGCGTGTACCCGATCCTTAGAGCCATAACTCTCGATACTGCCATGCTTCTGAAGGGCTTATCGATAACCGTGGTGATAGTGGAAGATCTCGAGGGGAGAATCCCGCTAGTAGAGGGAGTACCGGTGGCTGGAGGGTACTCCACAGACGTGGAGGCGGAGGATAAACCCATACCCTTACCTAGCAACGCTGAAAAAGTGTGCTACCAACCCTCAGGCGCAGGGAAGGCTTCCCCAAGCTGCTATGTCTGGAGCCTAGAGAGCGTATTGGGCCTCGAATTGGGCTCGGGGCTCCCCCTCGCGGCTGCATATATACATGGAGAAGTCGAGGCGCTGAACAGCGTGATTCTGCTGCTGGCGTTTCAATCCCAGAGTTCTGAGGGGCTGGAAATAGGGTTCGGTGTTTCGGCATCCATAACCAACCTAGCTATGGGCAAAGCCGAATACGAGGTGCTGGGCTTCACCACGAAGCTTCTCGGGGATCGCATATGGCTCTACAGCTACAAAAGGTTCGTGCAAGGCATAAACATCACATCACCCACGATAGCAGCTGTAGGCGTCAAGGGGGATGCCGCTCTCCTCAAGTACAGGCTTTACCTCTGCCCCGCACCCGGCGAGACAGAAAAACCCATATGTAGCCCCACCAGCGTAGTAGCCGAGATCAGCATGGCTAGGCCAGCCATATCCAATGATCAGCTCGTACTTTGGTATGGGGCGGACAAGAACCCCGAGGACGGTACAGGGCTGTTGGAGCAAGGCTTCAAGGCGTACAAGAATAACTGGTTGAGGTTCGGCGTGCAAACGGATCCTCATGGCGCTGCTCTGTATTCACTCGATATCCAAAGACAGATAGCAACTCTACCATCGCTCAGCGTTTCCATCAATGTCTTCGACAAAGATCTTGGGGTTCCTGTGGGTTCAACGGGAGTGGATGCGCCTGCAAAGATAATTGGGGCTATTATTGGTCTCGATAGCAGGACGGCATCAAATTACACCATTATGGTCGAGTACTTCTATTCGCCGCATCACTTCAAATATGGGGGCGGCAGGTATCCCATGGGTTCCATGTATCTAGACATCCAGGTTATTCCCGTATCCAGCGGAGGGTAGGATTGGAGTCAGTAACATTAAGTTATGGCTTTCTGCGTCAAATTGTATTCTTTTGTGCTTCTTGTAATGTTCATATGTCTCGGTACCGGATAGATGTCGTGCTGACCCCTGGATTCCCAGGGGCCGGGCTCCCGTAGGCGGCCTGGGAGAGACCGTGATGACCCCAACAGTGTCTGACGCAATTCGATACACTTTGAATAGATGAAGGTATGGTTTGGGTGAACGGCCAACTAAGCCTCTATGTGGCATTTCTCTGGTTATAAATGAGCCCTGCACCTCCGGGAGCTAGACCTAGGTGCACTCGTAGATCCCTATAGATACGTCCTTATGGTCTATTCTCTTCAGGGTACGAGCCATATCTGCAGGCAAGAGGTCACCCACCCATCCAACCCATCTCAGCTTCAAGAGGCTTACCAGCCTCAGTATCCTGAGGACGTCCCTGTAAGTATAGAATATTATTCGTCCTCCCGGCCTGCAGGCCCTTACAAGCCTCTCCACAACTTCTCCCAGGTGTCGTGGGTGGATACTGTATGGGTCGAAGAATATGAAATCGTAGGTCTTCTCCCCCAGGTCGAGATCAGCGATGTTAGCCACTGTGAAGTTGTCGGCATATTCGGGTAGCACCAGCCTGCGTGCCTGCTCTATGGACTCCTCGAGGAAATCGACGCCGTAGGGCTCGAGCCTGTAGGGGCTCCGCGTGACGAGGTGTCTGAGCATGAGGCCGTTGCCACATCCAAGGTCTATCACCTTGCCGCCGTGGTGTATTAGGCTCAGGAACAGGTTGTAGATCTCGGCCGGGTACGTGTCGAACCCGTTGGGTCTCAGCAGGTCTGAGCCGTCGTTTCCCTCCCAGTATTTATTCCGGAGCCTTCTCTTCCTCTCCTCGTAGAATCTGTGTAGATCCCTGGAGCCGCGCACTCGGCTACCCTCCCGGCGTGGATGCTATTGCTGCGAGAGCCCTGAGGGCCATTGCGCCCCTCCGGGTGAGGGCGTACTTGCCCCTCTCAACCGTCTCCAGGTACCCGGCGAAGGCCAGCTCCTTCAAATGATGGTATAGCTGGCCGCCCTCCAGCCCCGTGGCCTCCGAGAGCTCGGACGCCGTCTTCGAGCCTTTGAGGAGCTCCTGGAGTATCCTGACCCTGTGCTCGTTGGCCAGGGGCGAGGCGGCTTCGGCCACCCTCCGGGGCGAGCAGTTCTCGACGTCCTTCAGCCCTATGACCGTGAGGGATGACTCCCTCACCTTGTCGCCCTCCCACTCCACGGCTCCGACGAAAACCACTCCTCTGCCCGGAGCCTCGCCCAGCTGGCTGATCAGCATCCTGGCCAGGCTGTCGAAGCGCTTCCTGAGCTCGCCCAGGCGCTGGGGCTCCCGGGTCTCTTGTGGAAGCCTCTGCGCCTTAAGCTTCTCAACCTCCTCGGCAAGCCTCTCCACCATGCTCCTGAGCCTGCGTATCTCCTCCTCCAACCCCCTCATGGCTATCCCAGGTTCTATGTCCACTTCAATAGATATAAATTTACCTAATTACAGAAAATTGTAGAAACCTGCTCCGCACGGCACGGCTTAGCTTTATAGCTGGCTCACTAATCTTCTACTGGGGGTAAACCATGCTCATAGGAGTTATGAGCGATTCCCACGACAACATGCCCAACGTGGAGAAGGCTGCCGAGATCTTCAACCAGGAGAGCGTGGAGCTGGTCATCCATCTGGGCGACGTAGTGGCCCCCTTCATAGTTAAGCGCATGGCTGAGCGGTTGAAGGCCAAGGTAATCATGATTTACGGCAACAACGACGGTGAGAAAAGGCTGCTCAGAGCCGTGGCCGAGAGGGCAGGCTACGAGATACACGAGCCCCCCGTAGTAGTGGAGGTGGCGGGCCGACGCCTCCTCCTAGCCCACGGCTTCGGATCCAAGGAAAACACCCTGGCAATAGTGGAGGCCCTGGCCTCCTCAGGCAAGTTCGACGCAGTCCTATACGGCCACACCCACCAGGCCGACAACAGGAAGCTGGGCAACACGCTGCTCCTAAACCCCGGGGAAACCTACGGCTACCTCCACGGTCAGCCAAGCATAGCACTCCTAGAGATAGAGGCAATGGAGCCGCGGATACTGAGAATATGAGGCCTGCCCTGCCTCATTTTTGCCCACACGTTTCCAGCGGCCTAGGGAGGTCCTGGAGCTTAATGTGGGGTGGCTGGAAGAGCTCCTCTTCCTGAACATAGCTTTTCCCTAGTTTAGCTGCTATCTCGGCTTTGGCGAGTTCGTAGCCTATGTATGCTACGTGGCTGGGATCCGAGATGCCTGCCTCCCTGACCAGTATGCGCGCCACGGTGAGCCCGTGGGTTCCGCGGACACAGAGCCTGGGCTCCTGGTCGCCGTACTTGAAGAAGCAGGCCTCTATGACGCCGTCCCTTACCTGGATCCTCACGTAGCCTGCGGGGTCCATGGTATGCTCCTCTACGCGGCGGTGCTCCTCCACCAGTCTGGCTGGCCTGAACTCCACGGGCTGCCCGCGGGGTCTCTTCTCCTTCAGCACGAGGAGGTCTATGCCCAGGTCTTTGGGTGTGGAGCCTAGGAGTAGTGCGGCCGACGCCATGGCCGCCGCTATCCTGGTCTCCGCCACGCTGCCCCTGGCCTTCCAGCTCTCCTCCGTCACCAGGATCACCGACACGCCGGCCTCCGCCAGCAGGGCCGTCATAACCCCGTTGACCCCCACGCTGTCCATGTCGACCAGCTCGGTTACATTGCTGAGCCCCGCCAGTAGCGGGTAGTCGGGGAACCTAGCCGCCGTCTCCACGTATAGCTTGATGCTCTCCGCCAAGCCGTGGGCCGGAGGGAACAGCACCGGGTCCACCAGCAGGTTCCTATAGCCCAGCCGCTCCGCCCTCCCAACGGTCTCCTCAAGGAGCTTCAGCCTCTCGCCGGGGTCGCGGGGCACGCCACGCCTCCAGGGGATGACGACAAAGGCAGCTCTCGCAGCGTAGTCGGCCAGCGCCTCGATTCTAGCAGAGTTGAGGCTGAACACCAGGGATGCGCCGGCATCCACCGCCGCCTTAGCAGCGTCGTCAGAGTGCGTGTCCACACCCACGGGCACCCCGGCCTTCAGGGCCAGCCTGACCCTCTCCCTAGCGTCATCCTCCCCATGATCGGCGCCCAGCCCCACCACAACAACATCGGCGCCGCTGCTGGCCAGCCTGCGGGCCTCACTTTCCACCCTCTCCACAGGTAGGCTGGGCGGAAGCTCCGCTACAACCCTTATAGGCGGAGGCCTCCTGGGCACGCAGAGCCCGGCCACGACCGCGCCCGGCTCGCATCCCTCCTCCGCCTCCCCCAAGAGACGTAGGATCCTGCGCCAAACCCTGTCCCTAAGCATCTCGTCGGCCGGCGCCTCGGGGGAGAGGCGGGCGCCCTCAACCAGCGCCTCCAGGACCAGAGGGAGATCCGAGGCCCGGCGAGGCCCCTTCCACACGGGGATGCCGAGCTTCTCTGCCAGCTCCTCGAGGCTGCCGGGAACCATGCCGGGAACCAGGATCACGTCGTAGCGGCTGAGGTCCATGGAGGCGAGACGCCTGGCCAGGAGGCCAGGCGAGATCATGGCAGCCACGGGTATCGGGAGCACCAGGAGGTCTACCTCCACACCCCTAGGCCCGCGCCTCAGGGCCTCCCTAACCTGCCGCTCGGCGAGCCTGCCTGTAACCACTAGTATCTTCAACAAGCACCCCAGGCATTCAGGCAGGCTTGGAGTAAATTAATGCTTCCACATCTACCGGATCCACGCGGCGAGGATGCGGCCCACGAACAAAGTCCTGGCATTAGGCGGCATTCTCGAAGCATAGTCTACCGCTACGAGCGTCCTGCAAAGGCCGGGATCCTCGTTGACGCGGCTGGCCAAGGTTTCCAGCCAGTACTTGATCCTGACGTTCCTGGCCAGGTAGCATGCATCCGGATCCAGGCGCGACGCCTTCTCCACTATGATGTGGAGCTCGGAGTAGGCTTCAGGCGGTATGCTAGGCGCCACCTGGGCGGATGCCGGGAGTCCCGAGACCAGTATGAGGCCCACCAGGGCCACCGCTAAGAATATCTGTGAATCAGGCCTGCTTTGAAGCCCAACGGCTAGGCCCAGCGCAGCCGCGAGAGGCACGCCGCCCATAAGCTGGAAGCGGAAGAGGTATTGCCGCGGTATAACGGGGAGCGTGAAGAACAGCGTAGTGAGGCCCAGCGCAGCCACAAGCAATGCTCCTCTACGCACACCCCTCCTGTAGAGGATGAGTGAGCCCAGCAGGAGGAGGGAAACGGCAAGCCAGTCCAGTAGCAGGAACTGCGACGCCTGGAAGGGGGGCGGAGGCGCAGGTGCGTTGAGGGGTGCAACCGCGTATCCCGTCAGTGAGGAGAATATTCTTGAAGCAATGCCCAGAGCCTTCCCCAGATCCCCGCCCTGCAACCACGGGAACTTGTAGAAGACCGTCAGGCTCGCAGCCAGGCCTGCCAACCCCTCATAGAAAGCCCTCCTCCCGCCCACGGCGAGTTGAAGGCCTATGAGAATCAACGTGTAGGCCGTCATGAACCCGTAGACCAGCACGTGGGTGAGGCCGGCAAGCATGAAGAGCGAGAAGCTGAGAAGGCCTGCAGCCAGCATGGAGCGCTTGGAGGAGCCGGGCGAAAGAATGTAACGGTGCGTCAGTAGAAGGTAGGTTGAGAGCCAGAGAAGCCCGGTGGAGTTCTTCATAAAGTCTCCGAGAAGCCTGAACTCGTGGGGAGACAGGAGGAAGACTAGGGCCGAGGCCAGGGCCGCTAGGCGGGAGCCAGTAATTCTCTCCGCCAGGACGTATAGGGGGATCGCCGCAAGGGCCGTGGCAGCGGAGACCACTAGGCGGACCCCCATGAACACGTTTCCGGTGGCCAGGTATGCCAGGTACATGGCGTAAAAGGTTAGGGGTGGGTCAGGATATTTGAGGCCGCCGCCCTCCGCTATACTCCTAACCTGGATCGCGTAGTAGGGGCCATCTATTCCGGGGAGCATCCCGTACCGCGACGTCAGGTGGAGGTACCACGCGGCTGAAGCCGCGACAATAAGGAGTAGGGGCGCGTAGCTCAGCCATCTCCTCAAAACAGGTCCCTCAGGAAACCCTTACGTAGCCGAGATAATTTAGATGTAGGTAACCTCTGCTCCGAGAGCCTCGGCCACGCGGGCGATCCGGGCCCTATCCCTGGAATTGACCCCCTTCTTCTCCACCACCGCTAACATGGCACGTGGCCTGGACCTGGTGAAGGCCTGGCCGAGCATGTGGTCGTCTACGCCAGCCTTGAACACGTACTTGGCGTATATGTGGCCGTAGCATATGTCGGTTTCCAGCATAACCCCGGTGTGCTTCCTCGCATAGTGGCCTCCGCCGAAGCCTGCCGCTGGCCTGCAGTCGGGAAGCCGCCTCGAAAGCGCCTCAGCCACGGTCTCCGCGACAACCCTGCGGGCCCGCGGATCCCTCCACTCCTCCTCGCTGCTCCCGATCTCAATGAAGACCATGGGCGCCTCTATGCTGGTGGGGCCGTGGTGCGTAACTTCAAGGGTGACCTCGAACTCACCGGCGATCCCAGCCTCCTCCGCCTTCTCGGCCAGGAGCTGTAGGAGCTGCTTAGCCCTGGGCGGATTGGCTACGCCGAGCTCCCTAGGCCTGCCCCCAGCTAGGGCCTGGGCCAGAGGATTGCCAGTGTGGTGGACGGTGAGGCTCTTCACTCTGGCCTCGCTCCTATGCCTGGAAAGAACTATGGTTTCGCCGGGGCTGAAGGCCTGCTCCACAACCTCGAATTCCAGGACGTCCCGGGGAAAACCGGCTAACACAACGCCGCCCGCCTCATAGGTGTTCTCGCCCACCCGCTCCATGCCCAGCAAGTCCCTCAGGATCTCGGCGACTCCGGTGCCGGCCAGATCCCTCAGCGAATAGGCTAGCAAGATCCTCGGCTCGCCCACTCTTCAAGCACCCTCGGATACCTGTGAGAAGGGTGGATAATAGTGTAGCGGCCTAGAGGGAAACTGTGTTTTACCCGTCCACCCAATTATCTGGTCGGTGTAGGGACTTGGTGTTCCTTTACTGGAGGGGCAGCATGGAGGAGACTCCGCCGGAGCTCAGGGAGGCCTATAGGAGCCTGCTCTGCGGGCCGCGCAGCGACCTGGCCTGGAGGATATATACAGCATTAACAGATAGTCCGGGGCTCACGGTGGACGAGTTGGCCGAGGAACTAGGCGTTAACCACTTGAGGGTTAGGAGGGCTCTGTGGAGCCTGGAGAGGCTGGGCCTCGCAGGTAGGAGGATTGAGGGCAGGGTTGAGCGCTGGTACGCTTCAAGGAGGGTGTACGGGGTTGTGAGGCTTAACCCTTACGCGGTCTTGCCCAGCCCCGGGGAGCTGGCGGGTGTGGACGAGCTGGCGGGGCTCCTGCGCAGGCTGGCGGGCTTGGAGCACTTCGTGGCCAGGAGGGTCGAGTGGTTCCTCCGGAGAGACGGGATCCTAACGTACCGTGAAACGAGGAGGATACTAAGGCTCTCCGAGCGGCCCCTGCCCCTAGGCTACGCCACCATCGTGGCGCCCCGAGACCCCTACAGGGTTGTTGTGAGGATCAACGGCAAGGATGCGGAGCACGAGGAGCACAGGGTCCCTCTGCCGGGAGGGCTTGAAGCCGTATACGTTTACCCGGGCAGGGGTGTGCAGGAGAAGGTGGAGGCCTCCACTCCCATAGGGGGCAGCGTCTACCTTGAGGTGGAGGACAGCAAGAGGATAGTGGTATGCAGAGGCAGGGGAGGAGTCTACGTGGCCTGCTTCCCCAACCCCATGGCCCACCGGGGCATATACACCCTCAGCTACAGGTTCAGGGTTGCAGAGCAGCTGCGGCTGGTGGCAGCGGAGGTCGTGGTGGACGGCCGCAGGCTCACGCGTCTGGAGGCGCCTGGCAGCGGTGAGTCCATGGGGTACCGGTGGATGCTGGAAACCAGGGGGTTCGGCTTGGAATGCGAGGCCGTGAAGGCCGGGTGGATAAACGTCCTCCTGGAACTGGAGCCCCGCTACCGGTCCGACGCCGAGTCCTGGATAGTCGTGGGCGGCGAGGGCTGCGACCCCTGCAGGCCCCTAATTGCCTACGACGCACCCCTACTCTAGGCGGACCCCCCATGGCTTGCGAAGAGTGTGGGACACACGCTGCACCTCTCCGGGTCGAGGCGGGGGTCCAGCAGGGCGTGCTGCCTGCAGAGAACCTTGGCCGCCAAGGCTTGGAGCGCGGCCTCCGTCACCCCCAAGTATATCTCCTCAGGCCCTGCGATCCCCTCCCTCACGCTGGCGGCAAGCCTCTTAACAAGTGATGCTACCTCTGGCACATCGCCGAGGTCCAGCCTTCCACCCCTCTCTCCGGACAAATACCTCGATACCGTGGAGCGGGGTATGCCGAGCCTCCTAGCTATCTCGGCCTCCCTCATCCCAAGCCTTTCCAGCTCCTCCACCAGCATCCGCATGACCGTGGGGAAAACGTACCTGTAGCCTAGCTCGAAGATGGAGCGCAAGGCTACAGCACCATTATCCTCTTCTTGACCTCCTCCGGGTTGTTGACGACGTCGGTCAGATCCTCCACTATCTCGAGGGTGCCCAGGTACTCGCCGTCCCTGCCGCGGACAGCAGCTATGAGGACCCTGAGGATCCTGTCGCCCTGCCTGGTCCAGAACTCCCTGTGGTCGTACTTGCCAGCCTTGAGGTCGTCGACAACGCTCCTCACCAGGTGCTCCAGCCTGGGTGGGTGGCAGAACTCTATCCTCCTGGACAGGATGGTCTTAGTCCGGGGGAACCCCTTGTGGTAGAGGTTCTTGGTGAACAGCCTCACCCTGTCCTCGGCATCCGCGTATGTCAGCTCTATGGGTAGGACCTTGAAAATGGCCTCCAGCTCCTCCTTTGACGCGAACCCTGTCTCCAGCTCCAGGTCGCCCTTCCTCCTAACCCTGTAGGGGTCGGGCTTCATGGTCTTCAGCGCCGCTGCCCTGAATTCGGGCGGCAGCCGCTCCACCTGCTCCTCGGTGACCTCTCCGCTGATCTCGTAGGGGAGCACGGGCTTTGCCGACGGCTTCCACTCGGCGGTCAGCTCGACAATGTATCCTATGTCCTTGGCGATCTCGTGGATGGCAGCCCACTCGCCCTCGGAGAAGAGGGCCCAGGTGGCTGGGTAGAGGATCTTGTTCTCCCTGAACACTAGCTCGCCTATTTCCCTGGACAGTGCAACGGCCTCTTCGGCCAGCCTGGTCGCGTATTTCTCCGGCTCCCTTTCAGCCTGCTCCAGGAGCGTGTAGAGCTCCCTTAGCTTCACAATGACCTGGTCCTCCCTGCCCCAGAGAACCCTGGGCACCGCTACTATGCCTCTCCGCTCCAGGTAGGGGAATATCAGCATCTGGTTCTTCCTATAGTGTGTCCGGATCTTCCTTAGTTCTCCCAGGATATCGCGCAGGTTGCCCAGGATCCTCCTCCTGGCCTCCTCGTCCCCGGCCTTGAGTAGGGCTCCGGCGTAGGTGCTGAGGACCTCGGCGTATCTCAGGATATGCTCGTTCTCCCTGACGAGGAGGTCCAGAGGGTGCCCCTCAGGAACGCCGCTAAGGCTTCTGCCCATGAGGTGCTCCCTGAAAAGCTCCACGTGGAGGTCGCACAGCTTCAATATCTCGGATACAGGCATGCCCTCGTTGACCAGCTGCTGCTCTATTAGGGGTATCTCGAAGGGCGAGATCCTTGAGAGGATTTGGCCGTACTTTTTCTTCAGCTCCTCGATGCTGGCGCCCCTATGGATGCTCCTGATGATCTCTTTGAGCGCCTCGATTTTCTCCCGCTCAGACATTGTTGACACGTGTCAACACCGGGACTATGGTGTTTTTCGGCGTTAATAAGCCTTCCCTGGCGCCTCCAAAGAAGCTGGCTGTACAGGACAGGCAACGTTCATGAGGCCACGGCATGACTAGTAGCGCCTCGGAGGGTCCGGCGGAAATAGTAGAGTTTTAGGCAAAAAAGCCCCCAGGGGGTAAGCGTCTCGGAAAACCTCAGAGATACGTTACTGCCGCTGGGCGAAGAAGTTGGTGATCACTGTGGCCAGCTGGTCGGCCGATGTGTACCACTTGTCGTAGGTGTACGACTTACCCTCGACGACGACCTCCACCATCTCTCCACGATCGGTAACCGTCATAATAGTGTCCTTGTCCTTCACTATCCTCAAAGACTTGGAGGTCCTCAGCTGAACCGTGTACCCCATGGGGGCTACGCTCTTCTCAAGCTTGGTTTTCAAATTCTTTATGAAGTCGCTCATGCTTCGCGCACCTTCGGCACACGCATGGTTAGGAGTCTCTTAATAAAGTTTTGGATATCCTTGTAACGTTCACATATCAGGTTATCTAGGCTGCTGATATGTCCCGGTGCCCCAGGAACGGCATGGGCGTGCGGAAGCTGACTATCCCTCCCCTGAGGTAGTAGGACTTGATCACGCCCACCCTGTCCCCCATCATGGGCACGATCCTGCGGTACTCGGGCGGGAGGTCCAGCGCTGCTGCCATGGCCTCGTCGACTCTGAACACCACCTTGGTGTTGGTGAGCAGGAGTATCCTGTCGTTGACATCCCTTATACTATGGGTTGCGAACACTATCCCGAGGCCCCTGCTCCTGCCCAGCCTGGCGAGCCTCGTTATGAGCCCCGCGACCCTGGCGGCGTACTCGCTGACCCTCTGGCCCCTCTCGGCTGGGAAGAAGCTGTGGGCTTCGTCCACCACAAGGACCATGCGCCGCGCCCTCTGCTCGACGTAGCCGAGCAGCTTGGAGAGCACGAAGTAGGCCAGCATGTTGACAATGGTGTCGGGCTCCACCTCCCCTTTCTCTTCCGCCGTCCTGTAGGCGTAGGAGAGATCCACTATGACTAGGCGGTCCAGCTGGTCGGCCAGCTCTACGACGCGGGGCAGGTCGGGCTCCCCCACGACGAGCCTCCCCATGGAGGAGGGTAGGCGCACGTCGAAGACACCTGACCCTGCGAGGCTCACGATCCTCCTCCTAATATTGTCCAGGGTGCTGGGATGTATCCCGGTAACGTCCCTCAAGTAGAGCTGGACGTCGCTGTTGTCCAGGCTGGCCTTCAGCCCCTCCAGGCTCGACACATCTATGCTGGTCAACGCCGAAGTGAGCCTCCTCTGGAACACGTCCTGCGCCTTCCTCCTATACCTGTCGGTGAACCACTTGACGAACACGCTGTTGTCGTCGAGAACCTCGCGAAGCGCCTTGACGATGGTGGGCAGGAGTTCGCGGGCCTGCTCGGTCATGTAGGGGTCTATGGAAAGAATTCTCCGGGGATCGCCCCGATACTCCAGCGCGAAGGGGACCAGCCTGAACAACCGGGCCCCGCCGAGCCCCGGAACCCTGGCCTCAACGTCTATATGATCCACGGAGCCGTTGGGCCTAGTCTCGAGGCGGACCCCGACCACCTCCAGGCCGTAGCCCATGGCCTCCGCTATCTCACCAACGTAATCCTCCACATAGTTGCGGGCCCACTCCTCCAGGCTCCCAGCGTCCTTGGAGAGGGGGACCATTATCACAGGATTATAGCCGCTGCCGGGCTCCCCGTTGCCGTAGACCGCTTCGGCCAGCATCCGCTCCCTCTCGCCCAGCAGGTCGTCCCTGAATCTCCACTTGGGAGGGAAGGGTGTTGCAAGGTAGTCCCTATTGGCGTCGAGAACCATGACCACAGGCCTGGATCCCGAGACCTCGACGCTGCTAGTTAGGCTGTAGACAAGGTTTTTCAGGAACGTGGTCTTCCCCGCACCAGTGGTGCCCACCACGAAGACGTGCTTCAGGAGTGCATGGAACGGTATGCCTACCCTGGCCCCCAGGGCCCGTCCGCCTGACCTGATTATTATCGGGCTGTCACCCACGGTGAGGGCGCCCACCACCGCCACATCCCTTCCCGTGGGCAGGCCCAAGAGGCTGGGCAGTTTCTCCGGGTTGGGTATGAAGACAGGGGACTGGGGATCGACTATGTAGCTGGCCTGCTTGTTCTCGCCGGTCTCAGGATCATAGATCAGGATAGGCCTCAGATGGACCCGCGGCGTGCTTATCAGAGCGCCCGGCTCGGGCTCCTCCAGCTCCACACGGGGGACCTCGAAGGAGGAGGGATAGGCGCCGTAGGCTGCGTCCAGCCTCTCAGCCCCCACCAGGCGGGCTACTACTATCTCCCCGGTCTTGACGTCAACTATGCCCAGGTACGTGTTTATGGACAGGACGGAGAGCAGGACTTCTTTCTCGGAGAATATCAGGAGGGGATCCAGCTCGGCCACAACTATGTTCTCCCCCTCGTCAACCCTGGCCGGTATGCTCCGGGAAACCCTGCCTATAACGGGGGTCCCTGTGCCGGGGTCAAGACCGTACTCTACCGCCATCTCCTCAGCCTTCCTAACCCTCTCAGCCGCTACGCCCTCCAGCCTCCTAAGCTTCTCTACGTCCAAAACTCCTCTCCTCAGCCTCTCTAAAGGTCTCGTAGCTGGGTATACTGTAGCCCGAGAGACTCATATAAACGTGCGCCGCCAGCGCTGCCGCGGCGCGCCTGCACACCCTGTCGGCTGCGCTTATAGGTCTGGGGTAGTGGTCAGGGCTCCTCAAAGCCTCGGCAACAATGGTGGAGAGCACCCTGGCCCTCCGCTCATCATCCTCGAAAACAGGTCTGGGCAACTCGACCCTGAAGACCCTGAACCCGCCCAGCCTCGATGCTAAAGGGTGCCGGGGCACAACAACGTAGTAGCTGTACTTGACCAGCCATCCCAGCCCCACGTCCTCCAGGTTCATCGAGGTCTCCAAGGGGCCCAGTAGCATAGGCACGTAGGGCTTGGACCCCGACATCCATCTCTCCACCACCTGCTGAACCAGGGCCAGGTCGTTCACCGCATGGCCCCTCCCTTCAGCAGCCGACAGGACCCTGGAGGCGTGAAGCCTCTTAACAACACCGACAACATCTATACCCTGCCTCACGGCGCCGCCCACAATCCCAACCCTTTCGGCGACTAGGGCCAGCCAGGACTCCAAGTACACCCTCAGCCTCGAAGGTTTTTCGCTCAGCAGCTCCTTCATCCTCTCGAATATCCCTGGGGTGCTGAAGAGCGGGCCATCTACAATTAGCAGGCTCCCAGGCCCCAGCCTCTGCAGGGCCCACGCAGCCATTGCGTTCTCTTGGAGAACCCTCACCTCGTTCTCCATCATCTTCGTACTATACTCAGCGTCATACCTGTAGAGAGCTGCCCTAAGGAACTCACCGACACGCGTTTTCCTGTAGGAGGGCGGCCTAAGTCTGATGCCTCCGAGAACCTCGGGGGCGTCTAGAGGAGCAGGCTGGAAGGCGAGGAACTGCGTCTCGATGCCTGGCCTCTCCCTACTGGTGTTGAACGGTCTTAGGGGCGGATATGTGTAGTATATGCTGGCTCCCGCCGAGCCGTAGAGAAGCGTTGTGGCGGAAAGGGCAACGTTGCCGTGGGCAAAGTAGAGGACCCTGCTGCTCCCGTCGATGCCTGCCACCACTCTATGGAGCCTCCCAGCCTCCGGGGCCCGCGAGAAGGCGTAATTCCTCAACTTTTTCGACACGACTATACGGCCGAAACCCTCCTCGAAAAGCCACTCTGGCCCCTCGGCCGGTCCGGACACGCGGTGCGCCTGGGGACGGCTCATGACGTTTACCAGGCTCCTGATAGCATCGTCGACGCTCAACCCCGGCCCCTTCCGCTCGGCCTGTGTCTGGCCACAGCACTAGTACTTTTGAATACCGACCTAGTTAATGTTTTGACGATTGCTCGGCAAACTACTTGGGTGAGGCCGCTGCACGTATAAGGGCGACGAGTAGGCCCGGGCTCAGCGCCTTGGGTGTCAGGCTCCTGATGAGCTTCACCGGGGGATAAAGGTCGCCACGAGGTACGGTTTCCTTTATGTGCAGCGGCTTGTCCCCATCCATGCGGCGGGCCCTGGCCATCAAGTCTATGACCCTCTCAGCTTCGCCCTCCTCTATAACACCGTGCCTAGCTTTAACCTTGACAAGCTCCTCAGCAGCAAGGTACGTTGCTTCCGCCACATCCCTCCTGCTCATCCACAGCGTCTCATAGTTTAGCATCTCCCTCCAGGTAGGAGCCCTCTCCACGAGGGCCCTGTGATCCTCCAAGCTTCTGGCAAGCAACGTGTAGCCGTAGGCTTCGGGATGCTCGAACGCCGGGCTCCCCGGATCCACGAAGGGTGCCAGGGGCGCCACGAAGGCGTCGAGCCTTGCTTTTAGCCGGGGGTTAAGGGTCCCGTAGAGCCGGTCCACGTATCGGGGGATTCCCAGCGCGGAGCTGGGGGTCTGGCCCGGCAATCCTACCATGAAGTAGAGGTCCAGCCTCTCAAACCCGGCCTCGAGAACCCTGTGAATGAACCTTTCAAGTTCATGGTTGCCGTAAGGCCTCCCAAACCACCTCCGTATATCCTCATCCTGGCTCTCAGGCGATATCTGCAGATATTTCCGCCCGGGGATGCGTTCCACCAGTCTAAGTACCTCGTCCCTGGGCGGACTGAAGAATTCTAGGAACAGTGTACCGTCAAACCCCCTGCTCTTCAACTCCCCGATCAGGCGCTCACACCACCTATTGCCCAGTACCTGTACGTCGCCCACTATGAAAACTGGTATCCTCATATAATCGCATATGCTCATCAGCTCCTCCGCCAGCGCAACAGGTGTTTTGGAGGCCAGCCCCATCCTGCCAAAGCACCTGGCATACGTGTATCTGCTTCCCCCACACGTAGCGCAGTTGTAGGGGCACCCCTTATACGCCAATACCGCACCTATGGGTTCCCGGAAGAACCCGGCAAAGGGCGCAAATGATAGAGGGTCACCGCTCTTCACAGCCTGCCTGAACGCGTACCCATAATCTATGGCATACTCGTCGAGGCTTTGGGGGACGAGTCTTAAACCGGTGGTGCGTATCCTTCCCCCCTCCCTCCACGCCAGGTTTGGTATTTCCTCCAGCTGCCCCCGCCCATCCACCTCGTAGTCGGCCAGCATTCTGAAAACTTCCTCAACGGTGTCTCCCAGGACAACATAGTCTATCCAGGGGTACTTTTCCAGTACCTCCCTGTAATATATGGTGGCAGTAAGGCCGCCCACCACTAGCGCTGCGTCAGGATGGTGTCTCTTCACAATCCTTGCCACTTCAACCGCGCCATGCGCGTGGACCAGCCAGTGGAGGTCGATGCCGTATATCTTGGCCTCGGCCTTTCGGATAGCCTTTTCCGCGTCGAACCGGGGACTCATAAGCATCCTGGCGGCCAGGTTCAGTATGGAAACCCTGAACCCTCGTCTCCCCAGGTAGCTGACCAGCGATATAAAGCCTAGAGGATACATGTCGAACACTGGTGTTGAGGGGATGACGTCGCTTATGGGTCCATAGTGCCGCCTCTCCTCCCTGAAATCGTAGAGGCTCGGAGCATGTATTAGGATGATGTCCGACCTCACGGCAACCCACACTCCTTGAGAATACTGGCTAGCTTAAGGAGATCATCCATACTACGGGGACTGTGGGGCAAACGTGGTACAGTACATAGGCCTGGGCTCCGGGAGAATTCGGCTTCAAACGCTGCCTTGATCCTACGTTGTTCCTCAACACTCTCAAGCCAGAAGGGACACTCGGGACAAGTTTCGGGCCCTGAAAGCATGTTGAGCACCACTCTTCTAACACGTATGTCAAATGTGGCCAGCTCCCGCACCAGCTTCCTGGACACATATAGGTTCAGCGGATCCGCCGCGGCCACCACGTACAACCTGTGGTTGTCTGAGGCCAGAAATGAGAGTATCTCCTCGGCTAGCCTTCTCCAAGACTCCAATAGTTGGAGGGGGTCGACATTGCCGCGTCTAATCCTGCTCAGCGCCGTCTTGATGCGTAGGTATAGCCTAGCAGCGTCGCCGAGATGCGTGTATACCTCCTTCTCCAGCCTAAGCAACCTTACACTTCCACCAGCCGCCTGCGTGTCCCATATAATATAGTCGTATCGCCCACCCCTCCAGACCTCATAGATGTAGTACAACATGTACTGGTCACTTACACCGGGAGCCCCTGCAACGTAGTCGACGAACTCCCTGCCTACGGGCAGGAAGGAAGAGGCGGCCCGGTACACTTCATCGCCAAACCTATTCTTCCAAAGTTCAATGACAACCTGCTCACCCAGTTCCACAACGTCGAGGAGAAGAGACTCAACATCAACAAGTATGCCGGAGAGGCTTGGTAACGGGTCGCTTGACACCAGGAGTACCCGGGCACCCTCGCCAGCCAGCATCACAGCCGTAGCGGCGGCGAGCGTAGTTTTTCCTACCCCGCCCTTGCCCCAGTAGCTTATAACGGTTGTCGTCATCAGCGTCACCGTTCCACGCGGCGTTACCTTGAAGAATTAATTAAACTTTTTTGTGTAATTTACTAGATAAAATTGTTACAATGGCCGGTTCCGCAACAACGAGTATACCTGGCTGTGCATCTTCAAACCACTACCCGTAAGAGGCAACAGCACCTCCTCGCCACGATCAAGCAGCCCATTATCCAAGGCGGCCACTAGGCCAGCCAGCCCCGCTGCCGAGGTCGGTTCCACCAAGAACCCCCACGAAACCAGCTTCTTCAATGCGGACACTATCCCGGAACGGTCCACCAGCACAACGCTACCATGTTTCACGGCCTCAACCATGTCGTTAAGTCTTGGGGGAGAGGGCACCCTTATGCCGTCGGCTAGCCCGCCATCGTCGAGGCCGGGTTTCTCCCCTGTCACAGCCTCGTAGAGGGGCGCCACCATGCCGGCTTGCACCGCGATGATCCTTGGCGGCTCACCGCGTAGCAGGCCCGTCTCCTCGAGTCTTTTATAGCCCCACGTGATGCCCAGCAGGAGGGAACCACTCCCCGCGGGGACAACGGCAACATCTGGGGCACGCCACCCCATCTGCTCGGCCGCCTCATAGGCTAGTGTGGCTACACCTTCAACGAACCACGGGCTCCAGAGATGAGCCACGTAATGGTCTCCTTCTCCAAGCTCCTCAACGGCCCGGCGAGAGGCGTCGGCCCTGTTCCTCGCCTCCACCAACTGGGCTCCAAGCAGGCGGATCAAGTTCTTCTTACCCTCGGGGGCGTCCCGTGGCACATATATCCTAGCATCCATCCCGCCAGCCGTAGCATAGGCCGCTACCGAGAGCCCCGTATTGCCCGAGGAGTCCTCCACCAGAACCCTGCGGCCCAGGCTCTTGGCCCTGGAGGCCTCGAAGGCCGTGCCTCGGTCCTTAAAGCTGCCAGTAGGGTTTAGGTACTCCAACTTGAAGACCAGCCTTACTCCTCGGAACCGGCGGCGGAGCAGAGGCGTGCCGCCCTCTCCAAGCACTATCCGGTGGGGCGGCGTATAGGCAAGCAATCCCCGGTACCTCCAAATTCCTGGACCCCTTAGCCTGGGCTGGCGAGGCTCATACTGTATACGTAGCGGCGAGCCGCACCTCGCACATCTCCAGGGGGAGTCGAACCCATATGTAGCGCCACAAGTCTGACACGTAACGGTGAACCCCTGCAAGCAAGGCACCCCGCATTCCACGCATGTTTAACGCCCCTAAATAGCGTTAATCACGTTGTTATCAGGGATTGTGGAGAACCTTCAAACTTACTTTATTTAAACTACCGTAAGCTATGAATTTACTAACCCTTAACAGAAGAAGATCGTTTAGGTGCGTCACTAGTGTCTGGTATAAGGCTGGGAATAGTGGGTCTCGACGACATAGTGGGATACCTCGATCCTGGGATGTTCATAGCAGTAACCGGGCCCAGCGGCTCCGGAAAAACTGTATTCTCACTACAGTTCATCCACAGCGGGGCGAAAGCAGGCGAGCCGGGACTCTACGTAGCATTATGGGAGAGGAAAGAACGTCTACTAGAATATTCCAGGAGGCTAGGTATAGATTTAGAACCCTACATCAAAGAGGGTCTAGTGGACATAGTAGGTGTACCGGCTGCCGTGTCTGACACGCTGGTAGACTCCCTTGTCGCAATGATCGAGAGACTCCTGCGGGAGAAAAGGGTCAAGCGCCTAGTCATAGACGGTATAAGCCCCCTGCTAAAAATACTCCCAGAGCCTAAGCGTGTCACGCTACTTAGGAACATCGTCTACGAAATGGTCCACGCATTCCAGGTGCTGGGACTGGTTACCCTAAACCCCGAAGCAACGGATCCCGGAACCCTGAGGATCGCCAGCGACATGATCATCGAGCTAGACTACGAGCTAGGCACAACGGCAACCTACCCCCGCCGCATAATGCGTATACCCAAATCCAGAGGCATGATACCGGAATCACTGATACTAGAGTTCAAGATAGAGCGGGGAGGCATCATAGCATACCCGCTCAGATTCATGAAGCCTGGACCCGTGGAGAGGCAGAGAAGGATCAGGGCTAGCGTAGAGGCCATCGATTCCCAGCTCGGCGGTTTTATAGAGAAGTCAATAGTGCTTCTAACCGGGGGCAGCGGGACCGGCAAGTCCTTCCTCCTGAGAAAGATAGGCGAGAACCTCGAGGAGGCCTGCTACATATCTCTCAAAAGCACGACGGACCTCCCCTCTATGAGATGCGCCCTAGGCCTCCCGACGTGGGCCACAACACCCATGGAACTGGCATATCAACTCCTAGACATAGGCTCCCGCTACCCTGTGCTCCTCATAGACAACCTTGAACTCGTAAGATCCGACTATGGGGTAGAGGCGTTCCACACGCTGCTGAAAGCCCTCTACGGCCTCCGAGGCAAAGCAACAGTAATCCTCGCCGTCAACGACGAGATACTGGCCACAAGCGAAGCGGCGCTAATCAGCATCTACGCAGACTACGTGGCTAGGCTCGAGACGACCAGTACAGGCTCCCGCACACTCATGCTGGTCAAGGCGCCCGAACCACTACCTCCCTCCCTTAAGGGCCCCGTGGAGGTTGGAGTTTAGGACGTAGAGAGGGGTGGTGGACGTGGACAGCGATGATGACGTCAAGAGAGTCGCTGAGATCTTCCGCAGAGTCACGAGGGAACTCTACAGCCCAGGTTTCGCGAGGGCGATGCTTTACCACATCAAAGCTAGGAGCGGCTTAGAACTGCAGGGGCTGGAAGACATCATCAGGCTGGGTCTCAGCAGTCCGAGACGAGTATATGACGTGCTCGCCGACGTCCTTGGAGGAGCCTTGGCTGCAGAGCTTTTCCTATCCACAACCTTTCGGGAGGTTTTCCGGGAACTCGACATAGAGTTTTCCGCCGAACAGGTGTTGGAGGTGTTCAGAGAAGACGACACAGAGGGCCTCAAACTGATAGTGGACCTGATACTGACGGCCGCCAGGTCCCTTAGGTACAGGTAATACCTATAATACCTGCTATCACCATGTAGCCCGGCAAGGGGCCAAAGATGCTGGTAGGCCTAATAGTTAACCCCATCGCTGGCATGGGCGGCCGGGTCGGGCTGAAGGGCACCGATGGGGAGGCGTACAGGGAGGCGCTCAGGAGGGGGGCGCGGCCGGTTGCACCCGGCAGAACCCTCCGGTTCCTAGAGGCATGGCTCGCCGCAGGCTCCGGAGCAGAGCTCGTAGTGGCGCCGGGAGCCATGGGTTCCGACTATGCGTCCAGGATCGTGCCAGGAGGCTTCAAAGTTGTAGGCACGTTGCGCGGACCTGAGACCACGGCGGAGGATACTAGGAGAATAGCTGGCGAGATGGCGGATATGGGCGTCGGCCTCATAGTTTTCGTGGGCGGCGACGGCACTGCGAGGGACGTGGCCTCAGCAGTCGACGCTGAGGTCCCCGTTCTAGGCGTGCCCAGCGGGGTCAAGATGTACAGCTCGGTTTTCGCGGTTAACCCCGAGGCTGCCGCGAGGATAGCAGCCGCCTTCGCCAGGGGGGAGGCAGGGCTCAGGGATGCAGAGGTGCTTGACATAGATGAAGAGGCGTACAGGAGGGGGGAGCTGAGGATAAGGCTGTACGGCTACGTTAAGACGCCCTACCTGGAGGGCCTGGTCCAGGCTGGTAAGGAACCCAGCTCGGGGATAGGGGATGAGGAGGAGAACAAGGAGGCTGTGGCCAGGTTCTTCCTGGAGCACCTCTACGAGCCCTGCACACTCTATATCCTCGGCCCCGGCACCACGGTTAAGGCCGTGGCCGATGCCCTGGGAGTAGAGAAGACGCTGCTGGGCGTAGACGCCGTCCACAGCGGCGTGCTTGTGGGCAGGGACCTGGACGAGAGGGGGATACTGAAGCTCCTAGACGCCTACCCTAGGGCCAAGCTGGTTGTGACGCCCATAGGAGGTCAGGGCTTCCTCTTCGGCCGCGGCAACCACCAGATATCCCCTCAGGTTATCAGGAGGGTGGGGCGGGGGAACATAGTTGTGGTGGCTACGAGGCACAAGATGAGGGGTATAAGGGTTCTCAGGGTGGACACGGGGGATCCGGCGCTGGACGAGGAGCTGAAAGGGTACATCAGGGTGCTTGTTGACTACGGGGAGATTAGGATGGTAAAAATAGTTTAGCTGTCCAGCATCTCTAGGCCGAACTTCTCGATGTACCGGGCTATCCCCTCCACGCTCAGGTCGGCATGGTCCAGCATGTATGCTGCTCTCAGACTTTTGAGGCACTCCTCGTAGCTGTCGAGGTACGGGTCGACATCCCTGAGCCTCTCCACCAGGCTCCTCCCCCTATACCCCTCCTTGAGGAGCACGTGGATCCTGCGGGCCAGGCCTATGAGGAGCTCCCTATACTGGTCCAGGAGGCCGGGGGCGCCGCTTCTGAGGCCGAAATGGGTGTAGGCGATCACCTTGGGGTTGAGCCTCTTCATCTTCTCGAGGCTGGCTAGGGCTTCGTGGAGCTTGAAGGGGAAAGGCGTCGTCGGGTAGAGCTTGCCGCAGAGATGCATACCAGCCGAGTCCCCGGTAAAGATGACGTGACCCTGCTCCACCAATATGCTCATGTGATGGGAGGCGTGGCCTGGAGTATGGATGAACCGCAGAGTAAGGCCCCCTATATCTAGGGATGCCCCATCCTCTACGGGCACCACCATGCCTTGAGGTAATGGCGTCGGCTCGCCGTAGAGCTCGGCTGTCCTGCCCAGCGTCGCCTTGCTCGCCTCCCAGAGCCTGGCCGGGCTAACTAGGTGGGGCGCGCCGCGGGGGTGGACGTATACCTTCGACCAAGGCGCGTTTAGGTGGAGGAGGCCGGCGCCCCCACCGTGATCTAGATGGATATGTGTCACGATTATGGCCTTCAACCGGCGCGGATCCAGGCCCAGGTCCTCCATCAAGGCGAGCAGCTTCAACACGTCCTTACTGGGCCCAGGGTCTATGATCGCCGTCTCGCCGCTTGGCGCCGCTACTATGAAGGAGGCCAATAGCCTCTCCGATCCCTCTATGCTCCGGTCTACCACGTAGACCGGCCCATGTTTCTCGACAACCCTCAACCCGACCAACCTCTTGGACGAGGAGGGATGGGTCTCATCTTCTCTTGGGCGGAGTGCTCGGCCTCACCTCGAGGGGCTCATACCGCTCCTCGAGCTTGTCCTCGTCATCGAAGAACCTTTGCACACCCTCCTCGATCAGCCTCTTCTCGCGTACGTACTCCTCTATGAGGGCCGGGTCCACCTCCTCCAGCTTCATGGGTACGCTTGTATCGACACCGCGGGACCTGAGCCACTCTACGAACTTCTCCAGCTGCCCGGCCCTCAGAATAAGGTCTACAAGATCCTCACGTCTCCCCATATTTAACACCTCCAGGTATAAGGAGACCATGTATATTGTTCGACGCCGTGCTTAGAAAACTTTTCTGGTTCACACACCCAGCATGACCAGCGCCGCTGCGAGCATCATGAGGGCCCAGAGCCCAGGACTCCTCCTAATCACCTTGGAGCCGTCGAGGGGCGGGAAGGGCAGGAGGTTGAAGACTGCGAGCCACCCGTTAAGTGCTGCTGCGTTGACAAGCAGCCAGGAGTAGCCGCCCGCGATCCCGGCTGTCAGCCTGGCTGCCATGCCGAGGACTATGTTGCTGAGGGGCCCGGCTGCAGCTATGCTTAGCTCGGGGTCACCCCTCCCGTAGGGTGCGAAGCCCCAGCAAACTATCCCCACGTAGCCGGGTGCCAGTATCTTGAAGGGGAGGAAGGCCGATACCAGTGTCAAGAGGAAGCCGCGGGGATCCAGCACGAATCTTGCTCCGCAACCGTACCTCCTGGCCACCTGGCGGTGGGCCAGCTCGTGGACCAACACGGCTACAACTATCACAACCGCGTAGCCTGCAAGCACCCTCGGGTTGCTGGGGGGCAGGGGGCCTAGCCACGCGGCGGCTATTGCCAGCACAGCTAGGCCCAGCGCGGCTACCTCCGACCTGTTGATCCTGTCGAGCAGCTCCACGTAACCCAACAGGGCCTCCCAGCATAGTGTGGCTGGGCGGAATATATTTCTTGGCCAGCCCGGAGGGCCTAATCTAAAACCTATATAATCCCTCAACGTGTTCGGTGACCCAGGTGTGTAGCATTGTCGCTCAGCGACAAGCTTACCATAGACCGGAGGAGGCTGAAGCAGCTGCTCAGGGAGCTTAAGAAGTGGAAGGCCCCGGCCACCGTGTTGCTCAGCCTATACATACCTCCGGGGAGGCCTATCAGCGACGTTATGAGCATGCTGAGACAGGAGTTCAGCATAACCGACAACATCAAGCTGAAGCAGACCCGTGAAGCCGTGCAGAGGGCCCTCAAATCGGCAATGGACCGACTATCCATGCTCAGCAAGGTCCCGCCCAACGGCCTCGTGATATTCTGCGGCGAGGACATGCAGACCAAGGACTTCGTCTGCCTCATGTTCTCGCCGCCCGAGCCTGTGCCCATATACTTCTACAGGACCGACAAGATGTTCCACACCGAGTTCCTCGAGGACATGGTGGAGGAGAACGAGGTCTACGGCCTTATAATAGTGGAGAGAGACCAGGCCACCCTGGGCCTCCTGAAGGGCAATAGACTAGTAGTCCTGGAGGAGCTGAGCGACTACATACCTGGAAAACACCAGAGGGGGGGCCAGAGCCAGCGAAGGTACAGCAGGATAATAGAGCAGATGGTGGACAACTTCTACAAGAGAGTCGGCGAACACGCCAACAAGGCATTCCTACCCTACCTGGAGAAGGGCGTGCTTAAGGGGATCCTGGTGGGCGGGCCCGCATACTCAAAGCAAGACTTCCTGGAGGGCAAGTATCTAGACTACAGGCTCCAACAGAAGATCCTGAGACCCCTCATAGACGTTTCCTACCAGGGCTGGGCGGGCCTCAGCGAGATGGTGCAGAAGGCTGGCGACACCATTAAGGGCCAGCGCTACATGGAGACGGCCAAGGCGGTGGAGGAGTTTAAGCTACACCTGGCCAAGGACGATGGCCTCGCCATCTACGGTGAACGGGAGATCAAAGAGGCCCTCAAGATGGGGGCGGTCAAATTCATCATAGTGGACGAGGAGAGGGGAGACATCGACGAGCTGGAAGACCTAGCTAAGAAGACTGGGGCTAAGGTGTACCTGATAAGCGACACGCTACCAGAGGGTGAGTGGCTCAGGAAAACCTTCCAAGGCCTCGTGGGAGTCCTCCGCTACAGGATCTCCTAGCTCCTTTCCCTACATAGGATCAAGGTTTTAAAACAGGGGCCATATAATACCCCGGGAGAACAAGGTTAAATCCTGCACAGAGGTCGATGCAGGAGTTGCCCTTTAGGATGCCGAAACAGGTGGAGTACGAGCCTGTCCCGGTCCGGAAGCTTCTCCTCGACATGAAGAACTACGCCAGCATAATGCTGGACCTGGCCTACTTCTCCGCCATATACGGCGACAAGAGGATAGCCTACGAGGTCCTCAACGTTGAGGACCACATAGACAGGATGTGGAGCCTCCTGGTAATGCAGGCAAGCCTGGCGGTGAGGGACGCCAAGGACGCGGAGGAGATGGTCAGCGTCTTCAGGGTGGGGAACGCCCTAGACAAGGTCAGCGACGCGGCGGCCGACGTGGCGAGCCTCGTCGTGAGGGAGATGGCCATTCACGACGCCGTGAGGGCCGGGCTACTGCGGGGCGAGGAGGTCATGGCCCGGATAGAGGTGAGAAGGGGCTCCAGGCTCGACGGCTCCAGCATAGCCGGGGTGCTAGGTAGGAAGGGTATAGCCATGATAATGATGCTTAGGAGGGACAATAGGTGGCTGTTGAAGCCGCCGCCCTCCATAGTGCTGAGGGAGGGCGACGTGATCATTGTGAGGGGGACCAGGGAGATATTGGAAGACATAGCCGAAGCAGCCGGCGACAGGCTTCCCAGCCCTGCCGAGATGAGGCCAGCCGAGAACGAGATAGCCGAGAAAATAGCCTTCCTCAAGGACCTGAGCGACGTCATGCTGGACCTCGCCTTCCACTCCGTGATCTGGAGCGACAGGAGCGCGGCCCTCGAGGTCCTGGAGCTCGAGGAAACCATGGACGATGCCATATACAAGTACCTGGAAATGGTGTCCGCGGCCATAGCGCCCAGCGACCCGTCCGGCGCTGTGGGGCTCCTCAAGCTGGGAGAGGCCTTCGAGGAGATAGGGGACGCTGCCACGGAGATGGCCAATATCATAGCCTCGGGGCTCCCCATTCACGAGATCATAGAGACTGCTGAGGAGGAGAGCGTAGAGCAGGTGCTCAAAGCGGTGGCCGAGCAGCCTACAACCGTGGGAAGCCTGGAGCTGGACGAGCTGGGAGCAATAGTCGTGGCGATAAAGCACAGGGGACGCTGGCACCCCCTACCACCTGACAGCCACCTCATAGAGCCTGGGGACGAGCTGGTGGTCAAGTACTATGCGGAGACCGAGGAGGACGTGATGCGGAGGCTGCACAGCCACGGGTTCATAGTGGTAGAGGAAGAGGAGGAGTAGGTACAGTATAAACACTAGGTTTATGTCCCATAGCCACGCTTCTATTTAGGGTGGATCCAGTGCTGGAATATGTCACCGGCCTCTCAACGTTCTTCGCGCTGGTTTCGACCGGCCTCTTGGTGGCCGCTGCCGGTAAGAGGAGGTCCTACGCACTTCCCCTCCTGGCTCTGAGCATGCTCCTCTACGCATTGGGCGCGGGAGCCGAGTTCCTGGCGGCCCTTAGGGGAGGCTGGGGGTGGTTCCACTACAAGTTCTACTACGCCATATCGCCCATACAGGTGGCCCTGCTGGGCCTCGGCGTTGTCAGCCTATACATCTACCGCTGGATGGGCGGCAGGGGGCTCCAGCTGTACCTAGCCTACACCGCAGTCGTGTCCCTCCTACTCCTGGCGGCCGTGGCGTCGGCTGAGCTGAACACGGAGGCCCTCTCAGACGTGTTTGTCGGCGGCCGAGCCATGCCCGATGAGGTGAGGCGTTTCTCGCCGCTCCTCACGGTGCCCAGCGGCCTCTTCACCATCGTGGTGCCGTTGTACTACTATGCCAGGAAGGAGAAGCGGCTACACGCGCTTCTCATACCCCTGGCCAGCATCGTGATGATGATCGCTGGCGGAGCCATAAGGAGGGGGCAGGTGGACGTCTTCTACCTACTTGAGTTCGTCGCCTCCGTGATCCTCACGACAGCGTTCTACCAGGTATACAGGGAGGCCTAGCTTTTTCCCTCCCTTCAACCACACGTGGTGGCGGTGCCCGTTTGCGTGTCTGCGTCCTCTACTCGGGAGGGAAGGACAGCAACTATGCGCTGCACTGGGCATTCCTCCACGGCTTCCAGGTAGAGTGCCTGGTCACGCTTAAGCCAGCTAGGGAGGATTCCTGGATGTTCCACTACCCTGGGATAGAGCTCACCAGGCTTCAGGCCGAGGCGCTGGGCCTCCCTCAGATCATGGTTGAGACCAGCGGCGAGAAGGAAAAAGAGCTGGAGGACCTCAAGGAAGCCCTCATGCTGGCGCAGGACAAGTACAGTATAGACGGCGTGGTGGCTGGTGCACTGCTGTCAGATTACCAGCGGATGAGGATAAGCCTGGTGGCGGAGTCGTTGGGATTGAAGAGCTATACGCCTCTCTGGAGGAAGGATCAGGCGAGCTACATGCGCTGGCTGGTGGAGGACGGGTTCAGGTTCATGCTTCTCTCAGTATCGGCCATGGGGCTGGACCCGTCTCTTCTCGGAAGGCCTCTCGAAACCCACGATGTTGAGAAAATAATTAACCTGGCCGAGAGATACGGGTTCAACCCAGCGTTGGAGGGCGGAGAGGCCGAAACCCTGGTGATCGACGCCCCCCTCTTCTCCAAGCGCATCGAAGTAGAGGGCGAGGTCAGGAGGCGCGGCCCCTATGAGTGGGTATACGTGATCTATTCGGCGAAACTGTGCGTGAAGGGTGCCGCAGATGCAAACCGATAAATCCGGGTCCACTACTACAGGGATCCAAGGTGTAGCGGTTGTACATGCTGGAAGTAGCGGATCTCTGGAAAAGATATGGCGCCGTCCAGGCGCTTAGCGGCGTCTCCCTGACCCTGGAGGGGGGCGAGATACGTGCCCTTCTAGGCCCCAACGGGGCCGGCAAGTCCACGACCGTCAAGATAGTAATGGGCCTGGTAAAGCCCGACAGGGGCTCCGTCAGGATCATGGGTGAGGACGCGTTGTCCCCGAAGGGGTATAGGCTTCGCAGACATGTCGGCTATATGCCCGAGCTCCCGCAGCTGCCCAGATGGGCCAGGGTCGGCGAGGTCCTGGAAAAATATGCAGGCCTCTACGGGATCCCTGAGGCCGAGATCCCGTCAGCGGTGTCCAGGGCGCTGGAAACCGTGGGGCTCTCCGACCTGAGGGGCCGGGCCGTGGCAACCCTGAGCAAAGGGCAGGTTCAGAGGCTCACACTGGCCCAGGCCATAATGCACGAGCCCGACATCCTGGTCCTCGACGAGCCCCTCCTCGGCCTGGATCCGGAGGGGATGGACCTTGTAAGGAGGATAATCAGGGATGAGGCTAGGAGGGGCGCAGCGGTGCTCATGAATACACATCTTCTCAAGGAGGCCGAGGACCTCTCCGACAACGTGACCCTCCTCTATAGGGGCAGGGTCCTCTTCAGCGGCAGTGTCGATGAGCTAAAGCAACACGTCTCGGTCGGCGAGGTGCTCATAGTAGAGGTTGAGGGGGAGGCAGAGGCGGCCATAGAGGTGCTCAGGGACATCCCCTTCGTGGAGAGTGTCGAACGGGTCACCAGGACAAGGCTCAGGGTTAAGCTGTTGCCCGGCGAGGATAGGAGTTCGGAGGTTTCAAGGGCGCTGGTAGCAGCGGGCCTGGGGATCCGGGAACTTAAACGCCTGGAGCCCAGCCTAGAAGAGGCATTCCTAAAACTCGTGAGGGGTGGGGAGCAGTGGGCTGGTTAAAGGCCGTCCTAGGCTACGAGTTCGCCAGGATGAGGAGGAAGAAGTCCTTCTACCTACTGGTTCTCCTGGCGCTGATGCCCCTCATCGTGGGGATCCTGATAAGAGTGATGGGTTGGGAGATCTTGGAGCGCGAGGACCTATGGGCAGCGCTGCTGGGCGCCAACGTCTATGGAGCGGCCCTGACCACTCCACTTAGCTTCTTGTGGATAGTCGGGGTCCTCTTCGGCGGGGACCTTTATGCTTCCGAGGTGGAGGATAAGAGCGTGGGCCTCCTCCTGTCCAAGCCCGTTTCAAGGGCACAGGTAGTGGTAGGCAAGCTCCTAGCCCTCACGTTGCTGTTCGCAGCCTACTATGTTGTGGCGACGCTCCTATCGATGACTGGGGCCCTCCTGGCAGGCGGCGGCCTGGCCAACGCCGAGTACGCGCCCATAATAGTGGTAGTCTCCTTGGCGTCGACGCTGGCCTTCGCCCTTCTAGCAGCCCTCCTGGGGGCCGTCAGCGGTAAGGCCACATCCGCCATCCTTGGCGCTGTAGCCATCTACATGGGGCTAGGGATAGCGGTAACCATAGTATCCATAGCCGTGATAGGCAACCCCCAGGAGGCTGGAAGAGCCTTCACAAAGGTCATGATGCTGACACCCATCATAAGCATCGCCGACTGGCCGTTGGCAACGTATGCTAGGTTCACAGGGACAGGCATCCTGGCCACACTCACGGACCCGGAGCTCATTAACAGGTACTACCTACCTATGAGCCTCGAGGCCGTCGCTACCATGGTTGCACTGTTCCTGGCGGTCAAGAGGGTGTACGAGACCAGGGACTTCTAGCTGGGTGAGACGGGTTGCCGGGATATGTTCTGACCAACGCGTACATCTGGAGTCCCCCCGGCAAAAGGTTTGAGGCCCTGGCACTACACGGGGGACGCGTGGAGGTTGTCGGCAGCCAGTCCAGCGTCGAGGAGTACGGATCGAGATATGGGTACACCGTCATCGACCTCGACGGGAGAACAGTGGTGCCCGGACTGATAGACGCCCACATCCACCTTGCCAGCCTCGCTAAGGCGAAGGAGGCATACGTGGACCTACACAGTGCCAGAAGCATAGAGGAGATAAAGAAGCTGCTCAGAGGCAGGGTTAACCGGGGAGAGACATGGATCCTGGGCAGGGGCTGGGACCAGGAGAGGCTGGAGGAGGGGAGGCCGCCCACCAGGTGGGACCTGGACCCGGTGACGGGTAGCCGCCCCACTCTTCTTTATAGGGTCTGCGGCCATGTAGCCGTGGCCAACACAGCAGCGCTGAGGGCTGCAGGGCTACTCGAAGACCCCCACAGGGTGCCGGGAGTCGAGCTCGACGAGCAGGGCAGACCTACCGGCGTCCTCCGCGAGGCGGCTGCGGAATACGTGGCACGTAAAGCACCGGAGCCCAGCCCTGGGACGCTTGCACAGTACATCGAGAAGACGCTGAGGAGCCTGGCAGGCCTCGGCGTGACGGGGATACATACGCTATATGCCCGGAGGGTGGAGGTTCAGGCCCTCCAACTGGTAGAATCCGTTGCAAGAGTCAGAATCTACGTTGAGCCGGGCATTGCCGGGCACCTGGAGGGTCTGGGGCTCAGGGCAGGGTTCGGGGACGAGTGGTTGAAGATCATGGGGATCAAGATCCTCACGGATGGGAGCCTGGGGGCCCGCACAGCGGCGCTCAGGAGGCCTTACAGCGACGACCCCTCCAACACCGGCGTAATGAACTACACCTTCGACGAGATCCTGGAATACATGGTTCTGGTACGTGACTCCGGCTTTCAGGGCTCCTTCCACGCCATAGGGGATAGAGCCCTCGAGCAGGTGCTGGAAGCGGCGGAGAAGGTCGGCGTCACGGGTCCTGCGTTGAGAGTGGAACACGCGTCTCTGGCACCCCCAGACCTGCGGACGCGCTTAGCCAGGATCGGGCCCGTGGTTGTAGTGCAGCCTCAGTTCGTCTTGTCGGATGAATGGATAGTGGAGAGGCTTGGCGAGAGGGCCGAACACGCATATCCCTTCAGAAGCCTCTTAGAAGCCGGCGTCCGGCTGGCAGCATCCAGCGACGCACCTGTGGAAGAGCCTAACCCCTGGCTGGGCGTCTACGCAGCGGTAACCAGGGGCGAGCCCGAGGGTCTCCCCCTCTCCAGCCTCACGCCCCGCGAAAAGCTTGGCGTGGAGGAGGCTTTAACCATGTATACAGCCGGTTCAGCAGCGGCCTCGATGGAGGAAGGCTTTCTTGGGTGCCTGGAGCCGGGCTGCGCCGCCGATCTAGCCGTGCTGGACCGAGATCCCTTCAATGCTGGCCCGGCCAAGCTTAGAGGAACCGTGAGCCTGGCGACGCTTGTGGGGGGCAAAGCCGTACACCTGGGCGACGAGGAGCTGGCCAGGAGGCTGGGGAAGCTGGCTCTAAGAGGCAAATAGATAAACCGCGGCAAACTTTGAACCATGGGAAGTAGTAGCCGGAGGTGGAGAGATATGAGTTTCAGGATAGGCATGTTGTCGCGGAAGGCTATGGCAAAGGAGGCTGAGAAGGAGTACGACGTGGTCATAGTGGGCTCCGGGCCCGCCGGGCTGACGGCGGCCATATACAGTGCCCGGTACATGCTGGACACTGTGGTGATAGCTGGCGAGATAGGCGGCCAGATGGGCGAGACAGGGTACGTGGAGAACTATCCAGGCTTCATCAGGATAACGGGGCAGGAGCTGGTGAAAAGGTTCACCGACCACGTCGCCCACTACAAAGTGCCCATCCAGATGGACGAGGTGGAGACCATCGAGAGGGACGGGGAGAAGTTCAGGGTCCGCACCAAGAGGGGTATAACCTATAAGACGAAGACCGTGATACTGGCCGTCGGCGTCAAGAGGAGGAGGCTCAATGTCCCCGGCGAGCAGGAGTACACCGGCAAGGGGGTCAGCTACTGTGCACCCTGCGACGCCCCCTTCTTCAGAGGCAAGGTTGTGGCCGTGGTGGGCGGCGGCGACTCGGCTGCAAGCGCCGCCATACTACTAGCCGACTACGCCTCCAGGGTATACCTAATACACCGGAGGAACGAGCTGAGGGCTCAGCCCATATATAGAAAGTTGCTGGAGGAGAACCCGAAGATAGAGATCCTGTGGAGCCGCGTGGTCGAGAGGCTGGAGGGCGACACATTCCTACGTAAGGCGGTGCTGAAGAACAGGGAGACTGGCGAGCTGGAGGAACTCGAGCTGGACGGACTTTTCGTGGAGATAGGCGCTGACCCGCCCAGGGAGTTCCTGGAGAGGATAGGGGTCGAACTCGACGAGCAAGGCTATGTTAAGGTCGGCCCAGATCAGTCCACCAGCATCCCTGGAATATTCGCTGCAGGCGACTGCACCACGGGCAGCAATAAGTACAAACAGATAGTGACAGCAGCGGCCGAGGGGGCTGTCGCAGCAGATGCGGCGTACAACTATATTATAAGGAAATTCCCCCGCTAGCCCAGCCTAACTCCTGCTTTTATGTTTTCTAAAAAAACCTTGGTGCAGGGCCCAGCCTATATGGCCATCAAGGAGAGGTCCTGGAAGTCCATTGGGAGCTGTAAGCCTCTCTTGGCTATCTCGTCATACGCATCCTCTATATAGGCTATGAATACAGGGCAGTTGTCGAAGCGTCCTTCACGGTCACACCTTGTACCGGGGGTTCCAAGGTTCATGTATTTCTCTTTAGACTTCTTCTGGAAACACTCACCTGTCTTCTTGTCGTAGTAGGGGCAGAGCTTGTAGTACTGCTTGGCGCTCCTCATCATCCTGCTTACCCACTTCTTCTTCGGGTCCTTACGCTCCTTCTCCTCAATCTTGAGGAGAGCCTTCCTGTACTCCTCCTCTGAAATCTTGCTCATCCCGGACCACCTCATCACTGCGCATCTCTAGGGTATTCTACCCTTAACCGCCATGTTATAATTATGTGGTTAATATATAAATTTCAATGAAGTTATATCCACGCTTCGAGGAGAGGCAGGGAAATGTATAGGTTGCCCAAGTACGGCTGCCCCAAGCGAATGCTCAACGGCCCCTGCGGCGGCGGAAGCCGAGGCATCTGCGAGGTCGACGACAGGAGATGCGTATGGGTAGAAGCCTACATCAAAGCCCTGGAGAGGCAGCGAACCCACATTTTCGAATACCCTCTCCTGGACGCAGGGTTCCAGGTGGTCGACCACGAGCCGGGGCCCAGGGAGCCCCGAAGCACACTTATGAAGATGATAGTGGGTGACATGAAGCCCCTCATCTACGAGGTCGAGCTGAGCCCCGAGGGCTCGCTGGACGGCGTGGCGGACACTATTAGGAGGGTCACCGAGGCTGGCTTCGACGCGGTGACAATGACCGACAGCCCCCTGGGAGCCTCAGGCACCGATCCCCTGGCGCCTGCCGCTGTTGCCAGGTTCATGCTGGGAGTCGAGACAGCAGTCCACGTCACGTGTAGAGACCGCAGCAGGTCTGCCCTGGTCTCCTGGCTCCTAGCGGTAGCGGGGCTCGGCGTGGGCAACGTGATCGTCTCAACCGGGGACTGGCCCCTGCTCCACGGCGACAACCGGTGGGGCATCCACCCGGTCTTCGACCTGGACTCGGCCAGACTTGTCTACCTTGCGAGGCTCATCACGGATCTCCACGTGGACCACCTCGGCCGGAGGCTCTCCGGCGAACCCTTCTTCCACGTAGGCGTGGTGGCGAACCCCTACTTCGACCCGTTGGAACTCGAGGTCCTCAGGCTGCTAAAGAAGCAGCGGGCTGGCGCCGAGTTCGTGATTACCCAGCCGATATACACGGTCAACGCATTCCTACGGCTGGTCCATGCGGCTAGGGAGAGGGGCGTCGAGACCCCCTTCATCGCGAGCCTGGCGCCCCTAAAGTCCTACAGGCACGCCGTCTACCTGGCCGAGAGGGTGGGCGTCGAGATACCCGAAGACTACCGAGAGGGTCTGAAGAGGAACGAGGTCGACGGTAACATCTGGAGCTACAACGTCGAGTACATGAAGAAGCTAACCGAAGCCCTTGCGGCGCTGGAGGAGGTCAGCGGAATATTATTCATAACCCACGGGATCCACGGCGGAATCGCCGATCTGGCCATAGACTATGCGAGGGAGGCGTCCAGGATCCTGAAATAGACGCCCACCCCGGGAAAACTTTTACCTCTCCCACACACGTCTTGTCCTCGATGAGTTATGCTGCGCCGATGCACCATCTGTGGTGAAAGAGCCGTAGCCAGGGCGGCGCCTGGCAGGCGGTACCTATGCGCCAAGCACTATGCGGAACACTTCGAGCGTAGAGTGGCCAGGACTGTGGAGAAGTATAAGCTCCTCCGCGGCGTGGAGAGGCTCCTCGTCGCCGTCTCCGGCGGGAAGGACAGCGTCGCTCTCCTCCACGCCCTCCACAGGCTCTACGGGGACCGTGTGGAGCTTGTAGGGCTGACCATAGACCTGGGGATAGAAGGCTACAGCTCCCCCCAGGTGGAGGCGGCTAAACAGAACTTCGAGGCACTGGGTGTGGAGTATAGGGTGGTGAGGCTGTCCAAGGAGTACGGGTTCACCATAGATGAGGCGTCGAGGCGGAGGAAACTGGTAAGGCGCCCCACATGCAGCGTCTGCGGGATAGTGAAGAGGTACATCATGAACAGCGTGGCCCTCGAGGTGAGTGCAGACGCCGTGGCCACGGGCCACAATCTGGACGACCTCTCCCTCTTCACCCTGATGAGCATAGCTCAGGGCAGGGTTGACGACCTCGTCAAGCTAGCTCCTCGAACCGAGAGGGCCGGCAGACTCGTGTCCCGGATCAGGCCCCTAGCACTTGTCTCGGGAAAGGAGACGCTAACCTACGTGGTGGTCCTGGGCGCTCCCTTCCACCATGAGAACTGCCCTCACGCGCCCAGCGACGGTCTGCGGCCCAAGCTCTCCGCAATGCTGGAGGCGCTGGAGGACAGTGTACCGGAGTTCAGGAGGATGATGTATACGAATATAGTTTCCAACCTACTGCCACGTATAACGCGGCCAGCTGAGGTGGAGACACAGACGTGCATGGTGTGCGGCATGCCCGCCAGCGGCAAGACCTGCTCCTTCTGCAGGATCAGGCTACGACTGGTCGAGTCAGGTAAAAATAGAGTAGCAACCAGTAGCTTGAGGGGGTAGTCAGTGACGGGCTCCGTGAAGGTGCGGGTGAGGGTGCTGCCCGGCGGCAGGGTCGAGGAGCTGGAGCTGGCCAGGGGTAGCCGTGTGGCCGACATTGTGGCCAGGCTGGGCCTAGCCGTCTCAGGCGTCGTCGTGCTTAGAGAGGGCTCGCCGGTGCCCGAGGATGAGGTGGTAGAGGAGGGGGAGTACACAGTACTTCTGGCAGCGTCAGGCGGATAGCCTAAGCCTGGAAGGCTGGGCCTAGCCTCCGAGTTTCTCTGCCAGCATCCCCGACACTGTTACCGTGGAGAAGGGCGTCTCCACAGTGTCTGTAGCGTACAGGCTGGCGACGCCGCTGGAGTGTATCTTGGCCAGCGCACCCTGGACCAGGAGTGCATGGGTCACCGCTACATACACCCTCCTCGCACCAGCCTCCAAGAGCCTCCTAGCCGCCCGGGCCACCGTGCCGCCTGTGCTTATAATGTCGTCAACTATGACGGCGTCCCTGCCCTTCACCACGCCGGGATCCCGGGGCCTGACCTCGACCTCGTCAGGGGAAATTCTGTGCTTCTCGAACACCGTGTACTCGGTGCCCACGGCCTCCGCCGCTGCACGTGCCCACTGTTCGGCCTCCTCGTCTGGACCAACAATAACAGGATTCTCGGCCCCCATCATGAGGGCCTCCCTGGCGAGGAGAGGAGCGGCCGTCAGGTTAGCCACGGGTGTCTTGAAGAGCTCGGCTGGCGACGAGAACCTGTGGAGATGCATATCTACGGTAACTATGAGGTCGAAGCCAGCCGCGTCGAGCAGAGTTGCCACGCGCCTGGCACTGACCACCTCGCCCGGGTTGAACTCTGAGTCCTGCCTCATGTAGGCCATGTAGGGAACTACTGCCACCAATCTATCCACACCTTTCTCCCTCAGCGTACCAGCAACCATTAGGAGTTCCAGCAGCGCCTCGCTGGGCCTGGGCCACAGGCTCTGGACAACAACCGCGTCGCGGCCGGGCTCGCCGCGGATCCTGAGATAGAGTTCGCCATCCGGGAACCACCGCCTCTCCACGGGGATTAGGGGTGCTCCAAGCTTCTCAGCAAGCCTGGAGGCCAAAAGGTAGGAGTTGCTGCAAGCAACCACGCGGAACGCGGCCATGGGCGACTCCACGCCAAGGGATCCGGGACGCGGGTTAAAATGATTCCGCGCTACCTCAGCCTTTCAGCCACCCTACGGGCAGCCTCCTCCAAGCTGCCCGGCAGATCTCCTCCCACGAGAACCGAGTATAGGCGGAGGATGAGGGGTTGCTCCAGGTCGTTTGATCTAAGCAGCTCCTCGTCGAGCAGCAGCTCGCGCCCGCCGCTGGCCACCACACATCCACTGTTGAGAATATACACCTTGTCCATAAGGTTGTAGGCTGAGGCTACGTCGTGGGTGGCAAGTATGACTGATGCACCCCTCCTAGCCGCTTCCACTATAACTTTCTCCACCACCCTCTTCCTGGAGGGAGAGAGGCCCGTAGTGGGCTCGTCGAGGATCAGTACCTCCGGCTCTGCAGCCAATATGCCTGCCAGAGCGGCCAACTTCTTCTCGCCGCCGCTGAGCTTGTGGGGAGACTTGTCGAGGAGGCCCCCTATGCCCAGGGTCTCGGCGACCCGCCGCACCCTCTCCTCCACCTCGGCATCACTTAGGCCCAGCTGCCGGGGGCCTAGAGCAATGTCGTCGCCGACTGTTAGGGCCAATAGCTGGTCTTCAGGGTCCTGGAAGAGCACGCCGATCCTCCTCCTGGCGTCGGGTAGCTGGTTTTTAAGGGGCTTCCCATCCAGCAGGACCTCACCACGGACGGGCTCTAGGAGCCCTGCCAGCACCAGGAGAAGAGTGGTCTTCCCCGACCCGTTTGGCCCCAATATTACGACCTTTTCCCCCCGCCCGGCCTCCAGGCTCACGCCCCGAAGCGCGATGGTCCCGTCCGGATAGCGGTACTCTACATCTACAGCCCTTATCAAGGCCATAGCGATGAGTACACCTCTACGGCAAGGAGTAGGGCGGGCACCAGATATAATATGCTCGCCCTCCCGCTCCCGTCGACTCCGTGAATTATGCCGGGATGAGGGTTAAGCCCCCTCGCGGCGAGGGCCAGGCTAAGCCTCCACGCATGGCTATAGCCCCTCACAAGGAGGTCGCCAGCGGCGTCGCCCAGGAGCCTCCACCTCTGCCGGAGGCTTGGGGCCCTATAGATCCTCGAACTCCTTGCTAATAGCATCCTGGAGAGCTCCCTTGCATAGGTTGGTGCGAACCTCATGAATAGAAGCAGGACACCTATAAGGCTATGCGGTAAACGGAGCCGGGAAAGCGCTGCAGCCAGCCCGTTTACCCCCATACCCGAGAACCCTGCCGCGACATAGGACGCAGCCAAGCCAGCCCTGGCCACCACTATCACCAGGGATGCTGAGAAGCCGCCTAAGGCGGCCAGGGGGAGAACGAGAGCAACGGAGAATATGGAGACCGCTACAAGCGCGCGTACCACCCTACCAACTCCTGAACCCACTATCCGCGTGTAGACGGGGAGAAGGGCCAGGCCCGCCGCCAAGGTGTAGGTGCTGGAGGAGAATGCCAGAACCGCTGCTGAGAGGACAGAGGAGACAAGTATAGCTACTGGCCGGGCCCGGGGCTTGGATATACTGGTTAGACCGTCAAGCGCGTCAGCCAGTCCTTCAAGTAGCTTTTCCATCAACTCATTCATCACCTACGGGCAGCGACCCTTTGGAGAACGGCGCCCAGGGCCAGGATGGCAGCGATGCCTATGAAGCCTGCAACAATGTAGCCAACTGTGTCGGGAAGCCCTGGCACCGTGTAGTCGAAGAAGGGGGTCCAGTTAAGCTCCTCGGACTTATCGGGCAGCCCTACAAGCTCGGCGGCCACGTCTAGGGGCTCATGGTAGCCCACCATCTCGGCCAGTATCACGCCGAAAACCGGGCTGACCAGCACCAGGGCCACTATTATCAGGAGAGCCCTCCTATACCTGGCTAGAGGCTCCATCAATCCTCCATCACCTCGGGGAGAACCGCTTTAACTCTGACAACAATCAGGGCTGTAGCCAGACCCTCAATCACGCCTAGAACCGCATGCCACATGGTCATCACAGGCACCGTGACGTCGATGTAGTAGCCGAAGGATGGTGAGAACCCTATCTCTAGGCCCGCGGCCAGGCCTGCCAGGGTTATGCTGAGCCAGCCGCCCAGAAAGGCTGCGGCAAAATCCCCTAGCCGGGTTCTTAGGCCCCTATACACATAGTGGCCAGCGAGCACAGCTACGATGCCCATATTGAGCATATTGGCGCCTAGGGCTGTTATGCCGCCGTCGTGGAACACTAGTGTTTGAACCAGGAGCACCATGAACATCGCTAGGAAGCCCAGGTAGGGGCCGAGGAGTATTCCGGCCAGGCCCCCGCCCACGAAGTGGAGGCTTGTGCCGCCGGGTATAGGCCAGTTCAGCATCTGTGCCGCAAAGATCCCTGCAGCGAGTACGGTCACCAGGGACGCCCTGGAGGGATCTAGGGCTCCGCCGATCCTTCGGAGCGAGTAGGCAGTATATCCCAGGAAGGCAGCATAGGTTGCAGCCGACATGTAGGGGTCTAGGAAGCCGTCGGGTATGTGCAACCCGCCACCCAGTATTACTGGATCATGGTATTATTTATTACTAACGCAGAGTAATACTACTTCTTCAGCCCCCTCCACAGCGTGCCACGGTACCACTCGGTGAGCGGGCAGCCAGCGCAGCGCCCCTCGCGGTAGTAGTAGCAGTGGTCGCAGCCCTTGGTCATGGCTGGGCACATCTTCTTGCACAGCTCCGATTTCTCCTTGTCTTCTATGTGGGTTATGTTTAGGGGGTGTATCAGCTCCTTGAGGGGGGTTATCACTATGCTGAACTCTATATCGTCCACCTCAGGTATAGACCTTATATGACCATCTATGATTGCCTCGAGTGTCCGGAGATCCTCGGAGACGAAGAACAGTACCACGTTATGCTTACCACTGGTTATGAAGCCGTTGAGGAAGTAGGGGCAGAACCGGAAGCACTCGAGGAGGGAGACGTCCCTGGTGGCAACGTCCACCTTTGCCAGATAGAGGCCGGAGTCCCTGAGGCTTATGCCGTACCAGTGACGGAGGAGCCCCATATTCTTCAGCTTTCTGAGCCTGAGGCTCACCGTGGGCTGCGAGATCTTCAGGCTCTGGGCAACCCTCTGCTGGGAGGCCTCAGGGTCCTCCATCAGGGTGACAAGTATTTTCCGGTCCTTCTCGTCGAGCGCCACGATGCCCCGTGGAACAGTCTTCTCCCTCTCCAGCACTTTTCACCGAATATGGATAATATATGAAGCCATAAATATAGGTTGGTATGAAATATTCTGGGACTTCCGCATAGGTTTTTATCATTTATAGGGATCTGATCATGGCTGGAGAGAGACATGGAGACCAAGCTGCTCTATATGGACAACTCGTACCTCAAAGAGTTTGACGCCAGAGTCGTCTCTACTAGAGACGAGTGGGTCGCCCTTGACCAGACGGCCTTCTACCCTATAGGTGGCGGCCTCCCCTCCGACACGGGGATCCTGCGCACGCCAGAGGGCGAGTGGAGGGTCGAGGAGGTAAGGAAGGACAGGGAGACCGGCTTGGTCTACCACCGCGCACCGGGGCACGGCTTATCGAAGGGCGACCGGGTCCACGGGGTGATAGACTGGGACCGCAGGTACAGGGTCATGAGGATCCACACGGGGCTCCACGTACTCATAGCTGTGTTAAACCAGATGGCCGGGGTCCTGGTGACCGGGAACCAGATATACCCCGAGAGAGCTAGGGTGGACGTGAACCTGGAGAAGCCCGACAGGAGTCTGGTTGAGGAGGCTTTCAGGAGGGCCAACGAGATCCTGGCCAGGAACCTGGAGGTCAGGATATACTATCTGCCCCGAGAAGAGGCGATGAAGATTCCCGGCATTGTGAAGCTGGCCTCCAGGCTCCCGCCTCAGGTGGAGACCCTCAGGATCGTCGAGATACCGGGCGTGGACGTACAGGCTGATGGAGGACCCCACGTCGCCAGGACCGGTGAGGTGGGGAGGCTAGTATTCACCAAGCTGGAGAACAAGGGGCGCAACAATAGGAGGATACACTTCACGGTGGAGCCGTAACGGAAACGATATAACCATACCAGGCTAAGCGATTCGGGGAGATAAGGCTTGGCTAGGAAAAGGGCTTCCAGAACCTCTGGTGGCAAGTCCCTTGGCGAGGAATTCGTGGAAACCCTCGAGGGCCTCTACAGGCGCAGGAAGATAGTGGCGGCCGCCCTGGTGGCGTTGGCGGTCGTAGTCGGCATATATCTCAGAGTGTTGCCAGCGGTCGAAACGGGGCGAGTGGAGCTCAGGGCCAATGACCCCTGGATCGAGTACTGGTTAACCGACTATGTTTACAGGAACGGCTTCACCTCATGGTTCGGCCTCTCCCCGGGCAACCCGGACACCCACCTCTTCTGGTACCCGTGGGGCAGGGACTTCACCTATAGCGAGTACCCAGGCATCCCTTGGATAGCCGCCCTGACCTACCCGATAGCCGGCGTCTTCGGGCTCAGCCTTAAGAGCTGGGTGGCTCTGCAACCCGTGCTGGCTGGCGCGTTGGCAGTGGTAGCCGCGTATTTCCTGGGCCGCGAACTCACGGGAGAGCTGGGGGGTATAGCAACAGCCTTCTTGGTGGCAACAATACCTGCCGCCACGGACAGAACCACGGTGGGCTTCGTGGAGAAGCAGGGGTTCGCAACACCCCTCCTCATACTCCAGGCCTTGTTCTTGGCCAGAGTGGTGAAGTATGGGAGGCCCCGTGACGCATTGCTGGCAGGCATAGTTACCGGCGCAGTGGGCCTGGTGTGGGGCGGAGTGTACATCGCGCTGGGCCTGGCAGTAGTCTACATGGTGGTCTTGCCGCTCCTGATGCCTGGGCTGAGGAGGGAGCACGTGTTAGCTATGCTGGTCTTCGTCTCCTCCCTCGAGATAGTGCTCCTCACAGTGCCCAAGCTGACCAGGCCTGGC
>WAQK01000026.1 GCA_015520265.1 Pyrodictiaceae archaeon | reverse complement strand
GGTGTACTGGGGCTCGGAGCTCGGCGATCCCAGGCCCAGTATACTGGAGATCGCTGGACCCGAGAGGGCCGTCTCCGTTTCGGGGCTCTCCAAGGTCTACGGTCTCCCCGGCTTAAGGATAGGGTGGGCGGCGGGCTCCAAGGAGATGGTGGAGAGAATGTGGAGCGTAAAGGATTACACGACAATAGCGCCCTCCAGGCTCAGCGACCATATAGCCTCCATAATTCTCGAGCCCGGCAACGTTGAGAGGCTCAGGGAGAGGGCTAGGAGCATAGTTGGGCGGAACATCGAGGCGCTCCGAACACTCCTCAGGGGTCGGAGCGACATCCTGGAGCCCCACTGGCCCAGGGCGGGAGCCTATGTCCTGGCAAGAGTGCCTTGGAGCCGCGACACCCTGGCCCTCTCCTATGCGCTGTACACTGGACACGGCATACTGATGAACCCGGGCGAATGCTTCGAGCTTCCAGGCTACCTCAGGATAGGGGTTGGCCAGAAACCGGGGGATTTCAACAACAGCATAGAGGAGCTCTTAGCCGCCCTTGAGAAGCTCAGGAGCGGCTAGCCCGCTCCACTACTTTCTCGGCCACCCTTACTGCCTGAACAGCGTTTTCGGCGTAAAGGTCTGCACCAACCTCCCGGGCTGTTTTCTCGCTAAGGGCTGCCCCTCCCACCATGATCTTCGCGGCGACGCCAGCTTCACGTAGCTTGGCTATGGTTTCCTTAACGGAGGGTATCGCGGTGGTTAGCAGGGCACTCAGACCTATTATGTGGGGGTTGTGCTTCCTCGCCGCCTCCACGAATTTCTCGGGCGGAACGTCTACCCCCAAATCTATGACCTGGAAGCCGCGTAGGCGGAGCAGCGTCGCTACTAGGCTCTTCCCTATGTCGTGGATGTCGCCCTTCACCGTGCCGAGCACCACCACTCCCCTGCGCTCCTCGCCCCTGTGTTTACTGGCTATGTGGGGCTCCAGGATCTTCATGGCCTCCTTGAAGATCTCCGCCGCGTAGAGCAGGTCCGCCAGGAAGTACTCGCCCATCTCGAACCGCCTGCCTATCTCGTCCATGGCCCACGACATGTCTTCGAACACTATGGTGTCCACATCTGCGCCCGAGTTCAGAGCTTCCTGAAGTGCCTCCAGGAATCCTTCACGGTCCAGGTCGGCCAGGGCTTCGCGAATCCTTCTCCTAGGATCGTCCACGGCTAGCCACCCCTCCTGACTAGCTTAATGATGGCCTCGATCTTCTCCATGGCGTGGGGTTCTGTGTAGGATCTCCCGGGGTAGGGCCTATGGGTGGAGGCCAGCACCAGTTTTCGAGGGCCGTGCACCTCGAGGACCGTGCTCACCACACGCACCATCTCGCCGGGCCCCACTTCCGGGTCCATTAGGAGGTCTATGGGGATCCCCGTGAAAAACACTGCGCCGCTCCTCGCCCTGGCCTCACCCAGGATCTCAGCCCATCTAAGTGCATCATCTACGCTGGACTTGGGGTGGAAGTCTATTGGGTGGAGTGCGTCGTAGAGCTCCGAAAGCTCCTCTAGGAGGAACGTGTGGTTCCCGTCACAGTGGAGGATGGCGTGCTTACCCCTCCCCCTAATGACAGCTGTGAAACGCCGGTGCCACGGTAGGTAGAGTTCACGGTAGAAGCCCTTGGGATATATCGGGCCCGTGTAGGCCGCCATGTCGTCGGCGACGCGTACCGCGTCCACGTAATCCATCTCTGCAGCCGCCTTCACTAGCTCTAAAATATACTTGGAGACCCTTGAGTAGAGGGCGGCCGCCTTCTCGGGCTTCACCCTGTAGAGGAGGGCGAAGTCGAACCGGTGCCACGAGAGGTCCAGCTCCCTCCCGGCGCCGGGCCTCGGGGGCATGAGGAAGTACTCGGACTGCTCGGTGGGGCCTATTACCTCGAAAACCACGTACTTTCCCTCGGCCCTGCCCTTTACGTCTCCCTCAAAACGTTTCACTGATGCCTCCACGACCTCGTCCACGGGTGGCCACTCGTAAGCCTCCAGATCCAGGGCCTCGGCCCACTCAAAAACCGAGCCCTCCCTTCTGAAGGGTCCGCCTTTTTCGAAGAAGCCTGACCACTGCGGCACCCAGCCGTGGCCAAGGATAATGTCGCTGAGCCTCGCCTCGACCTCCTTGTCTACTGATTCAAAGTGGAGCGGAGGCCTCGGCGCTTCGCCTTCCTCGAAAACCCTGAGGACAAGCCGCCTACTCTCCAAGCATACCGCCGTTCTAGGTCACATGGGTGGCAGAATAAAGCTCTTAGCCGAACAATGAAGCTTGGTCGTAGTATGTGTGAGGACTTGCTACGTATTTACAGGCCTCAGCACCTGCTCTCCTTAGGTCCTTCTCTAATCGTAGTATGGTCTCGGTGCTCCCCTTCACGTACGCTATCTCAATACAGGTGCTTCCACTATGGATGTGGCTCCTGGCTACAACTATGTCTGTGTAGTCCTCGAACACTCCGGCGATACTAGCTGTTACACGTGGAGGATGGAAGACCACCAGTACACCTTCGCACACGTGTGGCTGAGAGGCGTGACTCTTTTCGTGGAGGTAGGCATCCACAGCCTCGGTTACAAGCGTTGACCGATCCACGCCCAGCGTCTCAGCTAGCTCCCTGAGGCGGCACGCGGTGTCCTCAGGTATGGAGACCCCGAACCGCCTCTTCTTACCTCTTCTCACTCCCTACCACCCCGAACCAGGCCTATCAGGTAGAAGGCTAAAAGTAGGAAGCCAACCATGGCGGACGGGTTCTGACCTAAGATAACTGCTAAGAGTACTCCCGCCGTGCCTGCAGCTACCGCTGAGGTGACAGAGTTGTAAACGGTCTCGGCCCCGCTCTTCGAGAAATTAGTAGCAACAGCCGCAGGGAGTAGTATGAGTACATGCTCCAGGACGAATCCCACCACCCTGATAAGACCTATAGCCGCTAGAGCTAGAGCCGTGTAAGCCATGTAGTCG
>WAQK01000025.1 GCA_015520265.1 Pyrodictiaceae archaeon | reverse complement strand
CTCCATTACGAAGGCCCTCGGCCGGAGGTCTGCTACTATTCTTGCGAAGTGGAGTACGAGCTGGCCTACAGGATCCTTGTATAGGCGGTCAAGGGGGTCAGGCATCCTCCTAGGATTAGCGCCGGTGAAAGGCTCGCAGGGCGGGCTTCCTATAACCACGTCCGGCTCGCCTACCAGCTCAGCGATGTCGGCACCCGAGAGTTGTTTAATGTCCTCTGCGAGAACCACTGCCTCGGGGAAATTGGCCTTATAGCTCCTAGCGGCGGGCACGAAGCTGTCGACCGCGAGGAGAACCCGGAACCCAGCTTGTTTGAATCCTCTAGCGAAACCACCTGCACCGGAGAACAGGTCAACCAACGAGAAGCTGCTCCTCACGACGTAGCTCCTCCTCGATCTCCGAGATCTTTCTCCTTAGGAACCTTATTGCATCGGCGTTGTCCTCGTATGTGAGCATTTCGCCGCACCGTGGACACCTGAAGTCATTCTCCATGGCCTCGGAGAACACATACCTGGCCCCGTCGAGGGGGCAGACGTAGAACTCGTTGTTCTCCTCAAAGTGGAGCCTCTTTTTCAGCTTGTCCAGTAACATTCTTTTCCTCGAAAGCAGGATGGTGTTAAGCTTGTCCATGTTGAGGCTCCAGTAGTAGATGAACCACCCGCTGTTCCTGTCCCTCACCCTTCTATAGGAGAGGAGCCCCTGCTCCAACAAGTTGTAAAGGGCTCTCCTCACAACGTTGATCTTGAGCCCGGTCTCCTTGGATATTATCTCATCGGTGACTTCGCCGTGCTTCTTCAACATATATTCGAGGACCCGTTTCGTTTCCGGCCCGTATAGGTTTTCAATGTAGATCAGCATCTGGTTATCACCCACGTTTGACCACCTTTTTGCCACGAGCACTGGGCTCTACTACTACTTTGGCGTCCGGGAATGATAAATGTAGTTCCATGCCCATGTAGAGGCGGTCCAGGAAGATCGCCAGCGCGGCTACTTCGGAGTGGGGCTGGTGGCCTATAGCGACGTTGTAATCGGCCTCCTCGTAGAAGAACCTGGGCACCTTCTCTGCACCCACGATGACTAGCTTAGGCTTCGCCGTCTCCCTGATCTCGTCTATCACGTCGTCCACGTGTAGGCCATACATTGTTAGATGCACCGCAATGCCGCCTCGCCTCTTCCACTCCCTAACATATCGGCGGCCTGGAACGCCACATTCCAGATACATTTTTCCGCCCCACCTCTCCAGGACCTTGCCTATGGACTCCATGACGTGTTCGTCGCAGACGTCAGCGAGTACGAACCCGTGGGCTCCGAAGGCCCTGGCGACTAGGGCTACATGCGTGGTTATCCGTTTGTCCCTCTCAGGCCTATGTCCCAGCCTCAGAACGTATACCTCGGCATCCTCAGGATTCCCCATAGGGCTTCACCCAGCTTGTCCAGGTTCACGCCTTTCAAGGCCGAGATGGTGACCGCTCTCAGGGGGCCTCCATAAAGCTCTGAGACCAGGTCTAGGGACTTTCCGCTCCGCTCTTCTGCCTCGTCCCAGCCAGCCAGGTCGGCCTTATTGGCCGCCAGGATCACGGGTTTGCCCGAGACACCCAACTCCCGCAGTATCTCTATGCTCCCCTCCAGGCGCCTTCGGATCCTGGCCCAGTCCTCCGAGACATCGTAGACTAGTATTATGGCGTCCGCATCCACTATTTCTTCTAGCGTTGCGTAGAAGGCCTCGATGATCTGGGGTGGCACGTTCTTTATGAAGCCAACAGTGTCAACGAATATTGCCTCCCTCCCAAGGAGCCTGCCCCTCTTGGACTTGGGGGATATTGTGGTGAAGAAAGTGTCACCTGTGGGTTTCGACTCCAGCGTGATCTTGTTGAAAAGGGTTGTTTTCCCGGCGTTCGTATATCCGGCGATGGCCACGTGGGGTAGCCGCGTTCTCCGCCTTGAAAGTCTTTCCCTTCTTCTCCTCTCCCTAAGTTCCTCCAACTTCCTGGATATGGCTACTATCCTGCGGCGCATAAGCCTGTAGTACTCGTCTATAGCGTAACGCCCAGGTCCCAGGAAGCCTGGCAGCTCGCCCATCTTGCTTCTCCGCACCAATTCGCGTACCAGGGGTAGCTCGTACTTCATTCTGGCCAGTTCTATCTGTAGCTTGGCCTCCTGGGACCCTGCGTGTAAGGCGAAGATCTCTAGTATCAGCTGGACGCGGTCTATGACCCTTATCCCAAGGGTCTTCGAAATGCCGTAGGACTCCCTAGGCTTTAGGTCGTCAAACACTATGAGCGTGAGGTCGCCCACCTTACCGTCTACAAGGCTTCTGAGCTCCTCAAGCTTACCTCGCCCGATGTAGTAGGGTGTGGTCCGCCCCCTTACTCTCACTATCTCTATTGGTTCGTAAAGGGCTGTGCGGACGAGTCCTATCGCCTCGTCCGGGTCATACATCCTCCGGGGGAGAACCAGTATGGCTTCACGTCTCATGAACCTATTCATCCTCCCCCCTTATCCTGACAATGTCTCCGAGGGTCAAAGTGTAATCCTCGGCGCCACGGGTGGATGCAGGGAAAACCTCCTCGACAACAGGTTCTAGTAGCCTGATCTTCAGGACCTTCTCAAGCCTCCTGGCCAGCTCTATGGGTGGCACTAGACGCCCGGCTTCTATACGTTTAATCACGTTCTCACCCTCACCCACCCTTTGTGCCAGCGCCGCCTGGCTCCACCCGAGTCTTAGTCTCGCTCTCCTTATCCTTTCAGCATAGTCCTCCACGACCTCATATCTGTCGTATAGCGTGTCCTTCCTAGGCTTTGGCCGGGGCGCTGGCCGGGAAACTCTTCTGGGGGGCGCCGGGGGTCTCTGAGGCCTGGGCGGCTCTCTAGCCCTGCGCGACGCTAGTCTAGAGTAGCATCGTCCGCAGACCATCATGGAGACCCCTTCAACTGTGACCCTGTGGGCTGACCCCCGTATGAGGGCGCCGCAGAGCTCGCAGTATCTTACATCGTACACCATTGTCTCCATGCCCGTGGAAGTTATCCGGGTCCCGGCCCTTGATAATCTTTTGCCGAGTGAATGACTGAAAACCGTTATTTAGGTTGCCTGTCCCCAAGTAATTTGATAGGGGTCTGGCATGGCAGCAATAGATAACAGCAGAGACTCGATGGATTACGACTCACTTCTAGAATACATAAAATACCTGGAACAGCGGCTCAGGGAGCTGGAGGCCGAAAGAACCACGCTGAAGAGCGAGCTGAGGTACTATAAAAGCGAGGTGGAGAAGCTTCTGGCGCCGCCTCTCATAGAGGCCGTGGTCTTAGAGGTCCTCGGCGACGGGCGGGCCATAGTGAAGAGCTCCACGGGTCCGAACCTCATTGTAACTATTAGTAACAAGATAGACCAGTCGAAGCTACGGCCAGGGATGAACGTGGCCTTAAACCAGAGGGGCTCAACTATAGTGGAGATCCTGCCCCAGCGCGAGGATCCGCACGTGCACAGCATGGAGGTTATAGAGAGGCCTAAGGTCAGATACTCCGACGTGGGCGGGCTAGACCAGCAGATAAGGGAACTCAGAGAAGCGGTAGAATTACCCCTCAAGAACCCTGAGCTTTTCAGAAAGATAGGCATAGAGCCGCCGAAGGGCGTGCTACTCTATGGGCCGCCCGGCTGCGGTAAAACGCTCTTAGCCAAGGCTGTGGCTGGCGAGACCAACGCCACCTTTATCCGGGTGGTTGCGTCGGAGTTTGTGCAGAAGTTCATCGGTGAGGGTGCCAGGCTGGTCAGAGAAGTCTTCGAGTACGCCAAGAAGAAGGCTCCCAGCATAATATTCATCGACGAGATCGACGCTATAGCAGCCAAGAGGCTCGACATAGGGACTAGCGGTGAAAGGGAGGTTCAGCGTACCCTTATGCAGCTCTTGGCCGAACTAGACGGCTTCGACCCGCTGGGCGATGTGAAGATCATAGCAGCCACCAACAGGATAGACATACTGGACCCGGCCCTCCTGAGGCCCGGCAGGTTCGACAGACTCATCTACGTCCCGCCTCCCGACTATAGTGGAAGGGTTGAGATATTCAAGATCCACACCAGGAAGATGCCGCTGGCAGACGACGTGGACCTGGAGAGGCTGGCCAGGATGACCGAGGGTGCTACTGGCGCCGACATAAAAGTAATCTGCGTCGAGGCAGGATATAATGCCATTAGGAAGGGAAGAGATGTGGTCGCAATGAAGGATTTCCTCGATGCTATAGAGAAGGTGCTAAAGAAGAGGCGGAAAGATATTGTTGATAAGGGGGTCACCCTCCAGATCTAGCCCGGGTCAACGTGTTGAGGCTCCGAAGACCCACCGTCAAGGAGCTTGCCAGCCTAAGGGTCATAGCTGATTACCAGTTCGGCCCTCCGGCTGGCAGGCTCCTCATACCCGATAACGTTCTCGTCTCAGTTTCCCCCAACACTCTACGCATAAGAAGCCTCCTCTTAGAGGGAAAGATCATCGCCACGCTTAGGGCCCAGGACGGGCTGTATTCGCTCAGCATAGAGGGGGCTAGGCTCCTCCACCGGGGCATGCCGGAACCCAGGCTCAGAGTCTACGTGGATACGAGCGTCGCGGAGTATATAGCTCGGGGGCGCAATGCCTTCGCCAAACACGTGGTCAGAGCGGATCCAGGCATAAGGCCCGGCGATGAGGTCCTCGTGGTGGACGAGCAGGACAGATTACTCGCAGTCGGTAAGGCCCGGTTCTCGGGCGTCGAGATACCATATTTTAAGAGCGGCGAAGTTGTAAGGGTTCGAAAGGGGGTTGAAGACTAGTGCCCAGGAGAGTCGAGATAGTGCTGAAGGAGGGCTTCGACGAGGCAGCCTTCCAGGGAGCCCGGCTGGTCACAGGGTTCAAGGGGTTTGGCGCCACGGGCTACATAGCCACCAGATACATAGCTTCTAAGCTGGGTATGGAGCGTGTGGGCGTGATACTCACCAAGTACATGCCGGAATTCGCATTCCGCGACGACTATGGCCTAGCATTTCCCTTCGAGATATTCTACAGAGAGAATCCCAAGCTGGTGGTTGTGGTGAACCACGACCTCCCCGACCCCAGGGACCGGAGAGTATTCGCTGAGGTTCTGGTTGAATGGATGAAGAAGGTGGGCATAACTGAAGCGATACTGATCGGAGGTCTGGACAAGAAGCTTAAGAGCGGCGAGGAGAAGATGCGGTGGCTGGCCAATAGCCACTATGCTGAAAAGCTCGGCGAACCTCTCATGGACAAATGGCTCCTCATCATAGGTCCTCTTGCGCTTCTCCTCATGTACTCTGAACTCAAGGGCCTGCCAGCACTAGCAGTACTACCCTACGCCGAAGCCATGAGGTACGATCCCTACGCGGCAGCCGTGGCTGTGGAGAAGGTGGGCCAGCTCATAGGACTCAAAATAGACGCCTCTGAACTCTACGAGGAAGCGCGCAAGTTTGAGGAGGAACTAGAGAAGCTCTCCAAGCTTGAGGAAACTAAGAGGACTGTGGGTAAGGACCTCTACATGTAGTGCTATGAGTCGTGATCTAGTGTTATCTCGGCCAACTCTAGATGTGAGAAGACGCTCCGAGCCCGTGTCACCCTCCTCATAGTCCATAATGACCAGCTAGGTTCCTGCGTATAGACAAAAACCACGCGAGTGTAGAGTTCTCCGTGTCTTTTCAGGAACTTTTTCAAGGAACTCCACATTTCTACGAGAACGGTCTTGGCCGGGTTCACGGGTGCCTCAAACTGGGAGTAGGGATAGGTCAACGCAAGTTCCTCAGGGACAATTCCGTAGAAGGGTGTGTAGAACACGTAGTGGGCATCGTCGCCCCACCTCTTCCTGGCTTTCCGGTAGATCCTTGACTGCGTGTAGGGCTTGTCCCGGGGATCCCCTGGCAACAGCACGAGGGTCTCAGCAGGGGGAGGCTGGTAGTGTTTCTCCACAAACCTTCTATGGCGTACGAGTTCAGGCCTGTTGAGGGACAGCTCGTCGTATAGGAATATCCCTCGGACCACGCCCTTGGTCCTCGGGTCGTATAGTTCGAGCCACTCACCCTTAGAGGCGAAGACCTGGAAAGCTTTGTAAAGGGAGGGGTGTGCCCTGCTCGTCTCCTCGACTAGTTCCCAGAGGCGGCCCTCCTTTATGGCCTGCTTGGTTTCCCTGAGTATCCTGGATATTACGTACAGGTTGTGGATGGCGAGCAGCTTTACCCTCTCGTTGCGAGGCATCTCGCGTAGCTCCTGAGGCGTGTATTTGGAGCAGACGGGGCAGCTGCAGGGGAAGTACTCCATGTTCTTGAGGCGGAGGGTGCCGGACCTCGTGAGGTATCTTTCATCCCGGGCGTAGAGTATGTAGGACGCCGAGTCAAAGCTGTCTATCCCCATGGCGACCGTTATGGGTATCAACATGGGATGACCGGCTCCGAACAGGTGGACAGGCTTAGAGGGAGGTAGGTGCCGCTTAGCCGTGTAGACTATTTCTAGCAGCCTGTCGAACTCGTAGTGCTCCATGAGGGGCGTCGGGCTACCTATGGCGTACATCCTGTAGCCCTCGATCCTCGACGCCTCCTTCGCGCTCCTTTCCACGAGGTCCAGGTAGACGCCGCCCTGAATCGGCAACACCCATATCCTCTCCTCGGCACTGAACATCCTGGCCGATAGCCTAGCCCGTCTAAGCGTCTCCTCCACAGTATATTCGGCTTCTTCCCGGGTTGAGGCTGCCCCGGTGGGTATGTCTAGGATCACCGCTATGTCGGAGCCTATGGCCTCCTGATATTCTACTATTTCGCGGGGATCGGCCTCTATTCTGCCGTACTGGAGTATCTGGTAGGCGCCAGAATCGGTCATGACGACGCCGTCGAAGCCCAGGATCCCATGAACCCCCTCCTCCTCCGCTTCCTTGCCGTAGTACTTCTTGATCAGGTAGGCGTTCGTTATAACTCCCCGGAACCCGGCCCTTTTAACCTCATCTAGAGGGACTTCCTGCTTTCTGGGGTTGACGACGGGAAAAAGTACTGGTGTTTCAAGGGTGCCGTGGGGGGTTTCCAGCCTACCTATGCGTCCGGCCAGATCTTTATCCCTGACCTGGAACATGCGCTACGCTCCCCGGGACTTCTGCCTCTCCGAGATGTATTCCTGCCAGAGGCTGTGAACCTTGTTGGCGAGAGGCCCGCTCCCCTCGACACCCTGCTCGGAGACCCTGATGTTGCCGAGCACGACCACTATGCCAGCATCCGTATAGGCCTTAGCGTCTCCGGGGTGCAGGTTGAGCTTCTTAACCACATACTCGGCGAACTCGCGGGGATCGAAGAGGGGTAGCTCCTTAGCGACTATCTCGGACACAACTGTGCCCTTCACGATGACTTTGGGGTACTTGTCACCCTTCTCATCGGTTACATCGGTCAACGCGAGGTTCAGGGAAGGGTGGTCGAAGCCTGCCAGAACACCCTCATAGGTCTTACCATTGGAGAGCCGCACAACGACGCGCCTGCTGAGCAGAGAGCTCAGCTCGTCCAGCAATTTCCGGGTAGCCGTTGTTAGACTCATTCTTCTCGCCGCACCCTGTTTAGATTTGGGAGGTATATTAGCCATTATGCTCCCAGCAGCTTGGCGGCCGGTCCCGGCTATAACCCGCCTTCTGTACTGCGGCGGCATTTGGCTGAGCGGTTCCCCCCGCCTCGCGCGGCGCCTCAGCGGCGGAGGCCTTGCTCCCCGGGGGACGGCCGTTTCAACGCATCCACCACCGTTCTCAGCGGGTTGCCTGGCTCCCCGTCGCCGGGAAGCCCTCGCCGCCTCACGGTCATCCGGCGGTGGCCGTGTCGTTTCTGTGCCGTTGCCGCGGGTTTCCCCGCGCCCCTTGCGGGGCCCCGGTGCCGCGGGGAGGGCGGAGTTTCCTCGGGCCCTTAGGCCCGTGGCCGCCAGCCGGGACCGGCCGAAGTATATATCTAGCCACGGGGCTTATAATGGGCTCGGCTCGAAGAGTTTCTCCTTTTCACGGATCTCCTCAGGCCCCCGAGCCTTGGAGTACTCTTCTAGCGGCTCCCTGTTGAGTTCTATGAAATGGGGCCCCCACTTGTATATGGACGCGTAGCGTTCAGCCGCCTCCCTGAACCCGGTTATGTAAAGGGCTGCTACGATCGCCTCGAGGCTACTGAGCATGCGGGGCTGTCCGTAGTTCACGGGATTGGCTGCGACGAGGTAAGGGAGGCTCCTGTGGAGGCCTCTCCTCCCTATCCTCTTAAAGACCTGTTGGGCCTTCTTCCAGGAGGCGTCGACCACCAGTAGGCCTGCCTTTAGCATATTGGGTCTGTCGCTGGGCGAGAGCCTTATCGGGGAGAAAGGGTTCAGGACAACTACACCGCGGGGAAGCCTCCTTTCATGAGCCGCTAAGGCTAGGCCCATGCGGATCATTTTCTCGGCCGTACATTTAGAGGGGTCATCCTGCCGGTAGTGTAACACGAGGACTCTGGGCGCCTCTCCCACTTTTCGGTGTCCCGAAACAGCTTTATCCCATTACGGGTTAATTAGAGGTTGGTGGGATCTTTGCCCACAGCCATAGTATTGATAAACACCGAGATAGGGACGGAGCAGGACGTGTTCGAGCAACTGTCAAAGATAGAGGGCGTTAAGGAGGCCTACATAGTGTACGGCGTCTACGATATAGTGGCCAAGCTTGAGGCAGAAAACATGGACAGCCTCAAGGAGATCGTCGCCAACAAGATAAGGAAGCTCGACCGTGTGAGGTCCACGCTCACCATGATAGTTGTAGAGGGCAAGGAGTTCGGCAAATGAGGAGGCTACACGTAGGTATAGATGATCACGATTCCCCCGAGGGGGGTTGCACCACACATTTCGCGGCCATCGCCGTAAAACTTCTTTTTGAGCTGGGTGCCGTCTTTGAGGACTACCCGCTACTGGTGAGACTAAACCCTGGGATACCCTGGAAAACTAGGGGTAACGCTGCAGTAGTTCTCAGGGTGAGACTACCCGAAGGAAGGGTGGAAGACGCTGTGGAGGCGCTGGTTCAGGCCAGCGCCGAGTACAGGGGCGCCACGCGGCATCCCACAAGCTCGCCTGGAATGGTTTTCGCAGTAGATGTTGATCCCCATGCTTTCCAGCCGATGTACAAGATGGCGCTAACCGACCTAGTTACACCTGACCTGGCGTACAGGTACGCGGAGAAGCTTGGAGTGCTGGTACCCAGGGAGTACAGGGGTGCACGGGGTATTGTCGGCGCCCTGACTGCGCTAGGGGCGCTGCTGGAGGACGAGGACTACACCTACGAGCTCCTGGCGTATAGGTCCCCTGAACGCTGGGGTTCCCCCCGCCTAGTAGACCCTGGCAGCGTGAAGAGGATGGATGCCGAAACCAGGCCCTTCACCTTCAACAACTACGACGAAGATGAGGATAGGGTGCTCATAACACCCCGCGGGCTCGACCCCATACTCGTCGGCATAAGGGGTGAAGATCCCCGCGTGTTGCGCCGGGCCCTTGGACTCCTAGAAATAGACGAGCCTCTGGATGCCTGGATTATATATCGCTCCAACCAGGCGACAGACGCACATCATGTGCCTAGACAAGTAGCAGAACTCAAACCATATCGCACTGGTAGCGTCGAGGTGACTGTGGCTAGTTCTCCCAGGATCCTGCCAAAGGGGCATGTGATCCTACGCGTAACCGACGATACAGGAACTATTGATGCTGCCTTCTACGAGCCAACACGCACACTCCCACGCGTGGCTAGAAAACTGGTGCCAGGAGACAGGATCAGGATAAGCGGTGTGGTTAAACCGGCATCATCCGCGCGAGGGGTCACCTTCAACGTAGAGAAGCTGGAAATAATCGAACTATCAGAAACGTACAGGCTAGTGAACCCGCGCTGTCCACGGTGCGGGGCTAGGATGACTTCAGCGGGCAAAGGTAAGGGCTTCAAATGCAGGAAATGCGGATACAGAGATCCCCATGCGCGGAAAGAAAGGATCCCTATTTCACGCGACATCAGCAGAGGAATATATGTAGCTGCACCCTCCGCCATGGGTCACTTGACAAAGCCCTTGGAGAGATACGGCAAAGAGAAGACAGACCCGCCCACACCTCCACAGCACAGCTGGTGGTTCTGGTACCGTTAAGTAGTTCTATAGGCCGGGTAAGCGGGGACACGCACACTGACAGGGTTTGTCTTGATCAAATATACATTATTAAATATATTAAACGTGAATCTCTATTCACAAACCCTCATTGCGTATGGAGCCCACCGCTTCCAGTGGAAGCAGAGGGGTCCTATAAACCGTATACACGTATAGTAGTACGTGTAGTGGAGAGGTAGTGGAAACCCCCACCCCTTGGCTTCCAGTGGAACTAGTTTTATGTTGGATATGGCGTTTGTGCCGGTCGGTTTGTATAATGATCTCTATATATAGATTTCTATAATTGTGTTCGTTCACTAATCCGTTAAGGTTATTCATTGATGGAGGATGCTAATTCGTTGCCACGGTACTGCCACTAGCGTCACTCCTTAATCTGCATACATGGAGGGAGACTGGCCATGGTATATGTAGTCCTGTAGAGTGGTAGCTATGGGGTGGGGGCTTATACCGGGTTCTCGGTCGCGCCTCGCCGATTCTACACACATGCATGATAAACCTCGCTTTTTAAACCCCTTGGCTTCCAGTGGAGTGGGACAAGTATGGAAAGATGCGTTCTATCAAGCAGGATGCTTCGTATGGAGATTTTAAGGTAATACCTGAGCCCTTATCTTTTAAGGGGCATTTATTCGTGGAGCAATCTCATCCTGATTATGTCGATCTTGGTTATAATGCCCTGTATAACGCCCTTCTCAATTACAAGCAGTGCCGGGTGCTCCGTTAGGAGTGCGATTATGGTTGAAATACTGGTCGATGGCGACACTACTGGTAGCGGGTCCTCCATGACCTCGGATATCTTGGTTTCGCAGGGGTTGGGTGAGTCGCTGTGTGCTAAGAGCTTGAGCAGCGATGTTTCGTATATCGTGCCTAAAAGCCTGCCCTCGTAGTCTATTACAGGTATCTGGGATATCCCGTAGTGGTCCATGAGTTTGACGGCTCTGCATACTGTGTCGTCGGGGTGAAGCGTGATCACCGGCGTGTGCATCACGGTCTTAGCCGTAACCCGTTCCTTGAGCGACTCATTTATGGCGTCCAGTATCTTCTTCAGTGTCGACATGCGGGGATTAATGGTGCCTCTTTCGAGCCTGGCTATGAGTGCCTGGCTGACGCCAGCTCTACGGGCTAGCTCGCGCTGCGAGAGCCCGGCCTTCTTCCGCAGCCTCCTTATCTCCTCGGGTGTAGGCAGGTATGTTATGGTTTCTCCCCTCGCTCCCTTGTCTACGCCCCTCCAGGTTCCTGTAGACTCATTTTAAATAGGTGGTGTTGGTAGTTAAAAGTTACATGCATTGTATGACGGAAACCTGGTGGTAAGTTAATAATATCGCGGGCAACAAAATTATAGCGGGTTCGGCCTTTGATCGAAGAATACCGTTTCCACGGTAGGGGAGGCCAGGGAGCCGTTACGGCGGCACGCCTCCTTGTGGGTGCGGCGCACCGGGAGGGGCGATATGGTCAGGCGTTCCCCCACTTCGGCGCCGAGAGGAGAGGCGCTCCGGTGGTGGCGTTTGCAAGGATCTCAGACCGGCCTATAAGGGTTCATGAACAGGTAAGAGAACCGGACGTTGTAGTTGTACTGGACCCCACTCTTTTCAAGCTGGTGAACGTGCTGGAAGGACTTAGGGAAGGCGGCGTGCTGGTGGTGAATTCTAAAGAGGACCCAGGTATACAGGGTCCTTATAAGGTGTTCATAGTGGATGCTACAGGCATCGCGTTAAGCCTAGGCCTGCGTGTCGCCGGGTGGCCCGTAGTCAACACGTCTATCCTAGGAGCAGTCGTGAAAGCCACCGGGTCGGTCTCCCTGGACTCCGTGGTAGACGAGATCAAGTCCAACTGGCCTGGACGTATGGGTGAGGCCAACGCCCAGGCTGCCAAGCTTGCTTACGAGAAGGCCGTCAGGGTGAGGTGAATTGGAGGAAGACCACTTGGTTTTACCCTTGTCCCGCCCCGCCCCAGGGGCTATGGGCAAGACTGGAACCTGGCGCAACTATAAACCAGTCATAGATCAGGGGAAGTGCATCAAGTGCCTCCTCTGCTGGCTATACTGTCCTGAAGCCACCATAATCAGGCATGAAGACAACAGCGTCAGTGTCGACTACGAGTATTGTAAAGGCTGCGGGATCTGCGCCAACGAGTGCCCTGTCAAAGCCATAGAAATGGTGCCGGAGGTGCAGGGCGGTGCCTAGGAAGATACTCACAGGCAACCACACGGTAGCCGAGGCAGTGAAACTGGCAAGAGTCCAGGTTATAGCAGCATACCCGATAACACCTCAGACGACCATAGTGGAGAAGCTCGCAGAGATGGTGGAGCACGGCGAGATAGAGGCGAAAATGATACGTGTGGAGAGCGAACACTCAGCACTTGCAGCCGTCTACGGCGCAGCAGCGGGCGGCGCCAGGGCCTTCACAGCCACCTCCAGTCATGGGTTGCTCTATATGCACGAAGTCGTGTGGTGGGCCGCGGCCTCGAGGCTACCCCTGGTCATGGCAGTTGTTACTAGGGCTATAGGACCTCCATGGAACATCCACGTCTCCCACGAGGACATCATGGATCAGCGAGACACCGGATGGATAATATCCATGGCCGAGGACAACCAGGAGGTCCTCGACCTGGTGCTTCAAGCGTTCCGCATCTCAGAGGACGAGAGGGTCTATCTGCCAGCCATGGTAGGTCTCGACGGCTTCCTTCTGAGCCACACAGCCATGCCCGTCGACGTGCCCGAGCAGGAGGTTGTGGACTCCTGGCTGCCACCCAGGCTCCCTAGGCCATACGTGATCGAGCCCGGAAGCGGCGTCATTATGGGTAACATACCGCCCGACGAGGCCTTCTACAGGATGAGGCACTCCATGCAGAGGGCCATGTATAATGCTAAGAGAGTCATAGAGGAGGTCGACGAGGAGTACTACAAGATGACGGGGAGACGCTACGGCGGCCTCGTCGAGTTCTACCGCTGCGATGATGCCAAGTACGTGGTAGTGCTTATGGGCACCTGGGCTGGCAACGCCAAGGAGGCTGCTGACAGGCTCAGGGAGAGAGGCATCCCGGTCGGTGTAGCTAGGATAAGGTATGTCAGGCCGTTCCCGAGGGAAAGGCTCAGGGAGAAACTCTTGGGGATGAAGGGCGTCATGGTGTTCGACCGCTCAGTCTCCATGGGCCGTGGAGGGCCGCTTCACGCCGAGGTTGTCGAGGCCTTAGAGGCGAAGCCGTCTATCATGGGTGTGGTCGCGGGTGTAGGAGGAGTCGATGTGGGTGTCAGGGATTTTGAGAAGCTGGTCGAAGACTTCGTGAAGAAGGTCGAAGAGGAGGGGCGGGTTTACGTGAACGATTACTGGTATGGGGTGTGATGGGTCTATGGTCCGAATCCAAGATCTTCCTAGAAAGAACTTCCTGATGCCCGGCAACGCTGCATGCCCCGGCTGCCCCGAAACTATGGGGCTCCGCTATGTGGGCATGGCGCTGGGGGAAAATGCTGTACTAGTCATACCGGCTAGCTGCTCCTCCGTGATCCAGGGGATATATCCTAGGTCAGGCATAGGCATGCCGATACTCAACATAGTCTTCGCCGCAGCGGCGGCCGCCGCATCTGGGCTAAAGGCAGCCCTGGAAATCAGAGGGCTGAAGGATGCCCAGGTGGTGGCATGGGCTGGCGACGGGGGTACAGGAGACATAGGGTTCCAGGCTCTTAGCGGAGCTGCTGAGAGGAACGAGGACATAATATACATCTGCGTTGACAATGAGGCCTACATGAACACAGGGATACAGAGGAGCAGTCTCACGCCTTACGGTGCCTGGACGACCACGACCTGGACGGGGAAGAAAGAGCATAAAAAAGACGTGCCGCTAACACTCATAGCTCACAGGGTCCCCTATGTCGCCACAGCGAGTGTCGGGTTCCCCACAGATTTCATAGATAAGCTCAGGAAGGCGTCCAAGATAAGGGGCTTCAAATACATACACCTACATGCCCCCTGCCCCGTGGGATGGCGCTTCGATCCCGCCAAAACAGCCGAGGTAGCCAAGCTAGCCGTACAGACGGGGCTCTGGATACTTTACGAGTATGAGAACGGCAAGTTCAGAATAAGCCCCCTCAGCCGGCCATACAGGGATAAGTCCAAGCGGAAACCACTGGTCGAGTACATAAGGCTCCAGGGCAGGTTCAGGCATCTGAAGAAGAGCGATATCGCCGTTCTCGAAAAGTATGTTGATGAAATGTGGGAGTTCTACACGAAACTTGAAGAGATCTATAAGTAATTAATGCTAATACATCATCCTATCTTTCTGGCACCTCAACGGGTTAGCCCAGGGGAGGGGCCACCACGTGAAGCACCAGGACTGCAGCAGCGAACACCAAGGCTAGTAGCACTATGTGGATTGGCTTCAGTGTAACGATGGCATCAAAGTCCTCGTAAAACGATAGCAGGCCCGCAGCGGTGAGTGTCACCGGTTTTTTATCCTTTTTCCTCTTTTTCTGAGGCACCCTTCTCCCCGTCAATTCTGGATGCGCGGCCGCTATTTAAAATTCCTGGAGCCTCTCGGAGGATTATTTAATTGTGGAGAGACCAAAGGCTAGTGTGGGCATGTTGGATGGAGCTGAGGAAGCTCCAGGAGTACATGTATAGACTCTACTATGAACGGGACAGTAAGCGGGGGCTCTTCGCCACCTTTGCCTGGTTCGTGGAAGAGGTCGGCGAGATGGCGGAGGCGCTGCTTAAGGACGGCAATGTGGAGGAAGAGATAGCAGACGTTCTGGCATGGCTTCTCTCGGTGGCCAACCTGGTAGGAGTGGATGTCGAGGAGGCCGTTAAGAAGAAGTATGGCGACCCTGACGCTTGATGCTACGAACAATTCTGGCGGCTCTCTCCGCATCTTCCTCTACAATGGTCCCTGTAACAACAACGTCAGCACCGGCTTTGACCGCCTTTCTAGCCGCCTCCGGGCTCCGTATACCTCCTCCCACGATCACCATCGTACGCGTATCGACGGCCTTTCTGACCGCGGCTATCATCTCTGAAGGTATGGGTGAGGGGGCCCCCGAACCCGCCTCTAGGTAGATGTACCGCATGCCCAGCAGCTCGGCGGCTAGTGCATAAGCAACCGCTATTTCTGGTTTATCCGGTGGAAGCGGTCTGGCCCTTCCAATGTAGCCAGCTGCACCCCCATACCCTACTATCAGGTATGCCGTGGGCAGGGCCTCGAGACCGTACCTCTTAACTATGACGGCGCCCTGCACCTGGGCTCCTACAATGTAGTAGGGGTCATCGCTGTTGAGGAGACTCATGAAGAGAACCGCGTCTGCCTCTCTCGAAAGACCGTTAACATTACCGGGAAATAGTACGACCGGTAAGCCATATTTCTTGAGACTCGAGATAACCTCATCGAGCAGCCTCTCCGAGACCCCTATACTTCCACCTACAAGTATGACATCAGTTCCCGCTGAGACCATGGGTTCTACGAGCCTGGCAGCGTGGTCCGGGTCGACTGAAACCTCGTCAGGGTCTATGAGCGTAAAGTGAAGCGGCGCCTCGACGCGCTTCTCGGCGAGATACTTTGCTACTCTTCCTCGCCAGCCTCCCATAGCTCCTCAGCCTGCTCTTCCCCTATTTCCACGATCTCGAAGTCGAGCGTACCAGCGTTGTATTCATCCAGTATCCTCCCATAAACGTCGACAGGCTGGTGCAAGGGTGTGACGGGTAGCTCCGTCTTGAAGCCACAGTGGCCGCATCTAGCCACCGCCACACCCTTGGATCTCCGGATATTGATGAAAAGCATCCTCGACCCACAGTGGGGGCATACGAAGACCGTCGGCAACGTCCGTCTTGGCCTCAGAATTTTCCTTCTCCTCTTCTTCCTCCTACCCATCCCCGAGCCCTAGTCACGCAATTGTATATGCCCTTAAATTATGATTGGCTCCTCAAGGCAAGTCTCCTTAACTCTCTACTGAAACCGTGCTCCAGGATCTCGAGCATTATCTTAGGGGCCTGGGGCCCGGCCAGGCTGGATAGATCTTTGACCCTGCCTAGCTTCCGAGCCAGCTCCAGGCCCACAAGGTGGTAGCAGGGGGATTTCCTCCGCCTACCAACTACGTTAACCAGGAAGTCGAGGCATGAGCAGTATAGTCGGGGGACCAGCACGTGATCTTCCCTTCTGCCCAGGTACACCCATGCCTCGGGGTGCACACTTATCCTGATATACCTTGTGCCCTGGAGGGCCTCAGCTATCCTGGGGTGCTGGAACCCCTCCACGTATTGTTCGTCGGAGAGCTGGCCTGCCAGCTCCTCAGAGGTGTAGCCCTCTCGTGCGGTGCGTTCTAATCTCCTGGACACCCCCATCACTCCTCCCAACAAGCACGAGGTCTGTCAGACCTATGAACAGGCCTGTCTCGACGACGCCTGGAACGCTTTGAAGAAGCCTGTCCACTCTTTCTGGGTCATCCATGGGCCCAGTCCACACGTCTAGCACCACGAAGCCGTGGTCATCGATACAGGGCCCATCCTTGCAGTTGCCTCCCCTAAGCTCCACATCGTAGCCCAGCATTTTTAATGCGTTAACCACTAGGCTCAAGGCGCTGGGCACCAGTGAGACCGGCACGGGCCTCTTCTCGCCAAGCTTATCCACGAGCTTCGATTCGTCCACGATAAATATGTTGAAGCGGGACCGGTAGGCCAGTATTTTTTCGGACAAATGAGCGGCCCCACGCCCCTTGATCATGTTGCCTTTAGGGTCGACTTCGTCGGCACCATCAACGTATACGTCTATCTGATCCACAGTACCGGGGTCCAGTACCAGGAGGCCACGACTAGCAAGCTTCCTTGCAGTGTCTATGGATGAAGCAACGTACTGTAGCCTCTTAGCTTCCGGCCTTGACGCCAGCTCCTCCATGAAGAACCCTACCGTGGACCCTGTGCCCACGCCAACGATCTTGTAGTTCCGGCTCAGAACCATCCGTGTAGCTATCCGGGCTACGGCCCGCTTAGCTACGTTCATGCATACACCAACGGTGACATAACACGGCTCCCTGGTTATAAGTCGTCACGCCTAGCTATATTCGCTCATTATGCTTAGGAGACCCTCAAGGTTCAGAAGGTCGCGGATCGAGATGACACCCACAAGGAGCCCTTCGTCATCAACTACTACCAGATGCCTAATACCGTATTTGCCCATGAGCTTGGCGGCTTCAGAGATATGTGCATCTATATGGACGCTGTATAGATGCCCCATTGTACCCATGTCTTCGACCCTGATCTCCAGGGGATTTAACCCTCTTGATATGGCCTTGACGTAATCCCTCTCAGAGATCACTCCGACAACCCTTCTATCGTCTTCAGGACTCACTATGGGTAGGAACCCTATGTTTTCCCTTACCATGATTTCGGCGGCTCGCCGCCCCGACTCTCCTAGCCGCACAGTTACCGGCTTCCGCTTGATCAGATCCCGTACGAACATGGGCATGATATTTACCCTATTTTAAAATTAGGGTGCAAAATTATTAAAAATATCCTTAATTCCTTGTATTACATGTTAAAAAGTATAGTTGAAGCATATATATCGAACGTAAATGCTAAAAGCTCCTCATTCATCCACTAAGATCGCGGTGGGCCCGTAGTCTAGCCTGGACTAGGATGCGGGGTACGCCGCGGCGAGCGGCGCCCGACTCGGGACCCATATGGGCGGAAGTCCCCGTGGTCCGGGGTTCAAATCCCCGCGGGCCCACCAACCTTCCCGTAATCAGCCCCTCCTTCTAGCCGTCTCGCCCACCAGCCTCTTGGCCAACGTGTACACCAGGGGCAGCAGGAGTATAGCCATCGCCAGCGCCACTCCCCAGGAGAGCGTCGTTATAACCCTGGAGGCTCCAGGGTACTGGGTGAAGATGGCGGCAAGGCCTATCATGATGAATATCAAGTAGACTAGGAACTTAGCGTACCCTGCAAACTCCTTAAACTCAGGGTTGTCCTCGACAATACTGTCAACAAGCATCGAGCCAGCTATGACGCCCATCGCCATTATCGCTAATCCAAGTATAAGCGAATACACATAGGTACCAGTCAGGCCCATTATTCCGAGGGACACCGAGACCACTAGGGCCACTAGGCCCACCAAGATAAGGCCTCTTCCCAGCTCTGCGATTTCACGGCGCTTCTTGGGAAGCATCCTCGCCAACACGTCGCCCAGCGCGGATGAGAAACCCGCTGAAAGCAGTATCCCCAGGAAGAGCACAGCAACTCCCACGACGACTCGGGGCAGGTAGCTGGCTACAGTGTAGAGGACGGCGCCGATCTCGCCACCCAGATCAACGTAGTCTACTGCCGCAAGGAAGGCGAGTGACGCTGCGAAGGCCACAGTTAAGAGTTCAAGCACACCGGGGACTCCGGCCTCCTGGAGCCGTTTACCTGCATCAGAGGTCCTAGCATAGCCTTCTAGGAGCTTGGCCGAGAACATTCTTACAAGGATGCCAGCACCCACTCCTACAAGATATCCTGCACCCACTATCACGACAATAGACACTATGTCGATAGCTAGGTCTTTTAGCTGGGTAACAATGTCAACCACGACCATACACCCCGTATCATGCTATAATTGGAGAACCGAGTATATAAAACCTGAAATACAACACACCCTAACGAGGATTCAGTTGAATGATGTGAACCTCCGACTCGGAGCCCGTGAAGGGCGCTGAAGAAGCCCTGCGATACTGATCCTGTAGCACACTACGCCTGGTAGCACCCGCTGCTTCGTGACACTCTACCAGAGACGTGGAGCACAGAAAGCGCGAGGCTGGCCAATCTGACGGGGATCCCTAGAGCATTGGACACATCCACCGGTTTGAAGCAGCCACCGCTAACCCTTAGAACCTCGGCCACTCTTTCCACCAAGTCTGCTGGCACCGTCCACACCGAAATACGAGTAGGCTTAACTGCGATAAGCAGATACTCGTCGCCCTGCCTAAAGACCATTCTTCTCTCCTTCTGCCAGCTACTACGCAGGATTTCCTCGACTTCTATCCTAGCCTGATCTCTGAGCCTATACCTTCTAGGCAATGTCTCGGAAGCAGCCACGGCATCGGCTTTGGAGAGCCACCATAGGGCCCGCTTAACTAGGGGAGAACGCACTCCCACACGCTCAGCCAGCTCGCTTGTCGTCATTGCGAAGGGGTGTCTAATCATAACCGCCACTATGGGTAAGAGCCATGGCTTGCCAGCCAGGAGTGCTTTGAGGGCGCCCCGAGTGTACGGCATCTCGAAACACCTGGGCAACCGTTTATATGGATCCCTTGTCTTCTAGATGGCTGGGTGTACACAGTGGAGTATAAGGTTAGGGATATTAATCTAGCTGGGCAGGGGAGGCTGCAGCTAGACTGGGCGGAGCAACACATGCCCGTGCTTTTGATTATTAGGAGGCGGTTCCAGGAGGAGCAGCCGCTTAAGGGTCTAAAGATAGGGGCAGTCCTACACGTGACCAAGGAGACCGGAGTGCTGATGCGGACCCTTGCAGCTGGAGGAGCCGAAATAGTCCTCGCAGCCAGCAACCCCCTCTCAACACAGGATGACGTGGCTGCTGCATTGGCCTCTGAGGGCATACACGTCTACGCGTGGAGGGGAGAGACCGAGAAGGAGTACTACTGGGCTATAGAGAGGATAGTGGAGTTCGAGCCCAGTATAGTCCTCGACGATGGAGCCGACCTCCACACCTACATTCACAGGAACGCCGAAGACCTTGCAAAAAGGATCAAGGGGGGAACCGAGGAAACAACCACGGGCGTCATAAGGCTTAGGGCCATGGAGGAGCAGGGTGTCCTCAGGTACCCTGTGATCGCCGTCAACGACGCCTACACCAAGTACCTGTTCGACAACCGGTACGGTACCGGGCAGAGCACAATAGACGGGATACTGCGCGCCACCAACATACTGCTGGCTGGCAAGAACCTCGTTGTGGCTGGCTATGGGTGGTGCGGCAGAGGAATAGCCATGAGGGCGCGCGGCATGGGTGCCAGAGTCATAGTCACGGAGGTTGATCCCATCAGGGCCCTCGAAGCATACATGGACGGTTTTCAGGTCATGACCATGGAGGAGGCGGCGAGGATAGGCGACATCTTCGTAACAGCGACCGGAAATAGAGACGTGATCCGTAAAGAGCACCTGGAGCTAATGAAGGACGGCGCGATCCTCGCCAACTCGGGCCACTTCAACGTGGAGATAAACATTAAAGACCTAGAGGAGCTGGCAGTCGAGAAAAGAACCATCAGACCTCATGTTGTAGAGTATAAGCTCAAGGATGGCAGGAGACTATACCTGCTGGCCGAGGGGCGTCTCGTAAACCTAGTAGCTGCAGAGGGGCACCCCAGCGAGGTCATGGACATGAGCTTCGCCAACCAGGCCCTCTCCGTGCTATATATACACCAGAACCCGAGAATGGAACCCAGGGTCTACAAGGTCCCCCTAGAGATAGATAGGCGCGTAGCTGAGCTTAAACTGGAAGCCCTGGGCGTGAAGATAGACAAGCTGACACCCACCCAGGAGGAGTACCTCAAATCGTGGACGCTGGGCACGTAGAGCAAGGCTTAAAAGAACCACGAAAACTTAGGAAGATCACGGAGGGCCCGTAGCTCAGCCCGGCAGAGCGCCCGGCACGCGGCCGTAGGCCGCGCGGGAATCATAGGACGAGTACCGTCGGAGACACCGGGTGGTCCGGGGTTCGAATCCCCGCGGGCCCACCACTTTCCTTTTCGACTAGTGTCGTGTAGTTTTTATCCCGCTACAGCCATGAATTGTGTAGGGGCCGCTCGTGGTCTCGGAATTCATACGCGACGTTATAGCCAGGAGGATAGCTGGCGATATTGTGTGGAGCGAGGAGCCCGGCATCGCCATGAAGAAGTGGAGAGAACTTTTCAAGGCCTCCCAGGTAGAGGTTGCCAAGTACATGATGGTAGCCCCCAGCGTTATCAGCGACTATGAGAAGGGCAGAAGGGTGCCAGGCAGCAGGTTCATTAAAAGGTTCGTGGAAGGCCTCTTGCGTCTCGACGAGGAGAGGGGCTGGAATATAGTAAGAGAGCTGGCGAGATCCATGAACCTCAACGTGGAGGCCATCATCGATATGCTTGAGTATGAGGAAGGTGTGGGAATAGACGATGTTATAACCGCCGTCAAGGGTATCCCTCTTTCCACAGAGATACCTGACAGAAAGATTTACGGGTACACTGTACTGGACAGCCTTGCAGCTATAGAGACTATGACTGGAAACGAGTTCCAATTCATCATGGGTATGACCACGGAGCGAGCACTGATCTTCACCAGAGTGTCCACGGGCCGATCACCCATGGTGGCTGTCCGCGTGGCTCCGCTTAAACCGGCTATGGTTATAGTTCACGGGCCTAGGAGGAGGGTGGATGTACTGGCCCTAAGACTGGCTGACAAGGAACGTATACCCTACGTGGTCTCACTTCACAAAAGCGTGGACGACATAATAAAATCCTTGAGGAGCCTGGCCCCGCTTAGGAGGTAAAGCGTTTCTTCGACTCTAAGAGCATGATTGCCTTGGCTAGGTCACCCTCCGAGGCCTCTAGGGCCCTTCTTGCCTCCTCCAGCGATACACCAGCCTGGCTGGCCACGAGTTGGACGTCCTCCTCACTTATCTCGATACCCGGCGTGACTTCCTCTTCCTCTATCTCGACCTCGCGCGGTTCGCCCATGATATAGAATATTGTCTGGCCCTGGAGCCTCATGATAACTACTTGGGGATCGTCTATAACCAGCATCTTTCCGGGCAGCTCTATGGTAACGTTTCTCGCGTCCTCAAGCTCCTCTACGTCGAGTTTTATACCGAGCCTCTTCAGCTGCCTCTTCAGGTCTCTGGGAGATAGGCCGAACATGTGGTATCCCGTGGTGTAGGGTTTTCCTGTTACCTTTAAGTGTTTAGATTATAGACCCTGGAGAGGTGAAGAAATTAAATATACGCTCGAATTTCACAGATAAGAGCAGTCAGCAGAAAGGTGAACGGAAACATGGTCACTTTAACAATCCTTGGCGCGGGCAAGGAGGTGGGCAGGGCGGCGATAGCCGTCGAGCATAAGAGTAGCGCCGTGTTGCTAGACTATGGCGTCAACTTCGACGACAATGATTTGCCGCAGCTTCCGCTACACTACCCGCCAGCCAAGCTTAAAGGAATAGTCCTAACCCATGGCCATTTGGACCACATAGGTGGCGCCCCCATATTCTACATATCCAGGAAACCCGAGGCCGTTGCCACCTCCTTTACCCGGGATGTGGCTGAAATAATGCTAAGAGATTTCCTCAAACTCTCGGGCTACTATCTGCCCTTCGAGGATGGCGAGGTGGCAGAGTTCCTTTCAACGATGCGTGTGGTGGATTACGGCGAAGACGTGGAACTGGGCAGCATAGTTGTGAGGCTCAGAGATTCGGGGCACATTCCCGGTAGCGCAATGGTTGAAGTAGAGGCGGGCTCTAAGAAAATCGTGTATACGGGGGACATCAACTTTGTGGAGACGAAGCTGGTGGGGCCAGCCGACGTCTCGGGCCTCGAGGCCGACGTATTAGTAATAGAGTCGACCTACGGGACCAGCGAGCATCCCCCGCGCAGGGAGGTTGAGGAAAGGTTCTACAATGATGTTCTGGAGGTTGTGGAGAACGGGGGAACCGTTCTCGTACCGTCCTTCAGCCTGGGGAGGGGGCAAGAAATACTCTGCGTTCTTGTTGAGAGGGGCTTTGAATACCCCATCTATGTGGATGGAATGGTTAGGGGTATAACAGAGCTCATGCTGGAACGCGACAAGTTCCTTAGAGACCCGGAGCTACTTAGGAAGGCCTATGAGCAGGCCAACATTGTCAGGGGATGGCAGGATAGGAGGAACGCGTGGAAGGAGCCAGGCGTAATTATAGCATCCGCCGGGATGCTGAAGGGCGGACCCTCGAGGTTTTATCTGAGGAAGCTGGCCAAGAACAAGAAGAACGCTGTTTTCATGGTAAGCTTTCAGGCGCCTGGGACGCCTGGCAGAAGGATCCTTGAGGAGGGCAAGTACACGGAGGAGGGCCCACTGGTTAAGGCGAGGGTAGAGTGGTTCGACTTCTCCAGCCATGCTGGTAGAACAGAGCTACTAGAGGTAGTTCGGAGGATTAAGGGCCTGGAGAAGGTCGTGGTGGTCCACGGCGAACCAGAGGTGGCTGAAGCTTTCGCAGAGTCCGTGAGAAACGAGTTAGGCATAGATGCCGTGGTTCCCAGTAATGGGGAAAAGATAGATCTGTACTAGCCTCCTATCTCTACGAGGTTGTTGCAGATTTCCCTGAGTTTGGCCACCAGTTCTTCTGCCTCGCTGGGCTCAACTTTCAGCGTGTATAGGTATCTTTTGGTTCTGGCCTTCAGCTTCACGTAATCCTTGCCGCGCACGACCCTGCACTCCTCCGCCCTCTCAGCGTGTTTGAAGAACTCTTCCGCGCTCATAACTTCTTTCGGCATATTTTTGCACCCCACCTCCAAGCATGTTGGGCACTCATATAAGTTCATCGCGCCGCTAGAAGGTTGGTGGGCCCGCGGGGATTTGAACCCCGGACCTCCGCCTCTCCTAGGCGTCCTTTGGCCCTGTAAGGGCGGCGTCCTAACCAGGCTAGACGACGGGCCCGCCGGGATAAAAGGTTCAAGGAACCGGTTTTAATAGGTTTACCTTGCCGACCTCTTGCCGAGGAGCTTGGAGAGGCTTTCAGGGTACGGGGGGCGAGCGATACCCTTCTCGGTGATTATCGCCGATACCAGTTCGGGGGGCGTGGTGTCGAAGGCCGGGTTGTATACCTCGACGTTTGGCACCGTTATCGTTAGTTTGCCCAGAACGGTTCTGACCTCCTCCGGGCTTCTTTCCTCAATTACTATGTCTTCTGGCCGGGTCCTGGGGTCTATAGTTGATGTTGGCGCCACGACGTAGAAGGGGACCCTATGCCTCTTGGCTAACACGGCTATGGTGTAGGTCCCGATCTTGTTGGTGACGTGTCCTGTTAGAAGGATCCTGTCGGCCCCTAGGAAGACCTTGGAGACAAGTCCTTTGGCCATCACGTAGCCCACCATGTTGTCGGTTATCAGTCTCACAGGTATCCCCTCCTTAACTAGTTCCCAGACAGTCAGCCTGGCCCCCTGGAGGAGGGGGCGCGTTTCGGTAGCTATAACTGAGATCTTCTTGCCCTGCTCCCACGCAGCCCTCACAACGCCCAGTGCGGTGCCATACCCGGCCGTGGCCAGCGCGCCTGTATTGCAGTGGGTGAGTATAGTGTCGCCATCCTCCACAAGCTCGGCGCCTATTCTGCCCATCGTCATGTTTGCCTCTATGTCCTCCCTCATGACCCTAAGGGCCTCCTCAACCAGCGTCCTCCTAAGACCATCCGTGTCCCCGGACTGCGCCGCCCTCCTGGCTGTACCGAGCATCCTGTCTATGGCCCAGAAAAGGTTGTAAGCTGTAGGCCGCGTCCGTCTAAGCCTCTCGGCAGCTCTCTCAACATCTCTTAGTAGTTGCTCCACGGTTTCTGCATCCGAGTTGTAGGCGGCCATGGCTATCCCTAAAGCTGCGGCCACACCTATCGCGGGTGCACCCCTGATCTCCAGCCTCTCTATAGCCTTGGCCAGCCTCTCCACGTCCCGTGTCTCCACCACGCGTTCCTCCCAGGGTAGCCTTGAGACATCTATCCACCTAACGGCGCCGTCCCTCCACTCTAAAGGCTTAATAGCCAATCTCTCAAAGACCTCCAAGCAGAGCACCAGAAGTATAGTTGGTTGAGAGAATAAAATACTGGTGGTGCCGGTGTCCGAGGCCAAGCCCGTGGCAGAGGTGTCTGAGGAGGGTGCCGTGGTCAGGGAGGGCTACCAGGAGCTGAGGAGCGAGGGCTACGGCTACGAGGGGCCCGACGGCCTCCATCTCTCGCCCCTGGAGGCCGTCTACCTGGTCTACAAGGGCCGCCTAATAGCCACTATGGATGGGCAGGAGATGGGTTTCAGGGACCTCATGGCCTACTATTCGCGTAGAGACGAGATGATGTGGGTCATGTTCACCGTATATTATGATCTCAGGAAGCGTGGCAGGAAGCCCGTGCAGGGCCCCTCGCGGAATAGCCTCGTCTTCAAGGATCCACGCGGGGGCCTGGTGGAGGTTTACGTGCTAGAGGAGAGCAGGATGATAAGCCTAACCGACGTGCTGGAGATGCTTGAGGCCTCGGTTAGGAACGGGAGGATCCCCGTGCTGGCTATCGTGGATAGGCACGGCGACGTCACCTACTATGCCATTAACAGGTTTACTCCCAGGAGGGGTTGAATCGTGCCCGAGAAGATCCCATTGCAGCCTCTTAGGGGTATGAGGGATATACTGCACCCCGACGCGGGGGACCTAGTTTGGCTGGCCAACACGTTTCGGGACGTGGCCAAGCTGTACGGGTATGTGGAGGTTATGCCGCCCACGCTTGAACGTTTCGCCCTCTTCGCCCTCAAGTCGGGGGAGGAGATCCGGAGAACCATGTATGTATTCAAGGACAAGGCGGGCAGAGAGGTGGCGCTCAGGCCTGAGGTTACCGCTAGCGTCGCTAGAATGTATCTGGACAAAATGAGGGGCCTGCCTAAACCCGTTAGAGTCATGTACGTTGCCAACTGTTTCCGCTATGAGGAACCACAGCACGCCAGGTATAGGGAGTTCTACCAGGCCGGGGTCGAACTCATAGGCTCCTCGGACATTCTGGGCGACGCTGAAACCATGTCGCTCCTCGACGAGTTCCTGGGACGCGCGGGCCTTGAGGGCTACAGGTTCAAGGTCGACAATGTCGGTATCCATAGGGCCGTTATGAGGAGGGCCGGTATACCGGAGGAGGAGCAGGACCGGGTCCTCCACCTCATGGACAAGAAGCTGTATGAGGAAGCCATCGCGGCTGCGCGACGCGCAGCGACGGACAGAAAAATGGTTGACGTGCTGGCTCAGCTGGCGGAGGGCCCAGGCCTCAACGAGCTGAGAGAGGTCCTGTCCGGCATATCCGAGGCGATGGAGGAGGCTGAGCGCCTCAGAAGCCTCGTGGACATACTTTCGGGGGCAATGCCTGGAAGGATCCACGTTGACCTCAGCTTCGCCAGAGGCCTCGCATACTATACCGGTATAATATATGAGGTGGAGGTCCCTGAACTCGGCGTCAGCGTGGCGGGAGGCGGCAGGTACGATACACTGATAGAGCTGTACGGTGGAGAACCCACGCCCAGCACCGGGTTCGCGGCAGGGCTGGATAGGCTCCTCCTGGCGCTCAGAATGCAGGGCAGGCAGTTCCTCTCAGAGAAGGTGAACCGAGTGCTAATAATACCCCTGATTCCCGAGGCGGAGGCCGCGGCACTGATACTGGCAAGAAGGCTGCATGAGCAGGGTGTACAGGCCGAGCTATACCATGGGAGGACTAGGCGCCTCGGCAAGGCTCTTAGCTATGCTAGCGATGCGGGGTACAGGTATACAGTGATCATAGGACGTGCAGAACTCGAGGAGGGGGCCTACACGTTGCGGGACATGGAGTCCAGGGAGCAGAGGCGCCTCAGCCTGGAGGAGCTCGTGGAAAGTGTGTCTAGGCGAACCTGACCCCATATTCCAATACTAGGAGCCTCGGCGCCTTTTTCCGCCCATTGTTCTCCAAATAGACCAGTCCAAGGTTTTCCAGCCACTTGAGGTCCCTATACACGTTCCCCACGTCGCGTCTCAGCTTCCTGGCCAGCTGGCTCACGCTCTCAACCTCCCCGGAGGCGATGGTTGATAACAGCTTGACTATGGTTGGTGAGAACAGCCTGCCATGGATCTCCGGATCGTAGGCCTCCTCCAGCTCCTCAACGTAGTCGGCCTCGCCTTCCTCCTCGCTGAGCCTCAGTATCTCCTGAAAGTACTCCAACACCTCTTCGGACAGCTCGTCGCCGTCAGCCACGCGTTCGCCGAGCTGCTCCACGTAGTTTTTAAGGAACTCTCTTCCCAGCACCCTTACCAGGCGGAACACTGCTGGCATGGCTATTTTGTAGTGTAAGTACAAAATACCCTATAAAGGCTTCCCATACACAGATGTAACGGTGCGGAAGTTGACCAGGATAAGCCTCAAGAAGGTGGGGCCCTACGAGTGGGTCATACCTAAGGGCGCCAAGCCCTGCATGAGGGTCCCAGCCGTAATATTCGCGGACGAGTACCTGCTCAAAAAGATGCAGGACGACTTGACACTGGAGCAGGCCGCCAACGTGGCCTGCCTGAAGGGTATCCAGGAGTCCAGCTTCGTCATGCCTGACGGCCACCAGGGCTATGGCTTCCCTATAGGCGGAGTGGCCGGTATGAGCATAGACGAGGACGGCGTCATAAGCCCCGGGGGCGTCGGCTACGACATAAACTGCGGCGTCAGGCTCCTGAGGACTAACCTTAGTGAAGAGGACGTGCGGCCCAGGCTCAAACAGCTGATAGACACTCTCTACTACAACGTGCCTAGCGGGCTGGGCAGCACTGGCAAGCTCAGGCTAACCACAGGCGAGCTGGACCGGGTCCTTGACGAGGGCGTCGAGTGGGCGGTGTCTAAGGGCTACGGCTGGCCAGAGGACCTCGAACACATAGAGGAGAGGGGGAGCTGGAAGCTCGCCGACTCCACCAAGGTTAGCAACAGAGCCAAGCGCAGGGGCGCTGCCCAGCTCGGCACGCTGGGAAGCGGCAATCACTTTCTGGAGGTTCAGGTGGTTGACAAGATTTACGATTCCGAAACCGCCAAGGTTCTCGGCATAACCCATGAGGGCCAGGTAACAGTGATGATACACACGGGTAGCAGGGGCCTAGGCCACCAGGTGGCCAGCGACTACCTCCTAACAATGGAGAGAGCCATGCGGAAGTACGGGATAAGGCCTCCTGACAGAGAGCTGGCCTCCGTTCCTTACAGCTCAAGGGAGGCCCAGGACTACCTTGGAGCCATGGCTGCCGCCGCCAACTTCGCATGGACCAACAGGCAGCTCATAACCCACTGGGTGAGGGAGAGCTTCAAGCAGGTGTTCAACGCAGATCCGGACAAGCTTGGCCTAGAAGTGGTCTACGACGTGGCCCACAACATCGCCAAGATAGAGGAGCACGAGGTCAACGGGAGGAGGATGAAGCTGGTGGTCCACAGGAAGGGCGCCACCAGAGCGTTCCCTCCGGGGCACCCCGAGATCCCTGCCGACCACAAGGACATCGGGCAGGTCGTCCTGATACCGGGTAGCATGGGCACGTACAGCTTCGTCATGGTGGGCGTACCCACCGGTGCCAGGACCTTCTACTCGGCACCCCACGGGTCCGGCAGGTGGATGTCCAGGCACGCGGCGGTGAGGAGCTTCAGGCCCAGCGAGATAGTAGCCCAGCTCTCCAGGCAGGGCATATACATCCATGCACATACTGCGCGTGTGATCGCCGAGGAGGCTCCTCAGGCCTACAAGGACAGCGTTAGGGTCGCGGAGACGGCGCACAAGGTGAAGATAGCTAAACTAGTGGTAAGGCTGAGGCCCATAGGTGTCGCTAAGGGCTAAGCAGGGCGCCGAAGAGCCCTGAAACCGCTAGTGCTAAGCCTTTTTTCATGGGATTCGCAGCATCGCCTTCTATCCTATCCATTATGAAGGTATTAACAAGCAGCGGGACTACGACTAGAGCGGCCATCGATCCGCCCAGCGCGGCAACTGTTCCGGGGGCTAGGGTTGATAGGATCCCCGCAGCTGGCACACTTATCGATGCCAGCATTCCGGAGATCTTCTTGGCCACGTATAGTAGCACGGGCGGGTAGACCAACATGACTGCCTCGTAGGGTTTGACCCTGCTCTTAGCCCTCCTTGTAGCGTAGCTCGTGGTGGCCAGGAAGCCATTGACCAGGTCGAAGATCTCGGGCGGCGTGTAGGTCGAACCCATGTGGGCTAAGAGTACCAGGAGGTACCTATAATTGTCGTCGAGGTCCCCGCTCGAAAGGTAGGCGGACTCGGGGGAGACCGTAACCGCTGAAAGCACCCTTCCTGCCTCGGAGCTGAGGGAGGGGTCCCTGAGAACCATTTCAATGGCCCTATCGAGGGGGTAGCCTAGCCTCACGTAGTCGGAGATCTCGTTGAAGGCGGCAGATATCTCGGACCTTAGACGAGCGGCTCTCCTGCGGGAGGTGAGTTCCAGGTAGATGCCGTGGACAAGGAGGGGGGTCGCGCTAATGACCAGGGCTAGCCACACGCCTAGCCTAGGCTCGCTGGCAACGAATACTGCCAGCGAGCCTGGATATGGGGCTAGGTGGAGAAGCTTGAAGCGTGAAGGCAGCCTCAGCCCAGGCTCCTCGTAGTGGATGTATGCCAGCAGGGCTGCACCCAGGAGGGGTGCCATGAAGAAGCTGAAGAGGAGGAGGGGCGCGGTTGCCGATGAGAGGAGCGAGTATAGGAGAAGCAGGAAGGAACCCAGCACATAGATCATCAGGTATGCCTCCTCCGCCTCAACCAGCAGTGTGGAGAACCTGCTCCAGGAGTCCTCGAGCCTTCTGGAGTAGTGTTGGGCTAGGTTCTTGAGATACACGTGCGGCTGGCCGCCGCTCCTGAGGAGGCTCGCGTAGTTTCTCAGTATCTGGGCAAACTCCTTGGATGGAGACTGTTGTGAGAGCTGGTACAGTGCGTCTACAGGGTCATGAACCACTCTCAGTAGCTGCTCGAGAACTTCTGCCTGCTTGGAGATGTGCCTGAAGAGGGAGGAACTGCGGGTCATGAGGAGTGACTTGTATAGAGGGATCCCCGAGGAGTGCAGGGATGCAGCATATACTACGAAGTATGGTGTCTCCCTGTCTATGCCTCTGCGCTCCGCGTCCTTCTTAAGGAAATCGTAGACACGGGGGCCAGCCAATATTCCTGTGGCCACGGCTCCTGGAACTATGTATAGAGGGCTGTGCAGCACAGCTGTAATCAGTACGGATGCCGCCAGGACTGTTGCAACGATGTAGGGCCTAGCGGGGCTCCTCAAGGCTACCTCCTCGCATAGAATCTTGCAACAGCGCGGGCCACGTCTAGGTAGGAGGGAGAGCCTCCTCTGGACAACGCGGTGAGGAACAGCTCGCGCTTGCCCAGCTCTGCCGCCAGCTCTTCTGTGCTCCACCCATATAGCTTGGCCACCTGCTTCAGCCTGTAGCTCCTGCCTACAACTTCCTCTGCTGTCGACGGCAGGTGCTGGTCTGTTTCAGGATTCCAGGCGAACACAGTTCTAGCCCCACTGGTGGGAACCATTTCTGCGACCTCTATCAATCGGCGGACCGTCCCCTTGCCCCTAATCCTAACCCTTCTCATCACCAGTATAGCCCATATGAGGGAGAGGAAGGACTCGCCCAGACTTATGGGCGGCGAGGATAGGCGGACTAGAGTGGACTCTACCCCATCCGCATGGAATGTACAGTTGTGTGTCACGATGGAGGACCCGTGCACGAAGAGATGGGTTGTATCGACCTCAACGTCGTAGGCTGGCTCCTTGCTGTTCAGCCTAATTATCCTGACACCGGTTATCACGTCGGTCAGGAAGGGTGCGTCGTTACGGGCTCCACGAAGTATTTTCAGTGTAACATGTTCCCCGTTCCCCGATATGGCTGAGTCCACGCCTAGGAGTTTTAGAGCATAGTGGGCCAGGTATGCTTTCTCCATATCCTTGAAGTTGTAGGTGTCAGGCCCGCTCTTCTGGGCGGTATCCAGGATGGATTCAGCGAAGCCCTCGACGAGCTGTGGATCCCTAGAGGCCAGCAAGGCGCCTATGGAGCCTTCACGACGCTTAGTTGCACCCGCTAGCTCCACTTTTAGTCTGTACCCGCTACCTGTAGTGCCAGCCTGTTTTCGCCGGGTCCCCGTCGGTGGCAGACGGCCGATTACCAGGATCTTGTCTCCAGGCTTAAGCCTGTACGCAGGTTTCACGCTTGGGTTTCCGGAGGTTATCACTGGTACCGGGTGGTCTGGAGTGACCCTAAACTGCCGCCCGGCCAGGGTTTTCACTTCTACCCAGCTGGTTGTGTAGGTCTTCACATATCTACGTATCCTGGCCCAGACGGGCTTCCAGCGGAGCGGGTCGAATGAAAGGATCTCCATGTTGCAGCCGTAGCCTATGCTGAGGCAGTGCTCGACTAGATCCCCTATTTGGATCAGCTTAGCATTCCCATTCTGCTTCACTAGCACTCTGTCTGAGTATTCTAGACACATAGAGCCCTGCCCAGTGGCAGCGGCTTGGGCTAGCATGCGCGCCTCCTCGCCTCTGACCTCTCCTATAATGATGTAGTCTGACCGTCTCCTGAGGGCGAACTTGGCGAGTGCCAGGAGGTCGACGTTGGCGGAGGTCTCCGAGAAGTAGGTGTACCTGGTAACTAGGGGATCCCAGTGGGTGTGGGGGAGGTTCAGCTCGGGCGTATCTTCCAGCGTAACTATCCTCTGGTCCGGGGGAATCAGTGTGGCGAGCGCTTGGAGCATGCTTGTCTTGCCGCTGGCCATACCACCAACTATTAGGAGGAACGCCTTGGCTTCCACGAGCATCCAGAGATAGGCGGCCTCCAGAGGTGAGAGCGTGTTGCTCTTCAACAGATCCACGATCGTTAAGGGCTTGTCAGGGTATTTTCTGATCACTATGCTACTCCCCCTCCGGGAGACTTCCCGAGAAAAGGTGAGGGCTACCCGGTGCCCCTCCTCCGTTAGACCCTCAGCAAGTGGCACAGCTACACTCAGATGTTTGCCTGCCTTTCTGGCGATTGAGAGGGCAAGCGAGTCGAGCTCCTCCTCGACGAGCACTATGTTGGTGTCCATCCACCCGTCGCTATAGAGCCTGTGATAAACTGCGACAGGTATCCCGGGCGCTTCTACCGCCACCTCCTCTATCATGCTGTCCTTGAGGAGCGGGTATAGGGGGCCGTATCCGCTCAGGCTTCTCTGGAGATAATAGGTTAGAACAGGGTACTGCTTCTCCGCCACGTCTGCAAGTTCTGGGTGCCTGGAGGCCAGCTGCTCCGCCAGGTGCTCGACCCCGTCCTTTAGCCTGAGCCTGCCCAGGGCTGCCTCGGATAATAGCCTCTCTAGGGGATCTCTGAGCTCTTCAGGTAGCTCTGGCTCATCTATGAAGTAATAGTATCTTCCTGTGCTGGCGGAATATACTATGTACACGTCCACAGGACCTACGTTATACCTGTGGACAGGTTTAAGGTCGGAGCCGCTGTCGCCGTGATAGTAACGCTTCAACCCCAGGGTTATCCACTGCTTCACCACTGCCGGCACACGGCCCTCGCTTCTCGGCATGCCCCTCACCCCTGGTGAAGGAAGGAGATGAGAAAAACAGGGATGGATTTCACATACTCCCGGCGACCACAGAGGTTTAGCCGGAAACTAGCATCTTCACCGGGTCCGTGGAGACCTGGTTGCCTCCAGCCTCGTAGTTTAGTATGGCGACATACTCGAGTGCAGGGTCAAGGATCCCTGCCTGTAGGTTGCCCGAGTAGCTCTCGCCGGCCGGAACGGTTACGCCCTGAATGGGTAGCGTTACGGTGGTTCCGTTGCTGGCGTGAATTTCTATGCTGAGCAGCGTTACGTCGTTGCTTCCTGTGTTCCACACCTGGTAGTGCACTATGCTGCTGCTCCCTACCACGACGGCCTTAGCGGTGAAGGCGACGGTGTTGACGTTGCTGACACCGCCCATAGCCTTGTAGAAGTAGTTGTACAGCACTAGGCCGCCGACAACGGCTATGGAGATCAGGATCCCTGTGGCCACCAGGGGTGAGAGGGCTCTCCTCTTCCTCATACCCGTTTTTCACCGATTTCAATGTATACAGCGGGGTCCTATGGGTGTTTAAATATGGAAAGATTTTTAGTAAAACCGGCACGCCATGCCTGCCGTTTACCTCAAGGAGGGGGCTAGGAGGCTCGTCGAGTCGGGGCTCCTCACGATCTACTCTAAATGGGTAGACTACACAGTCGGGGCCGTGCGGGGAGGCTTCGCGGACATCTATCTCGGCGAGGAGTGTGTAGGTTCGGGCTTCTACGAGGATATAGGCGCTGTTGGCGTCAGGATCCTGAGCGGCGAGTGCGGCGCGGATCCGCGTGACCTCATCCATGAGGCCTTAGACAGGGCCCTGAGGCTCCGAAGGCTCCTGGCACCCTGGGACTCCTATAGGCTGGTCAACGCTGAGGGCGACCGTTTGCCAGGCCTAATAATCGATGTTTACAGCGACGTAGTGGTGGTCCAGACAAGTAGCCTAGGGTTTGACAGGCACCTGGACCTGGTGGCCGACTGGATAGAGGACAGGCTAGAGCCCAGGCTTGTGTATCTTAAGAATGACCAGCGTTCACGCAGGGAGGCCGGGCTTCCGGTGGAGAGACGTGTGCTCAGAGGAGGAGGGCCAACCGAGGCCAGGATACTTGAGGGGCGGGCTAAGTTCTGGGTCGACGTGGAGCGTGGGCAGAAGACCGGGTTTTTCCTGGACCAGAGGATCAATAGGCTAAAGCTGGGCGAACTTGTCTGGAGCGGTGCAAGGATCCTTGACCTCTACAGCTATACTGGCGGCTTCGCCGTGCATGCACTTCTGGCTGGGGCAGAGGAAGCGGTGCTGGTCGAGGAGTCTCCCCTGGCCGTCAAGATGGCTGAGAGGAACCTGGTCGTTAACGGGGTGAGAGACCAGGCCACCATACATGCTGGCAGAGTGGAGGATTTCCTCAGGAAGACCGGGGAGAACTACGACATAGTGGTCGCTGACCCGCCAGCACTCATACCTGGCCGGGAACATAAGGGGGCCGGGATGAAGGCTTACAGGAGACTCTACGAGGCTGTTGCCCGCCGCGTGAAGCCCGGAGGACTACTCCTAGCCTCGTCGTGCAGCTACTTCCTGAGGCCAGAGGAGTTCCTCCAGCTAATCGGGGAGGCTGTACGTAGCGCTGGCCGCGAGGCGACCATACTCTGGATGCACGGTGCCAGTCCTGACCACGTGAGCAGGCCGCAGGATGATTTCCTACGGTATCTTAAAGTCATAATAATGCGTCTAGACTAGCGGGGAGTAGCTTGGATCCATTGGAGGAGCTTGTAGACGCCATGGCGCTGCTCCACGCACGTGGCCTGATCAACGTGAAAGGCGGCAACGGAAGCGTGCGGCTTGGGGAGTATTTCTGGATAACGCCTAGCGGCGTTGCCAAGCACAGGCTGGAGCCCGGAGTGTTGGTTAAGATACATATCCCAACAGGCCGGATTGAGGGCCCCGGGAAACCCTCTATAGAGCACCGGATGCATCTCGAAATCTACAGGAATGTGGAGGAGGCAGCGGCAGTGCTCCACGCCCACAGCCCCTACACACTGGCCCTCCACATGTCCGGCCTCGAAGTAGCCCCCTCCTCCACGGTTGAGTCGAGATATGCCATAGGCGAGTGCATAGGTCTTGTCGAAGAGCTTCCTCCAGGCTCCTCCGAGTTGGCAAGGAGGGTGGGCGAGGAGGCCAAACGGTGCCGTGTTATGATCCTGGCTGGCCACGGAGTGGTAGCGTGGGGCAGAAGAGTCTATGAGGCACTTGATGCGCTGGAGGCCCTGGAGGATCTCGCGAAAATAAGTTTACACCTGGCAGCGCTTGGAGGTCGGGGAGGGGACAGACCTTGAAGGGCCATGATGTGTTTGAAAGGGTTGCCGATGCCCAGGTCTCGCCGGACATGAGTGTGGCTGAGCTGATAGAACTTTACAGGAAGATACACGGCTTCATGGCTGGCCACCTGGCTGAGGCTGTAGAGGTTCTCCGGGAAGGTATGGGCGCCGAGCTCCGCTTCCTCTCATTCACTGGAAACCTCATATCCACGGGTCTCCGAGGGGTTCTGGCCCAGGCTATACGGGAGAGGCTCTTCAACGTGGTTATAACCACGTGCGGCGCCGTGGACCACGACATTGCGAGGAGCTTTGGCGGCGACTACTACAAGGGGTTCTTCGAGGCAGATGACTCCCAGCTACACGAAAGAGGCGTACACCGTCTTGGCAACGTCTTCATACCCGTGAAGAGCTATGGCCCCCTGATAGAACGCGTGGTGTTCAAGATTATGGATGAGCTTGCTGCTGAGAAGAAGTCGTGGGGCGTTAGGGAGCTTCTCTGGGAGTTCGGCAAGAGGATAGATGACGAGAACTCGATTCTCAGGGCGGCCTACGAGACCAGGACACCCATATACGTGCCCGGCATCGTTGACGGCAGCTTCGGTACAGCCCTGTTCATGCACTCCCAGTCCAGCGGCGTGAAGCTGGACCTGCTGGTCGACATGAAGGAGCTGGCCGACCTCGTCTTCACGGCGAAGACCTCGGCAGCCCTCATAATAGGGGGTGGAATAAGCAAGCATCACACCATATGGTGGAACCAGTTCAAGGATGGTCTTGACTACGTGGTGTACGTCACCACAGCTGTGGAGTACGACGGGAGTCTTAGTGGGGCACATCCCAGGGAAGCCATCTCGTGGGGCAAGGTGAAACCACGCTCCAGGAGGGTTGTGGTCTACGCCGATGCTACCCTTGTGGTGCCGATAATCATTGCCGGGCTATTATCCTAATATTTTCGGTCAACCACTGTAAATTGATGGGACGAAAATATATTAGTGCGCGGCTGATAAACCTGCGTGGTTTAAAGGGTAACCGGATCTAAACAAGTGTTTTAGGGAGGGAGAGTAGCCATGCCCAGCGGTGCGGCAGCGCCCGAGACCTTTAAGAGCCTCAGTGCGGCGGAGTTCTTCTATAGAAACAGGGAGATAGCTGGCTTCGCTAATCCGACCCGTGCTCTTTATCAGACAGTTAGAGAGCTAGTTGAGAACGCCCTCGATGCCACCGACACGCACGGCATACTCCCTATAATTAAGCTTTACATCGAGAGGTCTCGGGATAACCCTAACCACTATATAGTCACTGTGGAAGACAACGGTGTCGGCATACCACCCCAATACGTGCCACGCGCCTTCGGCCAGGTTCTCTTCAGCTCTAAGTATGTTCTCAGGCAGACCAGGGGCATGTACGGTCTGGGAGCCAAGATGGCCATTCTCTACGGCCAGATAACCACAGGCAAACCCGTGGAGGTCATAACTTCGCCCATAGTCTCGGGCAGAATATATTACTTCAAGCTTAATATAGATATCAAGCAGAACAAACCTTTAATCCTAGAACAAAAGAGCTGGAGAAAGAATAGCAGATGGCACGGCACTATAGTAAGCATTACGGTTGAGGGTGACTGGTCCAGGGCTAGACAATACATTTACGACTATATAGAGAAAACGGCGGTGGCCGCACCCTACGCTGAGCTAGTGTTCAGGGACCCTGACGGCAAGGTGACAAGATATCTTAGGGCTATAGAGAAACTCCCACCTCCGCCCAAGTCGGTGAAACCGCATCCTCACGGCGTCGACATAGAGATGCTTAAGTTCCTCATAGCCTCCGCGAAGTCTACCACCTTGCGTGAATTCCTCATAGAAAGCTTCCAGGGTATAGGCGAGGTTACGGTTGACCGTTTCCTGGAATGGGCTGGCCTGGACCCGAAGGCTGACGTCAGAAAGATGACTGTAAGGAGCCTCGAGAAGCTGGCGAGAAAACTGAAAGAGTACACAGGATTCAAGCCTCCCAGGGCCGACTCGCTCTCACCCTTCAGTGAGGATATAATAAAGGCTGGCCTCGAGAGGGTTTTCAGACCCGAGTTCGTTGCCGCTGTAACCAGGAGGCCCTCGGCTTATTCCGGGCACCCATTCATAATCGAGGTGGGGATTGCATATGGCGGAGGCGTTAAGTCGGATAGGGAGCCTCAGCTCATAAGGTACGCTAACAAGATCCCTCTGCTCTTCGACACGAAATCCGATGTGGCGTGGAAGGTTATTGATCCTGAGAAGTTTGATTGGAAGCAGTATCTGGTCAACTTTCCTGCACCCCTAGTGGTGCTGGTCCACGTCTGCAGCACCAAGGTGCCCTTTAAGGGGGTAGGTAAGGAGAGCATTGCAGATGTCCCTGAGATTGAGAAGGAGATAAGGAACGCTGTCAGGGAGGCTGCCCGCAGGCTCAGAAGGTTCCTCAGCAAGAAGAGGCAGGAGGAGGAGATGCGTCGCAGAGTGGAGACCTTCCTGAAATACGTGCCCGAGGTCGCTAGGAGCCTGTCAGTCCTCATGGGCGAAAGCGACGGCGAGAAGAAGATTAGGAACATGTTGCTGGAAACCATAAGGCGGCATGTAGGCCTAGCTGAGGAACAGCTGGCCAAGCTTGAAACTCGCCTGGCGAGGTGAGAAGGCTTGGTGCAGGACGTTGATGTGGCTGCGAGGATGAAGGCCGCCGAGGTGATCCGGAAGAGGTTCCTGGAGATAGTGGAGCAAATGGAGAGGGGAGAGAGGCCTGTCCTCATAATGCCCAAGAGGACCCTCAGCAACACGATCTATGATGCCAAGAGGAAGCTTCTCCTCCTGGGCCCGGAGAAGCTTAAGAGGAGCTTCCTCGACACCGGTGAGGCTAAGAGGTTCATGCAGACGGTCCTCATGGCCTCCATAATCTACGAGGCTCTGGTGAACAACGAGTACCCTACTATAAGGGACCTGTACTACAGGGGCAAGCACACCATCAAGGGGAAAGAGAACACCTGGGACGAGCAGCGGGAATCCGACGCGGCCATAAGGGACATTGAGGCTTACACTGGGCTACTCAGGGAGGAGATGCTGATACTCAGTAAAGAGAAGGGTAAAGTCGTAGGCAGAATGAGGATCAGGAGCGGCGGCGACGTGATCGATCTAAGCAGGATGGGGCATGGCGCCTACTCCATAGAGCCCACACCCGACCAAATAGAATTCCTCGACGTAGACGCTGAATACGTGCTAGTCATAGAGAAGGACGCGGTGTTCCAGCAGCTCCACAGGATAAGGTTCTGGGATCAGCACAAGGCCCTCCTAGTGACCAGCGCCGGGCAGCCCGACAGGGCTACCAGGAGGTTCGTGCGCAGACTCAACGAGGAGCTCGGACTGCCTGTTTACATTCTGGCCGACGCGGACCCCTACGGATGGTACATTTACAGCGTCTTCAAGATAGGCTCCGTCACCCTTAGCTACGAGAGCGAGAGGCTAGCCACACCCCAGGCCAAGTTCATAGGCGTGATGCCCAGCGACATCTTCGGGGATGAGGTTCTCGAAAAATATGCTAACAACTTCGCAAAGCTCCTTGGCAAGAGGGGCCTCAAAAAAGTGCTCACAGGTAAGAAGCCGCTCCTCGACCCGAAGGAGAGGAGGAACTACATTATTCGTGCCAAGCCCAAGGATGTGCTCAGGGCAATAGAGCTCGTTGGTATAGAAGTGTTCAAGCCCTTCAAGAACCACGTCCTCTCCAAGCTCAGGATAAGTGGCAAGGAGAGGGAGCAGATAACCAAGAAGAAGCATGCAGGCTATGACTGGTTCAAGACCCCAGAGTGGATACGTGAGGTAGGCATATTCTTCGCAACCCTCTCTAAGCTGGAGATAGAGGCCCTCACCAGTAAAGGCCTCAGATTCCTAGCATTCAAATACATCCCTGAGAAGATAGAGACCGGTGACTGGATCGAATGAGCCTCCCTGAAAGACTCAGGCAGGAAGCCGAGAGGCTTGGAGCCAAGGGTATTGCAGGAGTTATAGATCATACCGTGCTTAAGCCTGAGACCACGCCGGGAATGATCGAGAAGGTTGTCAGAGAGACTGAGCGCTATGGATTCGCCTGCGCTGTAGTACCACCCACGTATGTAGACTACGCCGTCTCGATCTCAAACGCACGGATATGTACTGTAATAGGTTTTCCCTTCGGCTACGCCCCCCTTAAGGCGAAGGAGGCTGAACTGGAACATGTATTGAACCATGGCGTGGCAGAAGTGGACATAGTAATGAATGTGGCTCTCTTCAAGGCTAGACGGCTAAGACAGGTTGAGGAGGAGCTGTCTGTCCTCACTAGACTGGCCAAGGAGCGGGGCACAGTGGTCAAGATAATCATTGAGACCAGTCTTCTGGACGACGACGAGATAGTGGAGGCTGCAAGACTTGTGGAAAGGGTCGGCGCCGACTATGTTAAAACTAATACAGGTTATGGGAAGAGGGGCGCGACGGTAAGGGATGTACTTATCATACGTGGGGCCATCTCCGAAAGGATGGGCGTAAAGGCCGCTGGCGGTATAAGGACCGCTGTTGACGCGCTGCTTATGCTGGAGGCTGGCGCCAACAGGATCGGGACAAGTACGGGGCCCCAGATTGTTGAGGATCTCGGAAGAGTTCTCCTAAAGGGCCGAAGAAACGTATCTTAAATTAGCCGCTACGCAACACTAACCTATCTGGATGAAGACGACGGGGTTCCGAGCCAAAAGGGGCCGTGAGGACACCTGTCTCAGCTGACACGCTTCTGGTTTTCAGTTAAAGGAATTCCTGTCATCCCGCCCTCGAGGTCCTGCTGGGGAGTATTCATCACGAGTGGACGCGATTTTGTTTAATTTTAAGGGCGGTAAAATACATATTGCGGTTCCAGCTAATGACCCTGTGGGTGATGGGTTTTCCAGGAGAGTCCCGCATCCTGCTGAGTTTTGACGGCAAACGTGTCAGCGCGTCAAGAGGGGACACTGTGGCTTCGGCGCTTATGAAATCGGGCTTCTACACGTTCTCCCGAAGCCTCAAGTATCATAGGCGGCGCGGTTATAAGTGTGGTAGGGGGTACTGTAGGGCCTGCCTGGTAGAGGTTAACGGCATACCGAACGTTCCGGCGTGTATTACTAGGGTTGAAGAGGGTATGCGTGTTAGGAGCCAGAATGCCCTTCCCTCCGCGGAGTTTGACCTGCTCTCGGTGCTCGACAAGTTTCCGGGGCTCGTATCGTACAAAGGGTTGTATGAAGGCTTGCCAGGCAAATGGTTCGTGTGGCCTCTTTCCTGGAGGTTGATAGAGAAGCTAGTTGGTCTAGGGCGGTTTCCCCAGGAGCACGGAGACTACGGTAAGGGGGAACGGGTCGAGGCAGAAGTGTTGGTCGTGGGCGGCGGGCTCTCGGGACTGGCGGCGGCTTCCCTACTGGCCGAGGAAGGCCTAAACGTTACGCTGGTAGACTCGATGGAGACCCTAGGCGGATATGCTAGGCTCGACCCCCTGGAAGATGCGGGGCTCCATGAGAGGCACGAATATGAGTCGCCGCAGGAGGCTGCCCGTGAGCTGTCAAGGAGAGCGAGGTCGGCTGGCGTAAAAATCCTGACCTCAACAGATGCCTACGGTTTATACCCGTCCAAGAACTTGGTGGGGGCCTACGTTAGGGAGTCATATAGAAGTGGCAGGCATCTGGCCGTGAAGTTCAAGTACCTGATTCTGGCAACTGGGGCCTATGAGGAGCCAGGCCTCTTCGAAAACAACGACCTTCCCGGGATAATGTATGATTACGGGTTTCGCCGTCTCATCGTGGACCACGACTTCAAGATAAGTGGCCGCGTGGCCGTGGTTGGCCGCGGCTGGAGGGCCTCCCGCTTGGCGGCGTTCCTCGAGGCGGCAGGAGTGGAGATTGTAGGGCCCTATGGGGATCTCTCATCCAAGGATAGTGAGCGAATCATCGCTGCGTATGGCAGGAAAAAGGTTAGCGGGGTCATTGTAGATGCCGGGAATAGGCGTAGGATTGGGGTCGAGTATATAGCAGTGGCTAAGGGGTTTTATCCAGCGCTAGAACTGGCAGCGCAGGCAGGGGTTAGGCTGAGATTCGACGCCAGGATTGGAGCCCATGTTCCGGAGCATGACGGCAAGCTTAGGGTCTTAAATAATGTGTGGGTCGCAGGAAGCCTCGCAGGGTATCTAAGCTACGCTGACCGTTTGGCCTCAGGGCTCCTCGCAGCCTACTATGTACTTGTGGCCGAAGGCAGGAGAGAGTACGCCGAGAAAGCTGCGGCCCTGGCCAGCTCACTAAGGGCGGGGGTGTTGATGAGTGGGTAAGGTTATTGTCTGCTTCTGCGAGGACGTCACGCTTGAAGAAGTACGCCGCGCTGTTAAGGAGGGCTACCGGGACTTAGAACATCTCAAAAGGCTGCTGGGTATAGGTACCGGGCCCTGCCAGGGAAAGCAGTGCTTAGTAACGGTAGCCAAGATCCTGGCCGAGGAGGCCGGGTTCGACCCCTCCGAGATTAGGTTGCCAACCTTTAGGCCTCCTGCAAGACCCGTCCCTCTAGGGGTGTTGGCGCATGCAGAGCTCGAGGAGGAGTGATTATATCATAGTGGGCGGCGGGGTTGTAGGGCTCTCCATAGCGTACCATCTGGCCAGGCTGGGCGCCTCAGTTATAGTGGTGGAGAGGAGGTATGTAGGGTCAGGGAGTTCGACTAGGAACGCCGCTAATGCACGGGCCCACTTCTTCAACAGGGAGGCCTCCCTGCTTGCATGGGAGAGTCTTAAGAGGATGTACCGGTTGGGCAGGGTTCTGGGATACAATACGCTCTTCGTTAGAAGGGGCTACCTCTGGCTGTTCTATAGGGAAGAGCACCTGGAGGGCATGAGGAGCTACATGAAGACGTGGCGGGAGCTGGGCATACCTGAGGGCAGAATCCTGGATGTGGATGAGCTGGCCAGGCGGTACCCGTTCCTCAACCTTAAGGGAATCGTGGGAGGCTATCTGGCCGATACCAATGGGAGATACCATCACGACGCCGTGGTACGGGCCTACTGGAAGAACTGCATCAAACTTGGAGTTCAAGTGCTGGAATACGTGGAGGCTGAGAAAATAACGGTTAAGAGTGGCAGAGCTGTAGGCGTGGAAACCCCCGTAGGCCTCCTAGAGGCGGACAAGGCTATTATACTAGCAGCGGGACCCTGGACTAGGATATTGGCAAAAACCGCTGGTGTCGATCTGCCCATAGAGCCTATACGGAAGGAGGCTATGGTTACGGAGCCCCTCAAGATAACCATAAGGCCTCTGGTCATCAATACGAAGGTCAACGCCTACGCCCAGCAGACGCTGCGCGGCGAGGTCTTGCTCTCCTCCGCAACACCGCTGGACGTGCCTACGTGGAGTTACCAGCATACATACCAGTTCCCCTTACGGGCGGCCAAGGCTATGGTTGAAACTATTCCTGCGTTGGCCGCTGTTAACTGGCTCAGGCAATGGGCAGGCCACTACGCTACGACCCCCGACCATAACCCTGTGCTGGGATATGTTGATGAGGTTGAGGGGCTCGCAGTGGCCTCTGGCTTCAGTGGGCACGGCTTCATGCTAGCGCCTGCAGTGGGTGAATACATGGCGCTCCTGCTCGAGAAGGGGTATCTGCACCCGGTAATGGCGCCCTTCAGTCCTGGCAGGTTCAGGGAGGGGCGGCTGATAAAAGAGGACCTGGTGATTGGCTGACCGGCCAGCCGCTATACGGCGATCCTCTCCTCGCCACTGTAAATGTTGAATGAGTTGCCACGGGCGAACCCTATCAGTGTCAGCCCGTATTTTCTCGCAAGAAGCGCCGCTTGCAGTGTGGTCGCCGATTTTGAAACCACTATGCAGAACCCGGCCCGCACCGCTTTCAGCACCATTTCCAGGGTCAGCCTCCCGGAGACTGCTAGGATCCCCTTACAAGGGTCTATATTGTTGAGAACACTCCAACCCACAACCTTGTCGACAGCGTTGTGCCTGCCCAGATCTTCTGCCAGGAACAGAATGTTTCCGTTCACGTCGGCGAACAGCGCGGCGTGCGTGGCTCCCGTAATGTTATGGATCCTTGACCCCTCGAAGAGTTTTTTCATCACGGAAAGCACAGTGGCTGGTTCTACCACGAGGACGCCACGAACACTGGTCTGGGGCTCGTCCAAGCTGGTCTCGGAGGCCCCGCATGCAGAGCCCACTGCTAGGATCCGCCGCTCCCCTAATAGGTCCCCCTCCACATATATATTGGCGCCCTCAACCCTAACGGACCTGACACCATTTCTGGCAAGATAGCCTTCAGACACTAGGAAGCCTACTCCCAGCTCAGCTAAATGCGTTGGTAGAGCCTGAAGCCGGGCCATTTCGCGTCCATTGAGAGTTATGGTAACAGTAATCTCCTCTACCAGGAGATCGTCCTTTGACCCCGCCTTCTCCGGACTGTATCTCAATATCCTTAGCCTATCCGTGGCTTCAGGCTCCCTGCCCGCCATATCCTCGACCCACCGTTCATTATTGGAATTAGCCGTGCGCAGAGTTGCAGGGCTGCATATGGTACATCCACTCAGCCCTCACACGGCTCTTCATTGGGTTGAACCCTCCGTTCCGAGATCGCTCATCACTCCAGGATTCCCCGTTACTTCTACTGTTTATCCTTATCCATATTGGGCGGTTTGAACTTGTCGCGTTTCTTGCTTCCTCTTTTTCTACACTTGCTGTCCTCGCCTAGAACCATTTCCTCCCAGGCGAACCAGTCTTCATCCACAAGCTGATTAAAGTTAGGGTCCTCTCCCATGCGTTTAAACCATGAAGGAATGGTACTGTGGCTCTATTAAGTTTTCCAACCAGCAGGTTTGTCTCGGCTTGAATGGTTAGGGCTCCCTTAGACCCTTTATTTTTGTTTTTTAGTAGTTATTATTATAATAATTATAAAAATATCTAAATTAATATAATCTCACCACTATAAAGGCATTAAAAAACTTACAAAGATTTTTATATCATAGTTAGTATACACTCTATACATAGAATAAGTGTCCGTTCCGTGGGGGGAACAATGGAGCAGAAGCTGAAAATGAGGAGAAGGGACTTCCTGAAAGCCGTAGGACTGGCAGCGCTTCCAGTAGCTCTGGGCCGCTCGGCTACCCGTCTGTTGGCGTTCAAGACTCCGTCCAAGAGATACTGGCTGGGCGAGATCGGTGGTAAGGAGATAGAGTACTCCCAGGAGGTTAGAGGGATCTGTACCTACTGCTCCGTGGGATGTGGCATCATCTTCTACAAGATGGGTGGCAAGGTCATCCATTTGGAGGGTGATCCCGACAATCCGCTTAATGAGGGCAAGCTCTGCGCCAAGGGCGTAGCATCGATCCAGCTGTTCGGCACGGAGAACCCTAGACGCCTGAAGACACCCATGATAAGGGTCAACCCTAAGCCCCCTGTGGAGGAGCTGAGGAAGGCCAGGAGCCAGAAGGAGCTGCGCGAAATTATGGAGAAGTACCGGCCTGTGTGGAAGCCAGTGTCTTGGGATGAGGCGTTCCGCTTCATCGCCGAGCGGATGAAGCGGATCATGGATGTCTACGAGAAGAAGGGTGAGTGGGGCCCTAAACATGACGACGGCTACTACTATAAGGGCAAACTGTTCCCTATGATGATAATTGCTGGCGCTAAGCTCCTTAACGAGGAGGGCTACCTTATCAGGAAGATAGCGGCACTGTTGGGGAGCAACAATATAGACCACGACGCGAGGAGATGCCATTCCACCACGGTTGCCGGGCTGGCTGGAACCGTGGGGTTCGGAGCTCAGACCCAGAGCTTCATAGATACACAGTTCATTAGCGTCTACCTCATATTTGGCGGTAACCCGGCAGAGAACCACCCTGTCAGCATGATGCACACATTGAGGGGCAGAGAAAAGGGCACACTAACACTTATAGTCGCGGACCCCAAGTACGGTAGAACCGCCTCCAAAGCCGACATCTTCGCCTTCTTCAGACCCGGCACCGACATAGCCTTCCTGCTCTACATACTCCACTACGCCTTCCACGAAAGAAGTCCGCCGGTAGACCAGCTGGACACGTTCAAGGAGATGGTTGAGAGGCTCAACATCGACCTGGCCGAGGTTGACGAGATCAAGAAAATAGCCGAAGAGTACGACGCCGAAACGGTCTCCAAGATAACCGGGACACCGGTGGAGAAGCTCAGAGAGATAGCCAGGCTCTACGTCGAGAACAGCGGCGTCACCACAGGGTGGAAGAAGTTCGCCTCCATACAGTGGGCCATGGGCCAGACTCAGCACCATATCGGGACACAGATCACGAGGATGAGCACGATCCTCCAGTTAACCCTGGGCAACATGGGGTTCCCGGGCGGAGGGCTCAACCCCTATCGTGGCCACAGCAACGTACAGGGAACCACAGACATGTGCATACTGGCCCATATCCTGCCAGGCTACATCAAGCTACCTCCCAGCACCAAGCACGTCAGGGCTTACCAGGAATGGAAGATCAAGGGGTTCCCCGACGCCTTCCATTGGAGGCCCAGCAAGCAGACCTGCGAAACACTGGGCCTGATCTACGAGTCCTGCGATGAGAACGACGACAACTGCACCATCACTGTGAACTCCACGGCGATCCTGTGGACATGGTGGTTCCAGAACTGGCGCCGCTTCGAGCTTACCTGGGGAGTTTTCGTGGGTACGGACCCCGAGGACAAGCCCTGGGACCCTGCAAGCACAGTGATCAGCGACCTGCCCTTCGGCGCTGGATACACGGAGAACACCTGGTGGCAGGGAACCCTGTTCGACGGTGTCGTGAGGGCCATGTTCCTTATGGGCGAGAACATAGCGGTGAGCAACGCAACCGCGCTGAGCGTCTATCTAGCCCTAGCATCGCTCGACCTCCTCGTGGTTGTCGACATATTTGAAACAGAATCCGCATGGTTCGCCGACGTCCTGTTGCCAGCAGCCTTCCAGTACGAAAAGTATGGAAGCATAACCAATAGCAACAGGTGGCTACAGTGGCAGGACAGGGTTGTACAGCCGCCCGGCATAGCTAGGGCCGACCTATGGATCATGTTGAAGCTCTGGGAGTACCTTAGGGAATACAAAGTCTCGGAACTCCCCAGCGAGGTTTACGGCAAACACAGGGAGAGGGTAATCATAAGGAATCCCTACAAGCCGGGCGAGGCCGTAGAACTTTACACCAGGACTATACGGGTCTTCATGGAGTACACCACTGGCAGGTACTCTGATCCCGACTACAGGGACGTGGACCCTGAGCTGATCTACAAGGAGATCGACCTGGCAGTAGACCTATACAACGGTATGTATGACTGGGTGGCCCATAGGAACCTCTCGAAGAGGAGGTATAATTTCCTCCGAACCAGCGACCAGATAGACGGCGAACTCGACAACACGTACCTGATGTATAAGAACTGGGGCTGGAGCTGGCCCAAGAACGTGCGCATCCTATACAACCTTTGGACCCTCCAGAAGACCCTCGGAAAAACCAGGACGTACAGGGCCAGCGGCATCTATAGCAGGGTCAAGGGCGCAGTGACGGAGACCATAACTGGCGAGACCGGCGAGATCAGGGACCCGCTGACCGGAGAGTGGAGGCCCGCCTTCATACCTGGACACAACTTCTTCATCGGAAAGTTCTACAAGAGGGCGTGGAGCGGCATGACCGACCTATTCACGGGCGCTGAGGATCCGTGGAAGCTCCTTTACGAAGAGGCGGTGGTTGGCAAGTTCGTTGTGTTCAGACCAGATGGCACCTATGAGGTGAAGACGCTCAAGGACATGGGCGTTAAGTGCCCGCTCTGCGAGAGCTTCTACTACGACCCCGAGGTCGTGTTGATGGGCAAGGCCGTTTACAAGAAGCCCTACTTCAAAGGCGAGAAGACCATAGGCGGCAAGACTATCAAGTATGTAGGCTGGTTCGACTGGCTCAAGGTTAGGGACAAGTTCACAGCCGAGCTTGAGAGCTGCACAGCCGCCAAGCCTCTCAAGGACTGCGTCGTAGAGCTGAAGGAGAGGTACGGTGAGTGGTATGCGTATCCCGGTGAGGACGGCAAGATATGGGCCTGGGACATGAGGTACCCCATACACTACGAGCCCGTGGAGTCACCCCTAAAGGAGCTGGCCGTCAAGTATCCGGCAATGGCTTGGAGAAGAGCGGAGAACTACCGCCTCATAAGGCCTCCCAGCGGCTGGGAAATGATAAGTGGCTGGTTCGCCATAACGCCTGAGGAGTTGCAGAAGCCCGAGGACGCCTTGCCCGTAGTGCTGACCGCGAACAGGCTGGAGGAGCACTTCCACACCGGCCAGATGACCAGGAACCTCTCATACCTGGCTGAGCTGTTCCCAGAACCCTTCATAGAGATACCTAAAGAGCTGGCAGAAAAGCTGGGCATCAAGTCGGGTGACATAGTGGAGCTGGGCAGCAACAGGTTCAGGATATATGTAAGAGCCATGGTGACCGGGAGGTTGCCGAAGCTCAGGATCAACGGCTCCGAGGTCTACGTGGCCAACATACCGTGGCACTGGGGCTGGTCCGGTGGCCACAGGACCTACGCTGTGGCCAACACGATCACAGCGATATTCATGGATACAGTGACGACGATGCAGGAAAGCAAGGCGTGCCTGGCGTGGGTTAGGAAGGCGACGCCTGAGGACTACGACTACACGGAGCTTAACAGGTAGGAGGTGGCCCACGTGAATTCGAGTCCTGGATGGGGGGTGATTTAAATGGCGGGGGAGAAGGTCATAGTCGTGAACCTGGATAATTGTATAGGCTGTAGGGCGTGCCAGGTGGCTTGCCACACCTGGAATAGTACCAGGGCGGAAGAGACGAGCTTCCAGCCGGATATGTCATATACTAATCCACCCGAACTCACGCCGAACACTTGGACCCTGATAATGTTCAAGGAGGTGAGCGAAGCCGATGGCTTCTCTTGGCTCATGTTGAAACGCCAGTGTATGCACTGTAGCAATGCACCTTGCGCACAGGCATGTCCTGTGAATGCCATCGACGTGTATCCCGATGGACCAGTCGTGATCAGGGTCGACAAATGTATAGGTTGCCAGTTCTGCGTAGAGGCGTGTCCCTACGACGTGCCGAAATATGATCCAGCCGCCAATAAGGTGTACAAATGCACCTTCTGCATCGACAGGGTTCAGAACGGCCTCGAACCGGCATGCGTTTCCGCGTGTCCCACCAAGGCCCTCGTTTACGGTGAGTACGACGAGCTGGTCTCCAAGTATAGGAGTGAGGGCTACGACATCTACGGTGACAGTGTTAATGACTATGTTGGACGCACCCACTACGTGTACGTGACTAAGAAGTGGAGCGGCAAACTGACGGATCCTGGGTACTTCGGCGAAGTAAGCCGCACGTTCAAAGGCCTGCCCAAGGACCCGAGGAAGCCTCCGGTGTCCGTCAGGAAGAGCATAGTCGAGCCCGTGGGCTGGGGCCTCTTCGGCCTAACACTACTGGGTATCGCAGGACACCTCATCTACTGGAGGTCCCGCCGCATCTCGGAGAAGAGAGAGGAGGGTGAAGGTGGAGGTGGGTCGTGATGACTGGTGAGAGGCAGCTGCGCGTCTTCTCGGAACTACAAATCTGGGCCCATAAGCATCTCATACACTTCACGGCAGCCTTCCTGCTAACAGGGCTGATACTGGTGGGCGGCGAGACCTTCAGGGTGCTCGGCGAGATACTGGGCTACCCCATAGCCGAGGTCTTCGCGCCGGAGTACGACGCCTACTCCGCTGGCGTCCAGGTGGCGCGCTGGATCCACAGACTTTCTGCGTTGGGTTTGGCCTTCGTGCTGGTGCCCTTCTTCTTCGCAGAGATATTCAGGGCCGCCAAGTGGGAGTTCTGGCCCGAGTGCTGGAGCCTCGAATGCTTCAAACAGGGCCTGAGGAACATGATCGACTACTATCTCGGTAGGGGCCGCCCGGAGTTCGGTAAGTATAATCTCGGCCAAAAGTGCTGGATCTGGCTAGCCTCCATAGGCATGGTGATAATGTACATCACTGGCATAATAATGTGGTTTAGGGATAGCTTTAGTGTAACAGTGTGGGAATACGCGCACCTAATTCACGTGATAGGCTTCTACCTCTCCATAATATTCCTGGCAATACACGTGTACCTTGCAACAATGATACCAGAGCACAGGCCTATGGTAACCGCCATGTTCCGCACAGGCACGGTGCCGGAAGAGTTCGCTAAGGAGCACCATCCACGGTGGTATGAGAAGGTCCGGAAGTCCTGAAAAACAATCCATTTTTTAACTTTTACAAAACTGTTTAGAATCATCCACGAAATGGTGCATGTACAGTGTCTGAGCCCCTGGAAAATGTGCTCAGAGCCCTTGAGATGCTGAAACAGGAGGACCGGGATAATGCCGAGGCCTACGAGATGCTTGAAGACCTACTAGAGATCCAGGCCGCCATAGAGAAGGCTGTCCAGGCGAGGATCGGGGGGTCCAGGAGCAGGTACCTCTCCGCCCTGGAGAAGGTCTACTCGTCTAAGGAGCCCTTAGTTTCTGTGGCCGGATTTCCCCAGTTCCCCGAGGAGGTGTGGCGTGAGATCGCCCTCTCCATACTCGCTGTACTTAGAAGGCACAGGCCAAGCCTGGAGCGGCAGGTCAGGAGGCTGGAGGGCTTCGTGGAGAACGGGTCCCTCAAGGTGTCTGGCCTGGTGGCATCCCTCTTGAGGGGGCGTAGCGACGATATACGCAAACTCGCAGAGAAGCTGGGCCTGGAGCCTGGGCTCATCGAGGCCGTTATGTTGTGGTCGCTTCAGCCGGTAGTTAGGGCTGTTGCCGGCTTGGTGAGGGAGCATCTGAAGTACGAGTTATGGGGACAGGGATACTGCCCGGTCTGCGGGAGCCATACGAGAATAGGCTATGTGGAGGGGGAGGGGCGCAAACTCTACCTTAAATGCCAGGTGTGCTGGACCGAGTGGAGGTTCTCGAGGCTCCGCTGCCCCTTCTGCGGCAACGAGGATCACGAGAAAATGGGCTTCTACACGCTTGGAGGGGACCAGAGGTTCAGGCTATATGTCTGCCATGCTTGTGGAAACTACTGGAAGGTTGTGGACGAAACCATTGCCGGGAAAAAAGTTCCCAGGAGTCTATACGAATATTGGACCCAGCACCTGGACCACCTGGTCAACAGGGTGGCTGCCAGGGATGAAGGGTCATCCGCTGAGTAGTTTTTCGGCCTCCTCTAACGACACTATTTTGGCCCCGTACACCTGCTTCATGTAGTTCAGCGCGTATTCATGGTCCTTCTTGCTGAACGCTGCCACCGCGTCTTTGACCACGTATACATTGTACCGGTGGTAAAAGGCATCGGCGACGGTGTGTAGCACGCAGATGTGTGTATGGATTCCGGCGACCAGCACGGTGTCGACCCCCAGGTCGCGGAGGGCCGTGTCTAAGCCTGTCCCCCTGAACCCGCTATAGTAACGCTTCTCGAAGACCAGGTCTTCCTTGCTGGGCGCCAACTCCTCCACTATCCTGGCCTCGGGACTCCCCTTAACAGCGTGCTTGCCCCAAACCCTAAACTCAGCGTCGAAAGGTAGGTGGGAGTCGACCACATGGATCACCGGTCTCCCGGCTCTGTGGGCAGCGTCTATCAGTCTCCTTATGGCGGGAACTATGGCCTCAGCTTGGGGGCTCTTCAGACGGCCCCGCACGAACTCTTCTAGCATATCTACTATTATCAGTGCAGGCTTCACTCTTCACACCCCCAGTATTTCTTGGCTCCAGCCCGGATAACCTTAATCCTGCCCGGACGCTCCGAGACTCCGCGTGATCTTGCATTCAGGGCATATGCGGACGGCCTCGACGATATTTGAGGATAGCCCCCTCCTCCTGAGGTTCTCCTCCACCCTCCTCACCATGGATTCGGGGCCTAGAGGCTTGCCGCAAACCCTGCATCTGGCCACCGGGCTTGAAGCCGCTACATGCCATTCTTTGGCTAGCATAGACGCGTCGGCCAGGCTCCTCACCTGGATAGCGTCCTCAGGGCACGCCATAACGCACTGGTTGCAACCTATGCATCCGGCATGGCTGAAGACCAGCTTATAGCCCGTGGGGCCTGCCTCCACCCTGAGCGCTTCCACGGGGCAGTTTTGCTGGCATGCCCTACAGAAGGTGCAGTTTTCGCTGACCATAACTGTATAGAACGGGACTCCGCCCTCTACTTTCCCGTTCCCCCTTGCCATTGCCTGGAGGAACAGTCTTCTGCTCCCAGCCTGAATGGGTGTGAGAGGCTTCTCGGCCCTAGGGCCTTCGGGAGCCCCTAAACCATAGCTCAGTTTCAGCACCTTACCAGCCTTGGCGAGGAGCTCCAAATACTCCTCTGCGCCTAGACGTTTGGAGCATTCTGTCCTTTCCTCGGCAGGGCAGTAGTAATGGGTCTTCAGGCCACGGGAGTTTAGGTAGATGAGCTGATCCAGGGATAGCGAGGCTATGCAGGAGGCCTCATAGACCAGTATGCCTGCCCCCTTCAGCTCGCCCTTCTCTAGCTCCTTGTAGAGTCTGGCCCTTAGGCGGGGGCAGGTGACCAGGATTAACGATGCATAGCCGTGCTCCAACATGTGGTCCGCTAGTGCTTTGAGGCTGGAGGAGGGTGATGATGGGTCCCAGAGGTAGCCGCTGGGACAGAAGCTGGTGCATAGCCCGCACTCCACACACCTTGAGGGGTCGGGTTCAGGCGGCTTGCCCTGGAGGGCCCTGTAGGGGCACGAAGACAGACAGAGCTGGCAGGCGGCAAGCTGGGCGCACCGGCTCTCCATGGTCAGAGGCATTGCTGTGTATTCTATAAATGCTGGGGGCCCCCGCCTCAGAAGCTCTCGTCGAGAGAGCCTGTGTCTAAGGCTTGGCTTGAGGCGGGGCCTAGGGATTTGGGGTGCTGCTGATAGGAACCTTGACCAGGCCTCGACGAGTAATTGTAGGTCGCCGTGCCGGAGGAGCAGTGGATCCCTGTCGGCATCAATGTATCTAGCCCTATAAGTGTTGGCCCCCAGCTCCACAAGCCTCCTCCTTAGCCAGGGCCAATATTCAGGCTCTGCTCCCCGTGCAACGAGGATTAACCCGTATCTGGCTGAGTCCAGCAGCCCGGCAATCCTTTCGGCGTCTAGGGGATCCGCCCTCCGCGCCTCCAGCGTTGCGGCGTCAACTATTAGCAGCTCCATGTGTATTACACCATTCTACGCTGGCCACGTTGTATAGGCTTGGGAAAGGGTTAATTATTATCCGGCCATCTCATGGTTACTAGGAGCCACTGCTCAGGGGGCGTGTGGTTTGAGCCTGTTTGGGTTCCAAGGCATGGAGTGGGTCATAATACTTTTGATAATCCTGATAATCTTCGGACCATCTAAGCTGCCCCAACTGGCTAAGGGTCTAGGCCAGGCAATCAGGGAGTTTAGGAAGGCCAGTTCAGGGCTCTACGACGAGGAGGCCATTTCTGCCGCGGAGAGGGTTAAGGGTAAAGGGAAGGAGGTTGACGAGGAGACCCTGAAGAAGCTGGCCGAGAAGCTGGGTGTGGAGACTGAGGGTAAGAGCAAGGAGGAGCTCATCGACGAGGTACTCGAGAAGGCTAAGGAGAAGGGCCTTATCTAGCCTTGCCGCCTTTCAACCTTTTTGTGGTTCTGGGCGACGTTACGCTAAATAATGTTATTGGCCCAACTATCCTGATGGCCGGAGGACCTGGGCATGAGTGATGAGGAGCGCCCGCTGCTGGAGCATGTGGAGGAGCTTATTGTTCGGCTGAGGCGCTCTATTCTTGCAGTAATCATTGCGGCGGCGGTCCTCTCGGCGGTTCCCGTGGAGACCACGTACTATACGCCGCTTATCACCAAGTTTCCCCAGATGCTCATAGAGCACACCGTGCCCACACATGTAGAATTCATGGGGAAGGAGTACAATATGACGATAGGGCAGTGGAAGCCGTTCTCCGGCTTCAATGTTCTCATAAAAACGGCTATAATCCTCGGTGTTCTAGGCGCGTTGCCTGTGATAACCCGGGAGATCTATGCCTATGTGGCTCCGGCCCTCTACCCTCATGAGGCGAGGGCCCTCAAGAAGGCGCTTATAGCTGGTACGGCCCTCTTCATGCTGGGCATAATTGTAGCTTACTACGTGGTTGTTCCGATAGCTTTCAAAATGATGGCCATACTGTTTCTGGCCATATCGCCTACTGACATAGCTCAGGGTATGTTCTCCGACATCAGCGAGCTCTACGACGCCATTCTCATGCTCCTAGTTGCCACCGGTCTCTCCTTCGAGTTTCCTCTAATCATCTACTACCTGATATCCAGTGGCATAATGGAGCCTGAGAGGTTCAAAGGAGAGAACATGAAGTATGCCTTCGTAGTGATGCTGGTTGTTTCCGCTATAATTTCTCCAGACCCCACCGGCATGACCATGCTTCTCTTGGCGTTACCTTACTTTGCACTATACGTTGTAGCCGTGAGGCTGGGCGAGCGTAGCTACAGGAAGAGGCAGAGGGAACTCAGCTCATCCTCGCCTTAATGCTGTCGAGGAACTCGGGGAGCCCCATCTTCTCGGCCAGCTCCCTAGCCCTTGTCAGGGCCTCCTCCTCGTTGCCGGCCTTCACGTTGAGAATTATGTTTGTTCCCCTCACCAGTATTCTAAACCTCTTCTCCCCCGCCACGCTATACTCCTCCAGGACCTCTAGCTCCAAAGCGATCTCCTGCATTGTTGATCGGTTCTGCGAATAATATTAATAATCCCACCGGGTAGGTGTCCCCCGGGGTGCTGCTAATTATGGATCGGGTGGAAACGGGTAAGTCCACGGTAGAGGCTCCTCGGATAATTGTCGAGCCCCCGGGGCCAAAGGCCCGGGAGATCATTGAAAGGGACAGCAGGGTCCTTATGCAGTCCTTCGTGCGCTGGTATCCCCTCGTTGTTAAGACGGGTAGGGGCGCCCTTGTGGAGGATGTGGACGGTAACATTTACATTGATTTTAACTCGGGTCTGGCCGTGCTGAACGTGGGGCACCAGCACCCTAGGGTGGTGGAGGCCATCAAGAGGCAGGCCGAAAAGTTGTTACATTATTCGCTCACAGACTTCTACTACGAGGAGATAGTCGAGCTCACTGAGAAGCTGTTAGAAATAGCTCCCATGGGCGGCGGCAAGAAGGTGTTCTACGGGAACAGTGGGGCCGAGGCTGTGGAGGCCTCCCTCAAAGTGGCGAGGGGCCATTTTAGGGGCTCCAGGCCCTACATAATAGCCTTTATAGGCGCCTTCCACGGCAGGACCTTCGGGGCCATGAGCCTGACCTCCAGCAAGCCTGTGCAGAGGGCTGGGTTCTCCCCACTCCTCCCTAACGTTGTGCATGTGCCCTACCCCTATCCCTATCGGTGTCCCTTCGGGGCGGAAGAGCCCGAGGAGTGCGGTGATGCTGTGATAGGGTTCCTGGAGGACTGGGTCTTCGGCAAATATGTTCCCCCCGAGGAGACCGCCGCCATAGTCTTCGAGCCCATCCAGGGTGAGGGTGGCTATGTGGTTCCTCCCGACAACTTCTTCCCCAAGCTCCGCCGCCTGGCCGACAAGTACGGGATCCTCCTGGTGGACGACGAGGTTCAGGCGGGGATGGGGAGGACGGGCAAGTGGTTCGCCATCCAGCACTGGGGCGTGGAGCCCGACCTGGTGGCGGTGGCCAAGGGTATTGCTTCGGGGCTGCCCCTCGGCGCCGTTATTGGGAGGAGCGAGGTCATGGATCTGCCGGGCGGTAGTCATGCTAGCACATTTGGAGGTAATCCTGTATCTGCAGCTGCTGCCAGCGCGGTTATCGACGTGATCCGGGAGGAGGGCCTCCTCGAGAATGCTGCTAGGGTCGGCGAGCATCTGGTGAAGAGGTTCATGGAGCTGCAGGAGGAGGTCGAAATAGTGGGTGATGTGAGGGGGAAGGGTTTGATGATCGGTGTCGAGCTTGTCAGGGACCGGGAGACCAAGGAGCCGGCCAGGAAAGAGGTGGCTAACATATTGGAAAGGTGCTTTAAACGGGGAGTGCTGGTGATCGGTGCTGGCCTATCCACGATCAGGCTGGCACCGCCCCTCAGCATACCGCTGGAGCTGGCCGATAGGGCGGCTGACATTATAATAGAGGAAATACGTAGGGCTGAACGGGAGCTCAGGTAAACCCTGCCTTCCTCATCCCTTCTTTGTCGGTGATCGAGGGCCTCTTCACAGCCGATTATGGATTTTAGGATTCAGACCTATTATCATTAACCTGGGTGCCGCCGGATGGACTTGGAGGAAGCGTTGCAGCTCCTGGGCCGAGAACCCCTGGAGGCTGGCGAGGTTCTGAGGCTTTTCGAGGAGAAACTGGGTTTGAGGAGGATGGAGGCCCGTAGGCTGCTGGCGAGGCTGGTGTCGGATGGCCTGGTGGAGAGGGTTCCCGACTACGATAGGGGCCGAATGGTGTTCAGGCGGGCCGCCTAGTTTACCCGACCAGTGTGCCCACCTTCTCGCCGCGTAGGGCCTTGGCCAGGTTCTCGGGGTTCCAGCCGTTGATGAAGACCAGTTTTATCCTGCTCCTCTCGGCCACGTTCAGGGCTACTGGGTCGAAGAGTTCGTAGGCTCCTGCTAGGCTGGTCTGGCTGGTTTGGAGAATTTCCCTCAATTCGCGGTAGCCCAGTTTTTCTAGGAGCCTGGCGTCCTTATGTTTGGAGGGGTCTTTGTCGTATATGCCGTCCACCAGAGTTGCGTTGACGAGCCTATCAGCCCCTATGGCCTCCGCTATCACCGCCGCTACGGCGTTGGTGCTCTGCCCCGGCTGGAATCCGCCTGCCACCACTATTTTGCCGCTCTCCCAGTACTGGAGGAACTCGGCTAAGTTGTGGGGTACCAGTGGGTGTGCGTTGCTGCCCAGTCCCGCTATTAGGAGCCTCGCGTTGAGCCTGGATGCGTCGATCCCTATGATGTCGAGAACCGCCTCTGAGCAGCCTAGGCTGCGGGCGGCATCTATGTAGTTTCTGGCAGTGACTCCTCCGCCTACTACTACGGCTATCCTGGCGCCACGTGTGTGATGGTCTTTTAGGATCCTGGAGTACTCCTTGACTAGCCCGATGTTCTGGGGCGATATTATCCTGCCCGAAATCTTCACTACGACCGGTTTCTCCAAACCCGACGCACCGCTCAGTGGCTGGTATCGGCTCTGCATCTTAAAGGTTTAGCGTCTAGGCGGGTTAGCCTTGCTAACCTCTAACATTAAATATCAGGGTCCCCGGCTTATAATAACTAGTCTAAACAATGGGTGTGCCGAGGCTGGGATGCCATGGTTTCGTGGGTCAGGCTAACGGTTCTCCTGCTGCTGGCGGCGGCCCTCTACGCGCCAATACTGGCGGCCTCGAGCGAGGGGCAGGAGTTCTATCCCTGCTCCCAGTGCCACGCAGCCCTCACAGTGACTGGGCAGTCGAGGTCCAACGAGTTCCACGGCATAGATCTGGCGGAGGGCGCCCATGGAGGCCTTTATTGTTCCAACTGCCACCAGGCGCCCCAGGTTGACGTGCTGGTGGGGGGAGTCAATATATCGATACCGGGCCTCCATCCGAGGGACAGCCTGATGGATCTCAACAAGGTCTGCTCCACTTGCCATGCTGACATCTATAGGGACTACCAGCTCCACGCCCACGGGAACCAGACCTACACGTGTAGCGGGGGCACGGCTGAGCTGGTGGAGGGCTACAAGGGTGTGGGCTACTGGTTCCACATCTGCCCCGAGTATAGGGACCTCAGCGTCGAGCCTGCCAAGGCCTGCGTCGAGTGCCACAACCCCCACGACCCAACGATGCCGGCCCTCAGCATACTGCCGGAGCCCTCCGACAGGCCGAGTCCTCCCGACGAGTCCAGCATTGCACTTGGAGGCGTGGTGGCCGTGCTGGCGGGTCTGGGTATAATCCTCTGGGTGGCCCCAATCGGGAAGAGGGGTGGGGAGCCGTGAGCGGGTCTAGGAGGGTTGACGAGAAGAGAAGGAACCTGCTCAAGGCCGGCGTCTTCGCGGCCGGGATCTCCTTCATAGGTGTCAGCAGGTCCACGCTGATGTCGATGCTAAAGCCAGTCAGTCTATCCGAGGTTCTCGGCGTACCGCCGCGGCGCGAGACCGAGGAGACCCTGGCCAGGAAGGCCGAGTGGAAGGAGGAGAGGATCAAGGAGTGGTGCTCCAGGAAGGTGGAGGAGATCTGCAGGGAGTATGGCGAGGGCTCGGAGGAGTGCGCCGAGGCCAGGAGGCGCTGCGAGGCTGTTAAGGTCAAGGCAACGCCGGCGAGGCAGGGTGTGGCCTTCGCCATGGCCCTCGACGTGAACAAGTGTATCGGCTGCAGGCGCTGCGCCTACGCGTGCGTCATGGAGAACAATGTTGCCAGGAATAATGGGATCGAGTGGATTAAGGTCCTAGAGGCGCCTAGGGAGGGGGAGGCCATAGACTTCCTCCACGCCAAGCTCGACTACACTGATGCGCCCAAGGAGGACATGGTGTACGTGCCGGTCGCCTGTATGCACTGCGAGAACCCGCCATGCGTCATGGCTTGCCCCGTGAGGGCTACTTGGAGGGAGCCCGACGGCATAGTGGTGGTAGACTATGAGAGGTGCATCGGCTGCAGGTACTGTATGACGGCTTGCCCCTACGGTGCGAGGCACTTCAACTGGGGTGTGCCGGAGCCCTCGGTGCTGGAGCTGAACCCCAACATGCATATACTAGGCAACGTGCCCCGCCAGGTCCACGTGGTGGAGAAGTGTACCTGGTGTATCCACAGGACCAGGGATGGAGGCATACCTGCGTGCGTCGAGGTGTGTCCCGTGGGCGCGAGGGTTTTCGGCGACCTTAACGACCCTGAGAGCCCCATCAGGAGGGTGCTGGAGGAGTACGGCGCCTTCGTGTTGAAGCCCGAGGCTGGCACCAGGCCCAGGTTCTTCTACTTCTTCGGCCCGGCCCGCACCCCCGCTGCCAAGGAGGGAGGTGGTGAGAAGTGAGTGTGGGCGAGGTAGTGGAGACGGTCAAGTACGTGGTCAGGGAGGGCCTTAGAGGGGGGAGGGCCTACTATGGCCTGCTCCTAGGCCTCCTGGTGATGGCTGTCTACGGGGTCTACGTGTGGGTGGGCGTGCAGCACGCTCCCATATTCCTAAGGTCCGAGCAGGGCGGCCTGGTGCTGACCGGGATGAGCGACAGCGTTCCCTGGGGCCTCTACATATCGTTCTTCGTGTTCTGGGTCGGAGTTGCTGCTGCTGGCATAATGTTCGCGCTGGGTGCCTACGTGTTCAACCATCCGGGGTTCAGGAAGATAGCTGTGCTGGGGGAGGTGCAGGCGGTGGCGGCGCTCATAGTGGTGCTGCTGCTCATCATCGCGGATATGGGTAGGCCCCTCAGGGCGATGGTGCTGATGCCGCTACTCCCCAACTTTCCCCGCTCGATGCTGGGCTGGGACTTCGTGGTTATCACTGGCTACCTGGTGATCAACCTTGTGGGCTATCTGTACACTGTGGGGAGGTATAGGGAGGACAGGTCTCTGTCGGCCAGGTTCCTGGTCCCATTCGTTATAGTGGCGGCACCCATAGCCATAGGGATCCACACTGTCACGGCGTTCATCTCCCAGGCCCTCACCGCTAGGCCCTACTGGAACACCGCGCTGCTGGCGCCCCGCTACGTCGCGACGGCCTTCGCCAGCGGGCCCGCACTGCTGCTCCTCGTCCTACTGCTGGCTGAGAGGAGTGTGAAGGGGTTCAGGGTTGACTGGGACGTGTATAGGAAGACCATCTTCGTCACCACGGGCGCCCTGATAGTGGGGCTCTACTTCACCTTCAGCGAGGTGCAGGAGCTGCTCTGGTACACAACGGAGCCCTTCAAGAAGGCCCAGCTCGAGGTGCTGCTGCTGGGCAGGGCCGCTGCCTGGCTCTCGCTGCTCTTCTGGCTCTGGATAGCCCTGGGTGTTGCGGCGGTGATCCTGGCTCTGATACCCAGCGTGAGGAGCACGCGTGGCGGCGTGGCCTTCATAGCGCTGCTCACGGTCATAGCAGTGATCGGCGAGAAGACCCTCACCATAGTGCTGCCCAGCTACATCCCAGACAGCCTGGGCCAGATAAGGCCCTACACGCCAACCCCTGTAGAGATAGTGGTGACCATCGGGATCCACGCCATAGGCTTCCTCATCTACGCCATCCTCGCCAAACCAGCCATCAGGGCCATCATGACACACTACAAGGGTGCCAGCCACTAGGATGTAGCTCTAACCTACGCTTCACCATCTTTTTCCCTCCGGAATCGTGCAGACAACCCCAGCGGCACAACCGGAAAATATGTTGCTAAAAACAAACACCGGTAATCGAACCAGTAACGAGGCGCAAAGACCGCTCCGGCACGACGGGAACAGTAAATCAACCCGGAATTAGCTCACAGGTGAGACCTGAAACAGTTAGGTTTAACCTGTAATGTTAACCACTGGTAGAGTTAACCGCCAGTTAACTACACCATCAAACCCAGACAAACAAACCCACCACCAAACCACCCACCCAAGCAAAACAAACACCAAGACAAACAACAAACAGTAATCACACAAACCAACAACACCAAAAACAAGTAAACAAAACAACAAACATAATACCACCCCCACCCACAACCCCCACAAAACCACCACAAGACCTAGCACCCACAACCCAAAAACACCGCTCCAACCACCATCACGTAATATACAAACAACAACCAAACCAGTAAACCAAAAAACTAACCATAGAGGAACAGCTGGAACGTAATATCCCATTAACCCTGGAAGGGCATTTTAGCTTTGGGAGATCTAGGGTTGTCGGACCGAAGGATCATTGTCCGTGACCTGTTGTAATACCAAAGGTAATACCGAATGGGATGAAGAAATATAATTTAGATCAGCACATCATTGTACATATATCTGTATCATCGTCAAAGTACTATAGTTTTCCGGTATTAGGGAAAAATATAATTCGCCACATCCAAACGCGTCTCCAGGGACTGCTTGTGATGCCAAAAAGGAGAAGGTCCCTCCTAATCGCCTGGATACTCATAGGCCTCGCAGCCTCGGCGACAATAATAGTCCTGTACCAGGCATACCAGAAGACCAAACACAGCCCCACGATACCCACAAACCCAGGCTACATAAAACTATCAGAGGCTCCCCTGATCCTAGACTAGGCTCCTGGAGACCCATTGGAGTGGAAGGCTCAGCGGCTCCAGATACACTATACTGATAGACTACCGCTATGGCATCGACCACCTAGAACTACACATGGACAAAGGTGTAACCAATAATAGCAACATACCAGCCAGCTATGTCATGCGAATACATAAATCGTGATTTCACGGTGTTCTCGAGAGCCTGGTTTTTAACTGTAATTCCTTCAAGGAGGCTGCCAGTGCTCGTGGGTTACCGGAGCCTAACTGCTCGGTAGCCTATTATGACCCAGTCCGCGGAAGCGTGTCAATATATGTTGGGTCTATAGTTTCGTACCCTGTGGGTGAATACTGTCCCTTTCCATTCTACTTTAATGGTTTGATATACGTGGATCCTGTGAAAATGGTTATTGTGGGTGCTGTTCCGCAGATCTGCCAGTGGCCGCCTGGCAGGCCACACCGGATAACATCTTCAACTACACGTACATCTTCATAACAACCTACGACAGGAGCGTGTGGGAGTGGTACCGAGACCAGCTATACTATCCCTATCTGAGGTATGTTGTGAAGGAGGTTGGGGCCAGGCTCCTGGCGTCGGGCAGGAGGTTCGAGATGTATAACCCGGCCCAACGTGACGTTGGGGCCCGTTAAGCCTCCCCTATCCACGAACGTCGCCGACTATGAGTCCAGCCTGCTCCTATGGGTGCCGGATCTCAACCTGAGCGATCCCCTGGACCGCGGAGTTAGGGATGGGCTGCTGGAGAAGTACTGGTCCACGGTTATGTGGCCCTTGCTGAGGGAATTGTGCGTCGAGGTCGACGACTACGAGGAGTTCCTCCTGGCGGCCCTTACGGGCTAGGCGGACCTCGTCAAGCTGGGCCCCTAAAGAACCACCCCGAGAACATCGCTGATCACTCCCCGCCTCACCAAGGCCTCATAGGTCCTCCATATCCTCTTAACCGTGACGTAGCTGGTGTCGAACCCCTTCCCTTCCAGTATCCTGAGGACCAGGTCGGGGAACTCGTGGGGGTCGCGGGGCCCGCTCCTCGCCGCCTCCACCACAGCCTCTACTATGTCCCTCGACGTGGGGTAGTTCCTCCTCTTCCTCCGCCTTCGGGGCTTCTCCTCTGCCTCCCTGACCTCGCGTAGCGCGTCCTCGGGGAGGTAGTCGCTGTAGTCGGGCAGCTCCAAGCCTGATGACACCCCTGCTAGAATAGTTGTGGGGGAGGGGCTTATACCGTTCCTCGGCGTCGCGGGGCTTAGAGCCTGTGCTCTATGAAGCCCCTTCCGCCGCAGGGTGGATCCTCCGGGTTCGCGATAGGGCCCTTCAGGTAATAGCAGTACTTGTTGGAGAACTCGTAGAGGAGGCAATCCTCACACCTGGGCCTGGCCTGCCCCGCCCCGACGCTCCTCCTCTCCTCCGCCACAGCTGAAAGCATAGCCCCCAGGCCGCGGTCCACCAGCTCCTCCACGAACCTGGCATAGTCCTTCCTGCCCAGCAGGTCGGCCATCAGCCCGGCCTTCATCCTGGCCTCCACCCACACGCGGGTCCTCCCATCGCCGCCGGGCCTGAGGTGGAACTCCATGTAGAACTCGTAGTCGGAGTCCGGGGTGCTGACGTACCTCACCACGGGGCCCTCCTGGACCACGCGGAGCCTGACCCTGTAGAACCTTGTTATACCCCACTTCACCCACTTGAAAACGATCTCGTAGACCCCGTCAAGCCTCGAAGCCCTATACGTGTACCTGCTCTCCCCCAGGAACCTGTCGGGCCTCAACAGACACTCGAGGCACTGCTCGAAGGTGGCGTTAAGCTCCCTCTCCACAGTGTGCCTCAGCGTCGCGTCCCACCATGAATGTAGGGCCGGGTGCGGCATTTATTTCTATTTTGTTGCTAAAAATGGAAAACACCGCGTTTCGGGGTGCTAGGCCAGCCTCCGCCCCCGCCCCTGGAGCAGGTACTCCTCCGGAGGCACATAGTATTTGATCTTGGCCCGATGGTAGTCCCTCAGCACTGTGCGGGCAGCCTCCTCTATGAGCGGCTCCCTCGTCGACTTGTACCTCCACCCCCGGTGGAGGGCAATATGCTCCAGTATCCTGTAGGGGTCCCTCTCCCTGGTCCCGTAGGCCTCGAGGAAGGCGAGCGGATTGTGTTTCAACACGTGCTCGATGAGCACGGCGGCCGCGGGAACAGGATCATCGAACTCCTCCGGGCTCCTCCCCCTCACCACCCTCTCGAAGAGGCCGCCCTCAACCGGTATGACGCCCGGCGTGTCTAGGATGTATATCTTGTCGTCAACCCTGTACAGCTGCACGTGCCTAGTATAGCCGGGGCTCCCCGGCACTGGGCTGGTGGAGGCGCTGTGCTTCCCCTTCAACGCGTTGATTATGCTGGACTTGCCCGTCTTAGGGTACCCCGCCACGGCCACCACCACGGGGGTGGACTCAGCCAGCCTCAGAATGGTCCTCCTCAGCACCCGGGTACCCATGTGGTGCCTAGCAGCCATGTACACCGTGGGGTAGCCCTCGTTCTCGAAGATCCTCTTCCACTTCTCCGCAACCCTCCTAGGTATGAGGTCGGCCTTATTGATCACCAGGACAAGCCTCTTGCCCAGGGCCTCCACCATCCGTTCAAGCCTCCTCGACCTCGTCCACCCCGGCTCCCTAGCGTCAAGTACCTCCAGAACCACGTCGGCCTTCTTCACCACCAGCGCCAGCGTCCTCCACGAAGCCAGCTCCACAGCGGGGCACCCTGCCTAGACCAGGAGAAGACCAGCCGGGGCTAATTAGGGTTCCCCGGCAAGGCTTGAGGGATGTAGCGGACGGCAGAACCACCCACCTCACCCCTCCGCCCAACGGCGGCGTCGGGGGTGGAGCGGGCAGGCCGGCCGCCTCCAAGAAGTGACTGGTAACCAGGCCGGGCCAATAAGCTTGACTAGCCCCCGCCCCTGGAGGCCAGGTATATGTAGACGACACGGCACACACTCTCCGCACCCTCCCCCTCTGCGACCACGCTGATCCTCACGGGGCCCAGCCGGTCCATGGCGGGATGGGCGAACCCCCCGACGCCCTTTAGACGGCCAGCCAGCCTCTCAAGCACAACGAGGACCCTGGCGCCACTACAGGAGTACGCAGCCCTGAGCCAACCTGCCAGTTCCTCGGAGAACTCCTCCACACAGCCAGCCTCCGCCAGGCCCCGGGAGACCAGCCTGTAGAGGTCCTCTACACCCGCGAACCAAGTCTCGCCCTCGAAGCACACCATCCCCTCCGACACGGCTCCAACCCCGACAGGGCCAGATATATTGAAGATCCCGGTTACATTAATTCTACATGGTGGTAGCCGTGATCCTGTTCGACTGGGGAACATACAACGGCCTAACCAAGCTAGGCATAGCGGCGACGCTGGGCATGAAGCTGACAGAGGTACCGCCCCGCGACTTCTCCAGGAGGACCAGGACAGAAGAATACTTCCAGCAGTACCGGGAGAAGACCCTCGACGTGTTCACCACGGTGACAGCCCACGCCCCCTACTACAACGTGGTCTCCAGGAGCCGCGAGGTCCAGGAAGCCACCACCAAGGCCCTCCTCGACGCCGCTAGGAAGGCCAAGCTGGCGGGCGCCGAGGTCTTCAACCTACACCTCGGCTACAGGGCTTACATGGACGAGAGGGACCTCGAGGCGGCTGGCGATGTGCTCAAGAAGCTGGCCCAGGAAGCTGGCGAGCAGATGCTGATCAGTGTGGAGGTCCCATACACACAGAGGATGTTGGGCGTGTGGGAGGAGGTCAAGGCCCTCAGGGAGATGGTGGGTCCCGAGAAGCTGATAGTCTCAGTCCAGCTGGAGAACGCCTGGATGCTGGAGACCGGCGCAGCCGAGACCGGCAACTTCGAGGAGGCCGACAGGATGGCCGACGAGGCCTTCTGGACCAGGATACTGGAGCGCACCCTGGAGCTGAGCCACGGGTTCCTCTCCCTGAGGTTCAGCCAGGTGGTCGGCTTCGTGCTGGGCAGGAGGATACTGAAGAAGAGGGTGCCGCTGGGCAAGGGCTACCCTGAGCTAGGCCCCCTGGCCAGGGCCTTGGCCAGGTTCATGGTGAGGGAGGTCAGGGAGAAGGAGCTACCCCTAAGGATGCACCTGATCTACACCGGCGTCCCCGAGACCAAATACAGGGACACGGTGGCGCTCTACGCCGAGGTCATGAAGGAGGCAGTGAAGCACCTATGAGGAGGCTGAAGCCCCGCGGCTACCAGTCTGAGGCGGCGGCCTGGGCCCTGTCCCGGCGCGGCGCAGTGGTCTGCATGCCCACCGGGACGGGGAAGACGCTGGTAGCCGCCCTCTGGATAAGGGAGCTACTCCGCAGGGGCGAGGCTCGGCGAGTCCTGGTCCTAGAGCCCACCAGGTTCCTCGTGGAGCAGAACGCCGGGTTTCTCCGCAGCCAGGGCATAGATGCGGCGCCCCTACACGGCAGCCTCCCGCGGCTGGCCAGGGAGAGGGCGTGGCGTAGCCGGGTAGTGGTGGCCACGCCCGAGATCGTGGTGGCCGAGTGGGCAAGATTCACGGCCCAGGGCTTCGACGCGGTAGTTGTGGACGAGTGCCATCACACCACGGGGCAGGACGCGTACCGCCGTGTAATGGAGGGCCACCACTTCAGGCGGCGGCTGGGCCTCTCAGCCTACATACCCCCCAGCAGGAGGGGGGAGATAGAGGAGCTGATAGGCGAGATAAGGAGCTGGGGCTGGGAGGACCCTAGGCTTAGGCGCTACATACCGGCGTGGGAGGCGGAGATCTACGAGGCACCCCTAAACCCCTCGGAGACGAGGCTCTACGAGGAGCTGGAGAAGGCCTGGGAGAAGGTGGCCGGCCACGAGAGAGCCCTCCTGGGCAACGCCATAAGGTGGCTTGTCAGAGACGGCGCGCTGGCCCTGAGGGAGAGCCTCGAGTCAGGCGAGAGGCTGAAACAGGTCCTCCCAGACACCGTCTCCAGCCTCCTCTACAGCCCCGATGTCAGGCTGGCCCATAAGCTCGACGCCCTTCTAAGGGTGCTAAGGGACCATGAGGGCTTCGCCAAAGCCCTGGTCTTCGTGGAACGCGTAGCCGTGGCAACCTACCTCCACAAGGCGCTAAGAGGCTGGGGCACCGCCCTCATACTAGGGCGGCGCCGCATAGACCCCGCTGCCGCGCTGGAGAAGGCAAGAATGCGGAACACCAGAGTCGTAGTATCCACCAGCGCCGGGGAGGAGGGCATAGACCTTCCCGAGGCCGACTTGATGGTGGTGTGGAGCAACACGGCTAGCCCCCTGCGGTTCATCCAGCGGCTAGGCAGGGTGCTCAGGGCCAGCGAGGGCGCCAGGTTCAGGCACCGCTGGGTGGTCTTCATAACAACCCCCGACACAGTCGATGTTGACAGTCTGGTGGACGGCCTCCTGGAGGCGAGGAGAGCCGGGGTCCACGTCAACATCGATCCAGGCGTAGTTGACTATGTGTGGAGCCTCAGCAGGAGGCGCCGAGTCCTCGAAGCCCTCGAAAACCCCATGCCCATAGACGTCCTGGCACGGGGCCTCGAGATGCCCCTGGACAGGGCGCGTGAAGCAGTGGGGTGGCTCCTCGAAAGGGGGTTCGCCGTCTACATCTACACGGGGATCGGCAGGATCTACGCCTCCAAGACGGCGATACCAGCCCTCTACGAGAGGTTCGCCGAGGACCTCAACCCCTCACAGGACCTGGAGGCCAAAGTAACCGTGTACCTGGACGGCCGGAAAGCCGCCTCCTTCAGAGGAAGGCTAGCCGCAACGTCCAGGAAGCTCCAGACACTACTGGCACGAGTAGGCCACCTCTCCCGCCTCCGCTTCTCCACCCAGATAGAGGTCAGCCGCGGCCTATTCAGGCTTGTAAACCTAAACTACGCCTACAGGATAGATGACGCCGAGACACTGAAACTGGTGCTGGACAACGCCTACAGCTGCGCCTCCTACAGCAAGTACCTCCCTCCACGGTGAAGAAGCCGTGAAGCGGCATGGGAAACGGGGAATGGAGCCGCCGCCGGGGTTTGAACCCGGGACCTCCGCCTTACCAGGGCGGCGCTCTACCGAGCTGAGCTACGGCGGCTCGTATTAGTCTCCTTCGTGAGTGGGCTAATAATTTTTCTCCGCGCAGGCTTAACGACCAGCACCAGCGCTACCAGGCTGGCCACCATTAACCCGTAGGATAAATCGGGATACGGGTATCTGGCCAACGTAGAGGCCAGGAGCAGCATATAGGGGGTTGGCGTATACCTTCTGGCCGTAGGCGTTGCTAGCATGACGGGAAGCATCAGGGGTGCATGGGTATAGATATGCATGCCTACAAATCCCATCAACACGGCGTGGATCACCTGCAGCAGCGGGGCGTCCCCGAGGTATGCCATGACTTGGAGGTAGAGGACGTAGATCGCTGCGGCAGCGGCGAACAAGTAGCCCGTCACCAGGTAGGTATGCGCCTTCCTGGCAGCGCTCCCTAGCTTGGAGGCGAACCCTAGGGCCTCAGGCACCCTATGGATACCTATGGCTAGGAGATAGGGAACCATGCTGGCAGCCATGAGTACAAACCCTGCCTGAAGCCCGGCCAACGCCAGTGTCGCACCCGCTGCATGGGTGAGCAGCGTGGCGGCAGTCCACGGCCAGCTGAACCTGTACCCATACGTTTTTGGGAAAGAGTGGAGGGAGACAGCATAGATCATGGGCACCGGGAACAGGTAGGCGAGCAGGAGGTAGAAATCGAGCAGCCAGACCCTACCAGCCTGGAGGAGGAGGGCCAGCGGAACCACGGCGAGGTAGGGGTAGCAGAGGAGAAGTGCAGGCACCCTAGCATCGCCGCCAACGCTCCTCACATATACGTAGATAGCGTAAAGCCCAGACACAGCTGATACCAGGAGCACAGGCGCCACGTAGTCCCAGAAGTAGCCAGCCACCAGGGGGAGGACCACCGTGCTGGCGACATGAATTAGCAGGAGCTCCTCGCGGGGCCCGGCACCCCTGAAGCTGGCCGCGTACACTATGGCCACGCCAGCCGCGAAAACATAAGCCGCACCTAGGCCTAGGAGAGCCATATGGACGCGGGGCTCCTCGACGAGCGCCAGTCCCAGAACAGTGTAGACTATCCCGGCCACAGCAGCCACTGCACCGATCGCTCTGGGCTTCATCTCTATCCGACGCACACGGGAGAACGCGCGGATAATATTTGTAGCGCCACGGCTAGACCTTCTCGACGACTATGGTCCAGAGATCGCCATCCACCGTGACACGCACCAGCTTCTGCCCAGCCCTCTCAGTCCACATCCGTATATCCTTCTCCGTGTTGGGATCGTTTGACAAAACTATGATCCTGTCGCCCGGCTGGGCCTTCTTGAACGCCTTTAGGAACTCTATGAAGGGCCCTGGACACGCTAGACCCTTAGCGTCAACCAGGATCTCTCTCGGCATGCCACGGCACTCCTCCACAACGTGACGCACGGGAGGATATTAATTATACTGCCAACATGATCATAGTGGTGCCCCGCTTTGAAGGGATGGAACGGTGCAATTCTCCGAGTAGACCTCACCGAGAAGAAGTACAGTGTCCAGAAAATCGCGCCGGAATTCGCCGCCAAGTGGGTCGGAGGAAGAGGCTTCGCGGCCAGGATAATATGGGAGGAGGTGCCCGCGGGTGCCGACCCCCTGGGCCCCCACAATGTCCTCGTCTTCGCCACCGGCCCCCTAACAGGCCTCACCGTGCCTAGCTCCGGCAAAATGGTGGTGGCCGCCAAGAGTCCCCTAACCAGCGGGTACGGCGACGGCAATATAGGCAGCATGGCCTCGGTGGAGATGAGGAAAGCCGGATACGACGCAATAGTGGTGAAAGGCGCCTCCGAAAAACCTGTGGTGCTGGTCGTGGAGGACGGCAAGGTCAGCTTCGAGCCAGCCGACGACCTCTGGGGCTTAGACACGTTCACTGCTGAGAGGAGGCTCCGCGAGAGGTACGGCAAGACGGCGGGGATCCTACTCATAGGCCAGGCAGGCGAGAACCTGGTTCGCTACGCCACAGTTATCTCCCAGGAGGGCCGCAGCGCGGGCAGGCCAGGCATGGGCGCCGTCATGGGCAGCAAGAAGCTCAAGGCTGTAGTGGTGAAGGGGACCGGTAGCCCCGAGGTACATGATCCCAAGGAGCTGGCCAGGATAGGCGCAGAGGCCTACAGGGCCATCAAGGAGTCCTCCATGTACGATTTCTGGATGCGGCAGGGAACGATGCTCACCATCCAGTGGAGTCAGGAGAACAGCGTTCTACCGGCATACAACTTCTCCGAGGGCGTCTTCGACGAGTATAGGGGGATAGACGGCTACAAGATGGAGGAATACAAGATAGGGCAGAGGAGCTGCCCCCTCTGCAACATGAGTTGCGGTAACGTGATTACGGATGCCAACGGCCTGGAAAGCGAGCTGGACTACGAGAACGTTGCCATGCTTGGTAGCAATATAGGGCTCGGCGACCTCAAGAAGGTCGCCGTCCTCAACAGGCTTGCTGACATGTACGGGATCGACACCATTAGTTTGGGCAACAGTATAGGATTTGCTATGGAGCTGAGCGAGAAGGGTGTAATCCAGGAGAAAATAGAGTGGGGAGACTTCGACGCCGCTAAGCAGCTCCTCGAGGACATAGTCCATAGGAGGGGGCTCGGCGAGCTACTATCCCTGGGCGTAAGGAGGACTGCCGAGAAGCTTGGAGGTGACGCGCCAAAGTACGCGGTTCACGTCAAGGGCCTGGAGGTCTCCGCCTATGAGTGCCACGCAGCGCCAGGCATGGCGCTGGCCTACGCCACTTCACCTATAGGAGCACACCATAAGGATGCGTGGGTCATAGCATGGGAAACCAAGACCGACAGGCTAGGCTACGGTAGGGAGAAGGCGGAGAAGGTGGTAGAGTTCCAGAGGATAAGGGGGGGAATGTTTGAAAGCATAGTGGCCTGCAGGCTCCCCTGGATAGAGATAGGCCTAAACCTAGAGTACTACCCTAAGCTCTTCCACGCAGCCACCGGCGTAACAATGAGCCTGGAAGACTTCAACGCCGTGGCCGACAGGATCTACGCGCAGATCAGGGCCTTCTGGATCAGGGAGCACGGAGGCTGGAGCCGGGAGATGGACACGCCGCCCAGAAAATGGTTCGAAACCAAGCTGACCAAGGGACCATTCAAGGGAGTCAGCCTGGACCCCGGGAAGTACCAGAGGCTCCTAGACTACTACTACGAGATAAGGGGCTGGGACAGCAGGGGCGTGCCGCGGAGAACCACACTTGAAAAGCTAGGCCTGGCCGATGTGGCGGAGCAGCTCTCGAAAGTCGTGAAGCTGGAACCCTAAGCCCCAGCCTTTTTGCGGCAACCCTTATTCTACCCATCACCCAGATCAGTAGCAGGTGCCCGAAAATGATCAAGGTCAAGTATGTGGGCTACCTGGCCAGCATAGCGGGAGTCCACGAGGAGGAGATAAACGCCGAAAACGCGAAGATCCGGGAACTCCTGCGGCTTAAAGGCAATGTAAACTGGGATGAAGTGATCATCCTGGTTAACGGCCGGCCAGCGGGCCTCGACACTACAGTCAAAAAAGGCGACGAAGTCACAGTACTGCCTTTCACCAGCGGCGGCTAGGCCCTGTACACCCTGGCAACTATGAACGAGCGAGGCATGAACCTGAGAAGGCTGAACTCCAGGATTGAGGGGTCCACTAGCTCGCCGTCCACCAGGACCCTCACGGACCTCGACGCCCTGACAACGGGTACAACGTCCAGTATGACCAGATCCCCCTCTTGAGAAGACCTTTCCAGTTCTTCACGCACCTCCTCCAGCATCCCCCTGGATACCGTCTCTGGCTCCGCCCAGCTTAGCTTCGAACTATCGACAACCAGCTGGGGTGCCCGCCTTCTTAGAAATGAGTCGGCCAGCCTCCTGGTCTCCGAGCCTACGTCGAGGCGGCCCTGAGCAGCCTCCTTGATCAGATGGAGGAGCCACACGTCGTCCCAATACGCAAATTCGCCGCTCCTAACCATCTTAACCAAGCCCTCCACGGTTCTGAGCCTGTGGAAACCCAGCTCTTCCACTAGGAGTTCATAGATCCTCTCCAGGAGCAGCTCGAATCCTGTGATCGTCTTATGATAGTAGACGGCTTGGTACATGTGGAGCCTCGCAACGTAGAAGCTGTCCAGCGCGCTGATCCCCTTAACCTCTAGGGCAAGGTTATCGCCGGACATGGTGAGCGTTGATACTATGCGTTCCAAGTCTATCATCCCATACGCGACGCCCGTGTGCTTAGCGTCACGTAGGAGATAGTCTAGTCTGTCCACGTCCAAGTCGCTGGAGATGAGCATGCTGTATGCATGGTTAGAGTGCCTCCCCACCACAAGGTCCGCCACCTCCCTGGGCGTGAAAGGAGAGCCTGAAAGTATCTCCGAGACCTCCGGGTCTCCTACTATGATCTCGTAGCTAAGTCTCTCATGGGCGCCTTCAGAGAACCGGCGCTTATAGTACATTTCGATAGTGTGGCTCATAGGAGGGTGTCCCACATCGTGAAGCAACGCTGCTACGCGGAGAAGTTCGACGTCATCACCCGGCACCAAGCCCTCCTTGGCCAGTCTCCCGGCTATTCTGCCAGCCAGGTGCATGGCGCCCAGACTATGACTGAACCTTGTATGAACGGCGCCGGGGTAGGCTAGAAAGGCGGCACTGAGCTGCCTTATCCTCCTCAGCCTCTGGAACACCAGCGTGTCAACAAGTCTTTGTTCCAGCTCGCTGAGTTCCACGAATCCATGCAGCTCGTCGTATATCCTAACCGGCAAGGGACTACGCCCTCCAATGCTAACCGTACCATCCGGATCAACGCTAATAAACCCAGCCACAATACAGAATACCCTGGACCAGGGGGAGCCGGGTCGTCTAGCGGCCAAGGATGCGGGGCTTTGGACCGGCGGCGTGGCCCGGGAGGAGCCCCCGTGACCGGGGTTCGAATCCCCGCCCGGCTACCACACCCCCTTTACAGCCGGTTATAGCCGGAAATATTAACCCGGGGCCATACTGTAACCTTCTGGGGTGCGCGGGTAGGGCCGAGGGGCTCGCCCTCCCTCGTAACCCGAAACCGGGCGTAATGCGGGGGCCAGTAACCCGCCACCGGGGCCAGGATCCGCTGGCCAGGGCCCATGCACCGCCGATGACCTCCGCCCCGTGGGGCCGGGGGTGGCGGGGCGCCCGCCGGAGGGCGGGTAGCTACCGCCTTTGCCGGGGGAACCTGGCCAGGCCCGGAAGGGAGCAACCTAACCCCGGACCTCGGCGTTCACGGGTCAACGGAGCGACTGGAACGGGCATGGGGGACCCGCAGCGGGTCCTGGTTCCTAGGTGGCGGGGGCCGCGCACCCCGCGGCGATGCGATACCTATTATTATCACGGCGTAGATAATTTCACACGGAGGTAAGAAATGATCTTTCATCCCCGTAGAAGAATACCTATCCGTGTAGGCGACATCATGACTACCCCCGTAATAACGATTCACCGCGACGCAAAACTGGAGGAGGCCGCCAAGCTAATGTATGACAACAGGATCGGCAGCGTGCTAGTTGTGGACGGTTCGGGCAAACTCGTAGGAATAGTGACCGAGCGCGACATGATCTATGCAGTTTCAAACCTGCTAGTGGGCAAAGGCATACCGGTATGGGAGATCATGACAGAAAACCCGATAACCGCTAGGCCGGAAGACCCGCTGCCCTCAGCCATACAGAAAATGGTGGAGGCCAGGATAAGGCACTTACCAGTAGTCGACGAGGAAGGCAAACCCGTAGGCATGGTCTCCATCCGAGACCTGACCGACGGCCTCCTAGCCTACCTAAGCATATTCGGCGGCCTCAAGGTGACGACATAAGGCGTAAAACCCGGCAGAAGGGAAAACCCTTAAACCCTCCCTTCTCACGATATTTTTACCCGGGCCAGACCTGAGTGCCGCGGTGGCCTAGCCTGGTAGGGCGCCGGCCTGCTAAGCCGGTGGGGGTATCCCCGCGCGGGTTCAAATCCCGCCCGCGGCGCCACCAGGCCCCAACTATAGCCCGTCTGGCCCTCTTCTCCCATACAGCTCGAAGTGTAGAAGCTCCTGCAAGGATTTGCGCGGCCTCGGTGGCGGGGACTCTGCAGGGAATCCCAAGGCTATCACCGAGACCGGTATCAGCCCCTCCGGTATACCCAGGATTTCGCGTAGACCATCCGCGATTTTCAGCGCTTCTATCCATACTGTGCCGAGACCTACAGCATGGGCAGCCAGCTGTATATAGAGGGATACCAGGGCGCCGTCTATAAGGTGTGTTATCGGAGCCTTATCTGGGTCGACGACCACAACTACTGCAGCTGAGGCGCCTTGGAGGGGGCGTGCCCCGGGGCTAAGCCTAGACATTTTCACCAGGATCTCCTTCCGGCGAACCACTATGAACTCCCATGGTTGCCTGTTCTTAGAGCTCGGAGCCCACCTAGCCGTGTCGAGAACCTTAAGCAAGAGGTCCTGGGGCACCTCTCTTCCCTGGAACCTCCTTATACTCCTCCTGGACCTGAGGAACTCGAGAAATGCCTCCAAGAGACCCACCAGGGAACCATGGCCAGCTCACTGTAAAAACCCTTGAGTATATACTGCACCGTTAATTAGGGGCAGGCAAAAACCACATGCCAGGTGCAGGCTGTGGAAATGGAGTATGTGAGGCTGGGCAGGACAGGCCTCAAGGTGTCGCGTATCGGCCTCGGGGCCTGGCAGTTCAGCGAGGCGTGGGGCCCTGTGTCGCGCGAAGCGGCGGTCAAGGTCGTCGAAAAAGCCCTGGAGAGGGGAATAAACTTCTTCGACACCGCCATGGTTTATGGTGCTGGCCTAAGTGAGTACCTCCTGGGATACGCGCTTAGAGAGGCTGATGCACCGCGGGACGACGTGGTGGTATCGACCAAGATTCCCGGGGAGTTCCTGAACCCTATAGACATACCGAGAGCCTTGGAGAAGAGCCTCAAGAACCTCGGCTTCACCCATGTGGACGTGCTGCTGGCCCACTGGCCTCCCTGCTGGAGCAATTACCCAGTATGCGTCTATGCGAGGGCCATGGAGAGGCTTGTGCATCTGGGCAAGGTTAGCCATCTAGGGTTGAGCGACCATCCAGTGGAGCTTATAGACAAGTTCCGCGAGTGCCTGGCCAGGGAGGATGTGGAGGTGGTTCAGGTTAAGTACAACCTGGTGGAGAGATGGGCGGAGGAGGAGATAATCCCCTATGCCGAGCTCCACGACATAACGGTGCAGGCGTGGAGCCCTATAGCTAAGGGCGCGCTTACAGGCAAGTACGAGCCAGGCAGCTACGAGTTTCACGACGTTAGGAGGGGTAACGCCGTATTCCACCCCGACAACTATGGCCGCGTCTGGGGCATCGTGAAGCTTCTCCGAGATATAGGCGAGAAATACGGCAAGAAGCCAGTCCAGGTCGCTCTCAACTGGCTCATCGCGGGTAGCCCCGTGGTGGTACCTATACCTGGGGCCAGAAAGCCGGAGCAGGTTGACGACCTAGCCGGGGCCGTGGGGTGGCGGCTAAGATATGAGGATTGGGTGGCCCTCCACGAGGCTACCAAGAACCTGGTCATACAGTATTCTGTTAACTACGTGAATACGGATCCCGAGCAGAGGCTCGCCGAAACCGAGGCACGGGAAAGGTAAGGCAAACCTAATCTTTATATAGAGCCCCTCCAGGGGCCACCATAAGACCTCCACCACGCGGAAGGTGCGTGTCCGTGTCCACATATATAGATGAGCAGGCCCTAAACCTCCTCGAGGCCCTAAGGAAGAGGGGTATACCCGTCAAAATGATCAAGTTCCACGATAGGAGTAAGGGGTCTCTTGTAGAGATACACCTCTACACGGGCGAAACCATCAAGCTTAGAACTGAGAAGAAATGGTTCCTCACCAGGACCAGCAACCTCTCAGGCCAAATACCTGACAAGAGCCTCGTCGACCTAAACGTGCTCGACGACATAGCGGAGGCCCTTGACACCGACAGATGCCCCTACTGCAACACCACGCTAACCCAGCCATACGCCTTGGCCCTCCACATATACTTCGAACATCCCGAGAGGCTCGGCGAGATACTCGGTGTCGGAAACAAAGAATAAAACCTGACAACAATACCCTTTCCCATGGAGCGTTAGGGGGCCGTCGTCTAGCCTGGCAGGATGCGGGGCTTGGGCCCCCGTGGTCCGGGGTTCAAATCCCCGCGGCCCCACCAGTATTTTACGGCCCTCTCAGGGTTCATCTGTATCTCAATGCGTTGTTTCCCCGCTTTAACGCGATATGAGAGATTACTCCATGAATATTCCTGAGACCGGAAACAGTTTCGCTGGCCTTTCTCCGGATGTTTAGGTAGGATGGCTGAAGCTCCGATGTGGCACGTATAGTTGGTCGGGGCGGGGCCTGTGCAACCTTTTAGAGGAGAGTTCACAGTTGCCCCTGGGGGCAGGTCTTAGCCTTATGGTGAGGTGCGTTGAAACTGGCGTACTCCCTCTGGGTGTGGCAGGGAACACGCAATGACGTCAGGGCACACTAGTAGTGGCTGGCAGTAAGCCCATGCTGGCTGGGTTGGACTTGAAAACGCGGGTATACGTGCCTCGCCTGAGGCTCATATTGATGGTCTGCATCTCAGGGTGGATGTGAATTGAAAAAGAATAGGCTTAGTGTTGCCTTGAAACAAGGATTTTCCCATATTTTTCTCGGAGGGCGCGTTTATTGATCTTGCCTACGCTGGTCTTGGGAAGTTCTGTTGTTATGATGACCTTGTCGGGGAGCCACCACTTGGGTATCGTACCCTTCTCTACGAACTGTTTGAGGTGCTCCATGATGTCCTCGGGCTTCAGCTTGTCCTCGTATCCTGGGCGGGGCACTATGACAGCTATGGGCCGCTCGCCCCACTTGGGGTGCTCGGCTGCTATTACCGCTACTTCGCCTACCATGGGGTGCTGGCTTATCAGGTCCTCTAGGCGTAGAGAGGAGATCCACTCGCCTCCGCTCTTAATGACATCCTTCTCCCTATCCATTATCAGGACGTGGCCGTGTTCGTCCCATGCCGCTATGTCGCCGGTGTGGAACCAGCCTCCCCTCCAGGCCTTGCTGGTCTTCTCGGGATCCTTATAGTACTCGCGGGTCACCCAAGGCGTCCTTACCACTATTTCGCCCATGGTCTTGCCGTCTCTGGGCACGTCCCTCATCTCCTCATCCACCACGCGGAGCTGGACGAAGGGTATCGGGAGGCCGGTGCGCTGGGCCATGAGTTCCCACTTCTCCTCCTCAGGCCTGTCGAGCAGCGCAGCCTTCACCGTGGTTAGCGTTAGGACAGGCGCGGTCTCGGTCATGCCGTAGCCCACTGTGGCCTTGATGCCGTTGTCCCATGCCGCCTTGGCGAGGCCTCTGGGCAGCGCGGAGCCGCCGACGACGAAGACGAGGCCCTTTATCTTCTCCTTGTACTTGGGGAAGTCGGGGTGCGTCAGCAGCATGTAGAGTATGGTTGGCACGCCTGCAGTGTGGGTCACCCTGTGCTCGGCGAGTAGTTTTAGGTAGGCGCCCATGTCGAATCTTCCAGGGTATATCTGTTTGAGGCCTAGCATTGTTGAGAGATAGGGCAGGCCCCACGAATAGACGTGGAACATCGGAACTATGTGCATGAACACGCTGGTGTAGTTTATCCTGAACTCGTCAGGGATGAAGGCCGAAATGTGGAGCGCTGTCGAAACCGTGTGGAGCACTATTTGCCTGTGTGTATGGTAGGTTCCCTTAGGGAGCCCTGTGG
>WAQK01000024.1 GCA_015520265.1 Pyrodictiaceae archaeon | reverse complement strand
TGATAGGCGTAGAGATCGTCTATAGGGAGCCGGGGGCAGGACGTTATTATGAAGGCATCTATCTCAGTGCTGTCTATGTTCCTCAGAACATCGGTATCCAGCTGGTCCACCACGAACCTGTAGTAACGATGCCCTCTCCCCTCTATGAGCCTCTCTAGCTGCTTGACCAGGGAGAGCCTAAGTTGCCCGCTCTTGCTACCCAGTATTATGGCCCACCCCTCAGCGTCCATAGCCTTCAGTATGACGCCGTACCGTTGCCTGAGGACCCTATAGGCCTCGGCCGTCATATCTACAGCGTCCCTCCTGTAGGGGTCGAGCTGGATGGTGGGCTTACCTGTGGCCAGGACGACGCCTATGCTGTGAAAGGCTCCGCCACTCACTATGACGAAGCCATCAACCCTATCGGCTAAGCCTAGTGCGGCGCTGTACTCGCAGCCCAGCACCTGGCCCGGCACGGATTCAGGGAAGGCTGGACGCCCAATTATGGGCTTTACTCCGCCCTCCTCCAACATGTGAGCGAGGCCTACTAGCAGATGGGCGTGCTGAACAGTGGCTAGTAGGCCAACCCTCTTCACGTTCCTAATTTTGAGGAGATCTATGGTTCTACCGACCATGGCTTGAGATATGGTCAGCCTGCTTTTCACAGGCTCGTATATGACCTTGACCCTTGCACCTGACACATGGGTGTAGAGTGACCGTGGATACTCAGTGTGGCCTAAATGGATTATGTGGGTGGCACCCACAAGCTCGGCCTCCCTATACCCCATGTCGCAAGCGCCATAGACGTGGCCCGCCCTGATGTAAACTTGGCATCCACATTTCTCGGCTATCTCCCTGGCCAGTTGCGCGGAGAAGTGTTTAAGGCCGTCAGGCAGTTCTAAGAGAACCCGAGAGGCCTCCTTGTCTCTGAGCTGTGAACATATCCTGTCAAGATCTATTTCGTAGAAATCATGGATGCTGGCCGTCATAGCTGGAACCGCTGGACTACCGCTTCTCTACTTCCCTTATCCTTATCCTGGTCGGCAGCGGCATCTTAGAGCCTCCGCGCCGCAGAGCCTCCTTTATCTGCTCCAGGTGCTCCTTCTTGCCTCTGATCTCCAGTATGGCCTGGCCCGGATAGACTCTGGCAGCGGTGCCAATAGGCTTGCCAAAGGCTTGCCTCATGCCATCCTGGAGACGGTCGGCTCCTGCGAAGGCCATCATCTTGTTCTCCCTGAGCACGTGGTGTGGGTACACCCTTATCTTGAAGAAGTAGTTGGCCTCGCCGATGGTGGTGGACAAGTATTTGTGCACCATTACTCTGGCGGCCTCTAGGGCGTTGTGCCTTATCTGGCCAGGCTCGGTAACGTATAGCTCCGCTATTATGTCGTAGTCGACCTTAGGATTGCCCATCTCGAACTTCACTATCTTGGGCTGGGGCACGCCGGGTATGTACTCCTTCCTAGTGTAGGGTGGCCCCGAGAAATGCGTATAGCAGCGTGCTGGCCTCAGAGGCATCGCTACTCCCTCCCACACCACCTAGACGGGCGGCTCTTTTAAGTTTCTCGTCTAAGCACAAGTATCTTCACCCACAGGTCACCGTGAGCCACTGTCCGCTCCTCCACGGGGCTGAGGCCTGCCTCGGCGGCGCGGCGCGAGACGTAGCGGTGTTCGGTGGTTATCAGCGTAGCCGTACCGCCCGGCGAGAGGATCCTAGACAGTGACTCTAGGAAATCCGAGTACAGCCTGCGAACCGACCGAGGATCACCCATCCTTATACCATAGGGCGGGTTGGAGACCACCCGGTCGACATGGCTTACATATTCTTCCAGCCTTCTTGCGTCGCCCACCAGGAACCTTATCCTGGTGTCGAGCCTGGCCGCAGCGGCGTTGAGTTTAGCCCCCCTAATGTGGCGGGGGTTCTTGTCCATGCATATGATCTCCGCGTCCTCGAACAGCATGCCAGCCTCTATGGCTATAGTGCCGCCTCCACACATTGGGTCAAGAATCACCTCGCCGTCGCGGGCACCGCCCAGCACCAGCATGGCGTAGGCTATTGTCGGCTTCAGCGCGGCCGGGTGGTCGTATATCCTGTAGCCCCTCCTGTGACCCGAAATATCGCCGCTCAGCTCAACCGCCACGTGGAACTCGTCCCCAATCACGTGTACACCCACAATCACTGAGGGGTGGTCTAGGGAGACCTCGGGCCTTCTGCCCCACTTCCTGGTTACAGCCTTGATCACGGCCTCGCCAGCCACCCTGGCCACATCCATGCTGGTATACTCGTGGCTCCCATGCCGATAAGCCCTCACAGCAAAGCTGGTGAACGGGGTGATATAGGCGTCCACGCCGCTCAGCTCAACCGCCTTCCCAACAGCCTCTAGGCATTCTGGTTTCCCGCAGACCCTGCCCGAGGCCAGGAGGATCGAGACCCTATGAACGCTACGCAGCCTCTCTATGGCCTCCCAGAGCCGCCTACCTACAGGTAGGGCTGTCTCGACGACCACCCGGCCGTGGGGCGCCCTCTCCTCAACTAGGCGTATCTCGGGGACCTCGGCCCTGATCTCCTCGGCGGAAATATCCTCCAGCCCGGGATTAACCGTGAATAGGAGCCTAGTCACTCCTCCCTGCACCCCTCGACGCCGGATATGCACTTCCTCACCAGGTAGAGGAAGTTAAGGGCCTCAGCCTTGGAGGGTGCGGCCTGGTACAGTATTCTTCGAACCGAGAGAGGCACCAGCGTCCTCTTGGGCTCCGGTATGCCTAAGAGCTGCACCAGCCTCGACACGTACTTTTCCACCAAGCCGATCGTCTCCGCATCTGCCGCTTCGTAGAAGGCAGTGGTAGCGCCGCTCCGCGCCTTCCAGAGCTCGTAGAGTACCACTGCGACCGCGTGGGAGAGATTTAGAACAGGGTATTCGGGGCTGGCGGGAATAGTAACCGCCAAGTGGCACTTAGCCAGCTCCGACCTAGTCAGGCCTGTGCTTTCCCTTCCGAAAACTATTGCCATGCTGCTCCAGCGGTGCATCCTCCTTGCAAGCTCCTCAGCCGTTATAGTGTGCCTCAACACGTCGTGCCTCTGTCCATGCCTGCTGGTTGTGCAGACGGAGACGTCTACGCCTTCTAGCGCCTCGTCGAGGCTATCCACTATAGATGCGCCTTCTAGGAAGCCCCTAGCCTTAGCGGCGTATCTGAGTGCCTCCTCGTCTATCTCGGCTTTAGGGCTGACAAGGTAGAGTTCGTCCACGCCGAAGTTGACGCAGGTCCTGGCCACGAAACCTACATTCACCTTACCCTCAGGCTCTACTAGGACCACCCTGAGCCTCAAGCCTCTCGGCCTCCAACAATACTATGTCCTCGAAGAAGAAGTGCCTGGAGGAGACCACCCGGTGCGCGAATCCAGCCTCCTCCAGACACTTCCTGAGGGAATCAAGGTCAGCTAGGCTCGAGGAGACTAGGAGAAGCTTCTTACAACCCGCTTTCTCCGCCTGTTCTACGAGACGCAGGGCCTCTTCCACGCCGGTTCTGCCCCCACTCCAAGCCCAGCCAGCAGGCTCTTCGCGCTCGTCTACGGGGAGGTATGGGGTGTTGAACAGCGTCGTGCCGCAAGCCCCCCTCCTCAGGCTCGATATAAGGTCGCCCTGAACCACGTGGACTAGGTGGCGCACTCCCATCCTATCAGCGTTTATTAGTGTGTTAAGCGCCGCCTGGGGTAGCACGTCTATGGCTACAACTTCAGTGCAGAGGCTGGAAGCCAGGCTTACGGCTACGATCCCCGTCCCGCTACCAACCTCTACTACGAGCCCCTCTCCCGTTTTTACCCTTTTTAAAGCCTCCTCAAGCAGCAGGTAGCTGTCCTCGGCCGGGGCATAGACGCCTTCGAGCACCGTTAGTCTCTCCTCCGAGCCACAAGATATTCTAGTAGCTTCTCCACATCCTCTGGGCCCAGCTCCCGTACCCTCCTTGTCCCCAGCCATTCCAGGCTTACCTCCACCCCTATATCTGAAAGCTTCTCCAGGCACCTTCTAGCTATCTTGCGGGCCATCTTATTAATCTGGTTGAAGAGGCAGCGGGCCAGCTCTTCGAAGGCCCAGGCATGCTCGTCATAGTTTCGCGTCCTCTCCAGGTAGACAAGCCTCGAGTACACCTTGGGCCTAGGATAAAAGCAAGAAGGATGGTACACTCCACCGGGCACCGGTCTGGCCAAATAGTTCACAAATACCGTTAGCCTGCCATAGTCGGGGCTGCCTGGCGATGCCAGTATCTTGGCAGCTACCTCAGCCTGGAGCAGAAGTGCCGCCCTCTTGAATGAGTTCTCTCTGAGCACTCTAGCTATCAAAGGCCCAGTTATATGGTAGGGCGCGTTGGAGACAGCCGCATCCCCCAGCCCAATCGGGTGTTCTAAGGCGTCAGCCACTATCACCTCCACGTTGCCCAGGTCCCGAGTGACCTCTTCAACCACTCTGGCCAGCCGGGGATCCACCTCTACCGCGTAGACCCTGGGCGCCTTCAGCGCTAAGTGGTACGTGAGAGTGCCGAGCCCAGCCCCAATCTCCACTACCGCTCGCGGGGCGGTTGCCTCAACCCAGCCCACAACCTCCTTGACAAGGCCAGGCTCAACCACGAAGGACTGGCTCAGCCTCCTGGAAGGCCTAATGCCATGTAGCCTCAAAACATTGAGGGTCCAGTGGAGGAGGCTTCTCCTAGAATCAAGGGGTGGGGGACTAGTCAAAGCCTCCCAACTGCTCGTACAGCTTCTCGAGGAAGCCGAAGTATATGCCCGGCCTGTGAGGCGGGGGGCGTACGAACAAGTAGTATTTCTCCTCGCCCCTGAGCTCCGCCACTATTCTCTCCGTGAGGATGGCCACAGGGTCCGTTATGCGGCCCCTGGTCTTTATATCCTCGAAGTTCTCGAAGGGCTTCCTCTCCCTCTCGTCTAGCAGAACCTTCAGGGTCTTCTTGCCTATGCCAGGCAGAAGCTCGAGAACGTGGAGCTTCAATGTCACCGCACCAGCCTTGTTGAAGAACTCTACGAATACTCTCTCCTTCTCCTGAATGATCCTTGAAACCGTGGAGGGCAGATTGCCCTTAGCCACAGACGTTAAGTCGTCATAGTCTATCCTGCCGAAAACATGCGCTATTTTATCCCTTAGACCTCTGCCTATATAGACTCTCTCACCTATCTCGACCGGCATGAAGGGCCTAGGGTGGAGTTCGAGAAGCGTGAAGAACCTGTCGCCCAGCGCCTGGGCCACCGGCTTGCTTCTATGCGGCTCATGCCTGTCTAAAGGGTTGCCCCTAGGCAGATAGTCCAGAATGTAAGCGTACTCCTCCTTCGGATGCGGCTCCCTTCCACCTCTCTCCCTTGGACGATGATACACTCCTACCACCAGGTCAGAACATTCTGGGTGAGAGGGACATCACTCCTGGGAGCCGCAGTACTTGGCGACCAGCCCAACGATCTCCTCGAGTTCCTCAGGCGTGTATGTTTTTCCCGAACCAGCCAGGATAGTGCGGAGCTCGTCCACTGTCTGGGGCGCTATGTTGACAACCATTATCGCGTATTCTCTCTCAACACCCCTCTCCTCGAGTTCCTGGACAAGTTTTCTGGCGTTGTCGGCGCTGCATTTAGCGAAAGTTTCGAGATATGTGAGAGCCCTAGTCTGGAGCTCTGAGAGCTCGCCCTCCGAAGCCCTCTTTCTAAGTATCTCGAGCGCTTCAGGTATGGTTAGGTCAGTTTTCTCCAGAACCTCGGGCAAATAGCTGCACCTCCACTGCTTCCCTTTACCAATTATTTAAGCGTGTGGGATAATTATTCATTTCTATATATTTAGGACTGGGCCTTCTGGCCAGCGGGGCGCAGGTGCTCAGGACGCACTATCAGTAGCTTCCTCTTATCGCCCAGGTATACCTCCACTAGGTAAGCCTTACCCCTCTTACCGACGACCGTGCCGGTTTTACCGTGATACCTTCTGTGGGGCATGCCACTGTGAACCGAGGGGTTTATCCTTATGTGGACCTTGTCGCCGGGCCTGTACTCGTGCAGGATAAGGCTCAGTGGCGGCACGGCTCCCTTCTCTCTCACCCTCTTCCTCAGGAGCTTTCTGGTCCTGTGCCGGAAACCTCTAGGCGCTTTAACCATGCTGGCGTTCCCCCCATAGACGGTTTTGAGGGCTCTTATAAAACTATAGTTCCACGTAGACCACGTCGAGCTCCAGGCACTCGGCTTGGGTGCCGAGAACGCTTGAGAAGCTCGGCTCAGTCCTACCCTCATCCCCGTTTATCAGCTCCTTAACGTAGAGGCCTCCCTCGGCGCTGATCAATGCTTCGAACATGCCGGGCCCGAGACGCCTCACCTTCACGCCATACACGCTCCTGTACCTCACGATGTCGGGGCGTCGATGGAGAACGCGGCGCGGGGTCTGCTGCCTCACCTTGACGTCCTTGAAGGCCTCCTCCAGCGCTGCGAGAGCGGCGTCATTAACATCTGCATCTGTAACAAACACTGCCCTGTACACCTTCCTGGTCTTGGCCCGCTCGCTCTTGTAGAGCCTGACGTCACGCCTCCTGGCCCGCCCGTCGAGGACTACTATCACCAGCTCCTGGGAACTATTGATCTCCTCGGCCAGCCGTTTCGGCTGTACGTCCAGCCTCCGAGGCAACTTGAGTTCAACCACCATGGGGCGCCCCGTGCCCAGCATCCTCGCATCCACGTCCTCTCTTCCGGCCGCGTGGAGTACTGCTCTGGAGGCTCCGACAAGCTTGGCGGCTGGTTCCAGGGCCTCCTCTACGGAGAAGGGGTACTTCTTGACGTTGTCCCTCAGGATCCACTTGGACTGGGAGATCCTTCTACCCAGCTTCCAGTATCGCCCCTTAAAGAGTAGAGGGAGAGGATGTGCATCCACATAACCAGTCTCGAAGTCCACCAGGAGGACCATGTCAGGCTCCGCGAAATCGGGCTCGACGCCGGTGAGGTCCCTAACCCTCTTGCCTACTTCTCGTCTAACCTCACTCGCTATAGACTCTGCATAGGTGAGGCCGTGGCGGAGCTTTATCCTCTCCTCCGCCTCAACGACACTTTCAGGCACACGGCAGCCCACAAGGAAGCTCTGAGCACCATAGTTGGAAACAAGCTCCGCGGCTCTGGCCGCCGCCTTCTCGATGACCTCGCCAAGCCTGCCGCCGCACACGGCGCAGGCCTCCATCCCCGGCTTCTCGCCGAAAAGCTGCTCGTAAAGGAGGGTAGCGTAGCTACCCAGGCGCGGCGCCAGCCTTTTGAACTCCTCCTCGGCGGATACATCGCCAGACCTTATTCTTCTGTGAAGCTCCATTACCAGGAGCGTCTTCAGGGCCTTGCCCCGCTCATCGTTGCCCAGACCTACACCTAACCTGGCAAACATCCTTCCAAGACAGCGGTCGCACAGCGGTTGCTCCCTTAAAATCTCAGCCGCCTTGCCTAGCAGGCCCTCCACCGGCGCATCCCGGCCTATCATGACAAGCCCGGTCTAATAAGATGTTCACAGCTGCGACCAGGCTGGCTGCCAGTCTAGGGGGTGGTGCCACATATAGGGGCTCAAGTGACCCATACTCGCCCTTATGGTTGAACACTACGGACAACGGGTCACTACAGATAGGAGATGGGCCGCTTGGACCAACTTTGACCTCAAAAGCCCTACCCTGCAGCGGCGGAAGACCCCTACCTAGCCTAGCAGCGTCTCTCCCCCGCCCCCTGAGGAAGGCGCGTACAAGGCCTCTCGCGCTCTCGAGATCCGGGCGCAGGTTCCTCACCCTGGAACCTTCGACGCATAGCCATTCATATTTATCCCACCGTCTCACCAGGCAAACCCTGGAGTCCCGCCTTATACTATTGCTCAGTAAAAGGCCAGACGCTAGAATATAGGCGGCATCGTCCAGGATAGAGGCCCATGAATCCGCATCCATGAATACTATAAGAACCCTCAACGCAGGTCCCACGCTGGGTGGTGGGGCCGCGGCCGGGATTTGAACCCGGGGCCTCGGGGTGTCTGCGCAGTCCCTGCGGGGCTCCACAGCCCCGCGCTCTGCCAGGCTGAGCTACCGCGGCACCCACGCCTCTACGGCCGGGCCCCAGGCTCTAGGGTTATAGGGGTGCATTTATATTTTCTACCATTCAGCAAGCCTTTGTTAAAGCGTTATTAGGGCTCCAGGACTACTCTACACCAGGGCTGATGGGGAGAGAACCCGGGGCGAATACGGACGCCCGGGGCCTCCGGGTGGATGGCGAAAAGGCCCGCACCTTAAGGCCCGCTGTGCCGGGGGGTGGCGGAGATGCTTGAGGCTGGCGAGCTGCTGATCATATTCACGTTCCTCATACTATTCGTGAGACCCAAGGATCTCGTGAAGCTGGCCCGGACCCTCGGCGCCGCCTACCGGGAGTTCAGAAGAGCCATGGAAGCCCCGCTGACCCCGCCTAGAAGGGCGGATGACCCCCTCCAAACCTTGCTGGAGAAACTGTCAGAGGATGAGGAGGCCGAAAAACGGGCCTAGATATACATTATGGTACATATCCCGAACCTTAGGTTTTATATCTGAACCGCGTGAACCAACTATAAGGAACCTCCGATGGAGGCCAACATATTTAGCCTTGTGGAGAGGTTGCGCGACGAGCATCGGTTCATAGAGGCAGCTATAGTTAGGTACCTGAAATTGTTGCACGAGAAGCGTGCTGCAAGCCTAGGCGGAAGCATAGCCGTAGCGCTGGAGAACCTGCAAGACTACTGGGAGAGGCATGTACAGTTTGAAGAGGAAGAAGTGTTCCCACTGCTAGAAGGGCACGACCTTGTAGAGGAGCTGAGGATGGAGCATAGGAGGACGAATGAATTGCTGAGCCTCCTGAAGGGAGAGAAAGACCCGAAGCGTAGAGGGCATCTGTTGGAGGAGCTGCTGCTCCTAAAACAGAAGCACCTAGCCAAGGAGAATCGCCGCCTAATACCCCTCCTAGAAGAAATGGCTGCCAGCCTTGCCTAGCCTTGAAGCCGTGTAAGCACCTCAACTACCCTCTTTAAGTGCCCATACGTGACGTGCGGCATCACGACCACTCTGACCCCCTCAACCACGCCACACCTGTACAGTAGAAGCCCCCTAGAGGCGAGCCTCTTCAACACCTCATCGGCATCCCCTGTTTCCAGGCATACAACAGGCACCTCCGGCTCTGCCGCCACTTTCAGCCCCCTGGACTCGGCGAGCCTTATGAACCGCCTCGCTAGACCCATGAGGCGGCGGGCCTGTCGCCGGTACCCTTCCATACCCACGTGCCTCATAACGGCCCACGTCGCTACCGCCGATGCCGCAGTCCTTGTGCCAAGGAGCCCTATCTGTATGCCAGCTGGCATGTAGCTGGACTTAAAAACCAGCGGCGAGAACCACTCCTCGCTTCTAACTACGAGTCCCCCAGCAGGTATGGGTGCCAGGCCCAGCTTGTGGGGATCCATTGTTACGCTCACGACGGCAGGGTTTTGGAAGCCTAGCCTCCTCTCGGGGTATAGGAAGGGCGCAACAAACCCCCCTAGAGCTGCGTCGACATGGACTACTCCGCCTTGACTGGAGGCTATGGAAGCTATTTTCTCCACGGGATCTAGGAGCCCGAGGCCCGTGGTTCCTAGGGTGACCACGACTATGCCGGGCCCGTTAGCCTCCATCTTCTCCTCGAGGATCCTGGCCGACATCCTGTACTCGCCGTCGAGCCCCACCTCCACCAGCTTCATCCTTAGGAGCCTAGCAGCCTTAAACACCGAGTCGTGAGCCGTGGGCGCAACGTAAACGGTGTCATATCCGTGCTCCCTTGCCAAGTAGAGGGCTGCCAGGTTTGCCTCGCTACCCCCACTGGTCACCATGCCCGTACAGCCCTCACACCCCATGATCTCCCCCATCATGGACACCGCCTCCTCCTCGAGTCCTCGGAGCTCCGCGAAGAGCTCCAGGTCATTGATGTTGTATAGATGAAAGAGCTGGAAGACAAGCGAGCCCAGCGGGTGGGGGGGCGTCGTCATGGAGCCAAGGATACCTCCTGTATAGTGGTCTGGCACCCTCTTTAGGACGCCGTGGAGCCTCCTGAGTATACTGAGCCAGTCCTCGCCCCTCCTAGGGATCCCAGCCATGATAGCACCGTTCCGAGCAGTAGGAACCGTGGTTTTTAAGGAAACCGAGAAGGGTGTGGTGGGCCCGCGGGGATTTGAACCCCGGACCTCCGCCGTCACCTGCCGCCCACACGCGGTGTCAGGGCGGCGTCCTAACCAGGCTAGACGACGGGCCCTTCAACAGCCTGGCTCTCCGGTTTTAGGGTTTGGGCCATGAGGATTATAAAAATTAGTGGTGTGCCGGGCGATAGCGTTAAACCATGCGGTAACCAATAGGTGTCCGAGGGATGAGGACACGACGGTCTCCGGACCGCCGAGCGGCGGGTTGAAGAGCATTCTCCTATCCGACCCTCAGGCCTAGCCGAGGCCGCCAGCTTCCAGCTGTCTCTGGAGCTTGGCCAGGAGGCCCTTCTTGCGTTTGAGCTGCTTCATAGCACGTTTTATCTGCTTATAGTAGTCTAGGAGTTCCTTGACCTCCTCGGGCGTCGTGCCGGAGCCTATGGCTATCCTCCTTATCCTCCTCTTATCGATGATCTCCGGCTTGTCGAGCTCCTCGTAGGTCATGGAGTTGATTATGGCTAGCCAGCGCTCCATCTTCTTCTCGGTCATCCCCAGCCTGTCCTCGTCGGGCAGGGCCAGGCTAAAGCCCGGTATCATTTGGAGGACTTTTCTGAGGGGCCCGAGGCGCCGGATCTGCTTTATCTGATGGTATATGGTCCTCATGTTCATCCGCCCGCTGAGCATATCCTCCACTGTTTTCTGGAGCTCAGCCGTCTCCTCCAGGCTCTTCATTCTCTCAAGCAGCGCCTCTATGTCACCCATTCCTAGGAGGCGGCCCACGAAGCTCCTGGGCCTGAAGGGCTCGATCTCCTCGATCTTCTCGCCGGTTCCGACGAACTTGAGGGTAGCCCCGGTGGCTGCGACGGCGCTGAGAGCGCCTCCACCCTTGGCAGTGCCGTCCAGCTTTGTAACAATTATGGAGCCTATTGGCGTGGCCTCGTGGAACCTTTTCGCCAGATCGTAGGCCTTCTGGCCCATGGCAGCGTCCATGACCAGTACCACCTCGTCGGGCTTCACCGCGTCTGATATCTGCTTCATCTCCTCTAGTAGTGCTGCCTCGCTGCCGTAGCCGTGACGGCCAGCCGTGTCGATGATTATTATGTCGCTCCTACCCTTCAGCTCCTCGACGCCGCGCCGAGCTATGGCTACTGGATCCTTGCTCCCCGGCTCCCCGTAGAACGATGCGCCCACCTTCTCGGCCAGCTGGCGGAGCTGGTCGTAGGCTCCAGGCCTATAGGTGTCAGCAGCAACCAGGCCCACACGGTACCCCTTCTTCTTATAATAGTAGGCCAGCTTGGCCGCTGTAGTTGTCTTGCCGCTCCCCTGGACGCCCACGAGCATCACTATGTAGGGCTTGTAGGGGGGCTCGGTTTCGGGGACCCTGTCGCCGCCGAAGATCTTGGCCAGCTCCTCGTAAACTATCTTTATGAACCACTCCCTCCGGGAGGCCCCTGGCGGGGGTTTCTCCTTGAGGGCCCTCTCCCTGATACTCTTAGTTAGCTGGAACACTAGCCTCACGTTTACGTCGGCGGAGAGCAGGGCCCTCTGAAGGTCCCTTATGAACTCGTTTACCGCCTTCTCATAGGTCGACGTGGAGCGCAGGAACTTGCGTACAGCTTCCTTTATACTGTCCAGACCTGGCATCCCTGGTTTACCTTATCCTCATTATCATGCGCTTGCCCATGACCTCCCAGTACTCGACCTCGACGCCGGGCTTCAGCTTGGCGGCCAGATCCTGGTCTTCGGGCTTCTCTATCTCGAAGGTCTCGAAGGTCTCCATGTCCATTATCTGCAGGGAGGAGCCCATATCCGCTATTACCTGGCCGACCCGCTTGTCTATTATTGGGATCTCCACCTTCTGGCTGACCGGCCCCACCAGGGTCCTCTTGTTGCCAGTGAACAACCCTATGGCCACCACGTGGGCCTTGGCGCTGCCGTGCTTGCCTGTTTTGGCCTTGGTGATCTCCACGACCCTGCAGGGCTCGCCACCTATGATCACATAGTTGCCCTTCTTCAGGTCGCCCAGCGTTCCAAACGTCTTGCTCATGGTAATCAGCCAGGAGCATATACACTGGAGAGCCCTTTAATAGATTCCCTCACACGTTGCATCACGTTAATTACGCCGGGCCAAGAAATGCTGGACGAGACACCATGCCACGCTACAATGTTCTCGGTAGGCAGGGCGAGAGGCTTGTCATGATGGGTAATGAGGCCATAGCTCGGGGCGCACTGGAAGCCGGTGTAGGGGTCGCGACAGGATACCCTGGGACCCCCTCCAGCGAGGTTCTTGAGGCCCTCATAGAGGCGTCGGGGCACACAGGCATCTACGCTGAGTGGAGCGTGAACGAGAAGGTGGCGCTCGAAACTGCTCTAGGCGCAGCGTGGGGAGGCTTAAGGAGCCTTGCAACCATGAAGGCACCCGGCATCCTGGTAGCTTCCGACCCTCTGGTGTCGGCCGCCTATAGCGGGGTTAATGCTGGCATGGTTGTGCTGGTGGCCGACGATCCTGGGCCCCATACGACTCAGACTGAGCAGGATAGCAGGTGGCTTGCACAGCTATCCCACCTGCCAGTAGCCACCGCATCCACTTTGCAAGACGCTAAGGACCACGTGCCCCTGCTCTACGAGCTCAGCGAGGAGACAGGTCTGCCGGTGATATACAGGACCACCACAAGGATAAACCACAGCCTGGGCATGGTGGAACTGGGACCTCTAAGAACCGTCGAGAAGAGGGGCGAGTTCAGGAGGGAGCCCGAGAGGTTCGTGAGGGCTTCCATGGAGTGGAACAGGGCCCGGCATAGGTGGCTCCTGGAGGCCCTTGGAAAGGCGCTGAAGCCGAGGTTCGTGGAGCGCCTCGTGGGCAGCGAGGGCGACGGCGCCGTCGGCGTCGTGGTTTCGGGCGCGCCCTATCTATACGTCAAGGAGCTGGCCGAGGCCCATGGCCTCAAGGTAAGCGTCTTGAGGCTAGACATGCTGAACCCCTTCCCGGAGGAAAAGATCCTGGACTTCGCCTCCCGCGTCGACAAGATCCTTGTGGTGGAGGAGAGCGACCCATACATCGAGGAAAGGGTTAAGCTGGCCCTCTGGAAAGAGGATCTACGCGTAGAGGTGCACGGCAAGGACCTGCTGCCACTGGTGGGCGAGATCTGGCCTCACCACCTAGCCAAGGCTCTGGCCAAACTAGGCGTGGATGCGCCTAGTCTGGCGGAGCCCTTGTCGCCGGGCGGTCTGCCGAGGCGCCCGCCCCCGCTATGCCCCGGATGCCCGCATAGGTCATCGTTCCACATAATTAGGCGGGCACTAGGCCTCGAAGGGCTCAGTCCGGGCAGGGTCCCCGTTATAGGAGACATAGGCTGCTACGCACTGGCCCTCAACCCGCCACTATCGGCCATATGGACGGAGCACGCCATGGGGTCCAGCATAGCACAGGCTCTGGGCCTCAAACTGGCGGGCCACGAGGGCCCGGTGGTGGCCGTCATAGGCGACTCAACAATGTTCCACACAGGTCTGCCAGCACTCATAGATGCCTACAACAAGGATGCCGACATACTGGTGGCTGTGCTTGACAACGAGGTCGTAGCCATGACGGGGCACCAGCCCACACCCGCTCACGCAGTGTCGCCTAGTGGGAGGAGGATGAGGCCTGTATCGCTGGAGAGGATACTGGAGGCAGTTGCACCCGGAAGAGTTGAAGTGGTAGACGCCTTCGACGTTGAGGGCGGGGTCGAGGCTGTAAGGAGGGCTCTTAGGGCAGGCGGTCTGAGGATTGTGGTGTTCAAAGCGCCGTGCGCAATCGTTGCCAGGAGGGTCGGGCTGGCGGGGGCGCCCCTCGTCGTGGTTGAGGAGAAGTGCACGGGATGCATGGCCTGTATAAGGAGCCTAGGCTGTCTCGCCCTTATAAGCGGGGGCGGCAAGGTCAGGATAGATCCCGAGCAGTGTACAGGTTGCGGCCTCTGCGTGCATGTGTGCCCATACAACGCGATAGTGGGCGGTGATGGGGCTTGAGGTTCACGGTAGTAGTGTCTTCCGTCGGGGGTCAGGGCGGCCTCACACTCTCACGCATTATTGCCAGAGCGGCTGCTGAGGCTGACTACAAGGTAGTTGTGGGCGAAACCCTCGGCATGAGCCAGAGGTTCGGCAGCGTGCAGAGCTACGTAAGGTTCGGCGACGCGGTGTACTCGCCCCTCCCCCTGGAGCCAGCGGATCTGATACTGGGCCTTGAGCCTCTCGAGGCCCTGAGGGCTGCGGCCCTGGCAGACCGTAGAACCACCGTGCTGACCTCGGCCGAACCCGTCGATACACAGACAACCCAGGTGGGCCTGGAGAAGTATCCTAGCCTCGAATGGATCGTCGGAGAACTACAGAGAAGGGCGGGCAAAGTCCTACTGATCAGGCCCTTCGAGGCGTCGCGCAGACGTTTCGGCACGGGTATTCAGGCCAACATGATCCTCCTGGGTGCTTCGGCTAGTCTACAATTGTTGCCGCTAAGCCTGGAGCTGTTGGAGGACGCTGTAAGGGCAGTGCTCGGCGGGAGGAGTAGCCAGGCTATTCAAGCGCTGCGGCTCGGATTCAACGGAGCAGAGAACCTCGTCCGGGAGCCAGGGCGGGCGAAAAATAATTTATAAAACACCCTTCTTTCAACCTAGTACCCGGTGCCGCGGTAGTATAGCCCGGCCCAGTATGCGGGCCTGTCAAGCCTCCCAACCAGGGCTGGGGCGCGGAAAGCCCGTGACCCGGGTTCAAATCCCGGCCGCGGCGCCAGCCCTTATTCTCACCCCAGCTAACCCGTGAAGCATAGGGCCATCTCCATAGCTCCCAGCATCATCAGCGAGAAGCCGACCATCGCCGGGGCGGGTATATAGCCCAGGCCCGGCGATGTCCTCCCAATGATGAGGACTATAATTGCCATGAAAACCGCAAATACAACACTTATAATGTGGATGGCGAGATACGTGGTCTTTGAACCCCACCTGTCAGGCTGCATGTTGGTGGAGAAATGCACTGGAACCCTATCGGGCATAGAGGGATAAACCACTCCTAGCGAGTATGCCGTGACAAGGAGCACCAGGGCTAGACTGACTGCGAGAACCCTGGCGTCCCCGGACCGTGTCACCACACCGCCGTTTACCTGTGGATGTACACGCAGATTTCTACTAACCATGTTCCTTATTCTTTCAACCAAGGCTAAGGGCGCCTCAGGCGACACCAGGATTCTCCGCCCATCGTGGAGATCGATCCTTACGACCTGGTCAAGTCTGTTGAGGAATGCCCAGACCCTCCCAAGGCTGGAGGAGTATAAGCCTATGTGAAGGCCGGGCAGACTCATACCTCCTAATCTTAAGTAAAGCTTGACCCGAGGCTCAAACGACACATCGCTCACTGCTTCGCCCGGTATGCGGAGTTCGCCCAGCCCATATCTAACGATTATTTCACTGCCCCCAAGCTCTACCACGATCCTACGCATCCTACTATACATATAGTGGACAACCAGCACAGTCCCTGGCAAGGCTACTAGGTAGCCTAGGACGAAAAGCCAACCAGGATAACAACTCTTAGAGGGGACAATGAAGTAGAGTGGAGCCAAGCTCGCGGCTAGGAGGAGAACCATGGTCAGACCATATTTCCAGCCCAAAACCCAGCCCCGTCCATTGTGATGGAGATAACCTTATATAACGTATGTTGGGGAAGGGATAACTGGCTGAGGGCCCGTAGCTCAGCCAGGACAGAAGGCTGGGCGCACGCCGCCCCGCCGGTTAGGCGCCGGCCTCCTAAAGGACCGCTGAAGGCCCCATCCGGGGAAGCCGGTGGTCGGGGGTTCAAATCCCCCCGGGCCCGCCACACCCTCCCTCGGGAGGGCTCCTACACCTCATCGCAGGGCTACGCACCCCCACATCTAAAACTTTAAGCCCGCCGACGCCACTACGAATTCTTGGAGTCGCGCGGGGGTGCCCGAGCCTGGACTAAGGGGGCGGACTTAAGATCCGCTGGCGTAGGCCTGCGTGGGTTCAAATCCCACCCCCCGCACCACTCTTTTCGGGGGCAGGCACTACTTGTGAAGGAATATGCCCAGGGTTTCGGCTACCTGTTTAAGCTTGGATGCTAGCTCCTCTACGATCGCGTTGAGCCATTCTTCGCCCTTCTCCTTGGAGGCTCTGGAAGCGTCGCCGGTGAGCGCATACCTGTAAAGGTCGGTGTCCAGCTTCTTGGAGTAGACTCTGAGGGGAGGGCGCGGAGCCTCATAGCTCTCGGCCGACGCCATGTCGACCAGGTCCTCCCTGATAGCCAGCATAGCGCTGGTCTCGTCCTCGCCAGCGTGGCCGGGCTTCTCGAACAGCTGGGTCCTCAGCTCTCCCGCCAGGTCACGCCACCAGTCTACGACAACTACCGCTAGATCTGTGGAAAGCGCCGCCTCCTTGGCCGCGTAGTGGAGGGCCTGTGTGTTGCCGCCATGGCCGTTAACCACGATCACCAGCTTGGCGCCGTTGCGCCATGCCTCAACCAGCACGTCCCTAACGTAGTGTGCCAGGGAGACCTGGCCTATGTCGAAGGTCCCCCTATGCTCCCTCATCCCCATGCAGACCCCATACCAGACGGGCGGCAGAACCACTCCTCCAACCTTTTCAGCCACCCTTTCAGCCACGTAGAGCGCGGTGAACGTGTCGGTGCCTAGGGGGAGGTGCTTGCCGTGCCGCTCCACTGCGCCAACGGGCAGAAACATTATCGAGAGGTCCAACCTATCAATATCGCCGCCTGTAGCTTCCCAGAGCCGGCTTGCCACGAAGCCTCCACCAGTGCCTAACTTATACCGGTGTCCAGGTATTAAACTGGTGGGGGTAGCAAGGTGCATGGAATGAGGTACGACGACCAGCTGCTGTCCTCGCTGGAGAGGATCTATGGGCGCCAGCTCCAGGACTTCCTTAGAGCGGTCGGGGAGCCTGGGCCCAGGTATTATATCAGGGTCAACACGTTGAAGATACAGCCAGGCGAGCTCCTCGACAAGCTTAGGTCTAGGGGGCTGGAGGTCAGAGCGGACGAGGCGTTGGAGGAAGCCTTATACTTCCCCGTAGAGGGGCCGCGCAATATTCCTGTCTCCGACAAGGTAGTGGTTGCTGACAAGAGAGCCGCGGAATCTGTGATGCTGGGTGCAAATCTCTACGCGCCTGGCGTGGTTAGGGCTGATAGAGATGTGAAAAGGGGAAGCCTAGTTACAGTTGTCGATGAGGCGGGAAGGCCTGTAGGCTATGGCGAAGCCGTGATGGACTGGGACGAGATGGAGAGGGCCCGGAGAGGCTTAGCGGTCAGAGTGGTGGAGCCCCTCTACAGAGTGCCGCAGACTAGGGAGCTGCCCGAGTACAGGGAGGGCCTCTTCTACGAGCAGAGCCTGCCAGCAATGCTCACCACTAAGGTGCTGGGGCCCAGGCCCGGCGAGACCATAGTGGACATGTGTGCCGCGCCCGGCGGTAAAGCCACGCATGCGGCACAGCTTACAGGCAACAAGGCCCGCATCCTAGCCTTCGATCATTCGAAGCGCAAAGTAGAAATGCTGAAAATGGAGGCCAGCAGGCTAGGAGCCAGGATAGAGGTCCGTAGGGCGGACTCCAGATACCTGGACCTGGACTACCCAGGTCTGAGGGCAGACAGAGTGATCCTGGATCCTCCCTGTACCTCGCTGGGCGTCAGACCCAAACTCTGGGACAGGAAGACGTACAGGGACGTGATCAACAGCGCGGCGTACCAGAGGCAGTTCATCAGGGTAGCAGCCAGGATACTTAAGCCCGGCGGCCTCTTAGTCTACTCCACCTGCACGGTAACACTGGAGGAGAATGAGGAGAACATAGCCTTCGCTGAGTCCCTCGGGCTCAGATTGGTGGAGCCCCCTGTCCGGCTGGGGAGCCCTGGGGTGGAACACCCTTGGCGGGACGCTATGATAAGGTTCCACCCACACATGCACCCCGGACCAGGATACTTCATAGCGCTCCTGGTCAAGCCTTGAGCCTTCGGGACAGGCTATGACCACACCTGGGACAGACCCTCGGGGCCCCGCCCCGCGGACGGTACCCGCAGGCTGGACAGTAGATCTCGTATCTCCTCGTACTTCTTATCCCTCGAGTTTTAACAGAAATATATTCGAGGCCAGCATGGGCAGAGACGTTCTGTAACATGTAATCGTCGGTAACAACCGTCACCTCAAGTCCTGAATCAGCCAGCTCCAGGGCCAATGCAAGCACCTCGACATCTGTGGGTGAAAGGGAGATCTCTACTCCCACCTCCGAGGCTATGCGGCGGGCCTCGTCTATAAACCTGGGAGACGGGCTTTGCACGATCAGCCTTCCCAGGCTTAACGAGTTCTCCAGAACCCTCCTGCTATTTTCATCTCTAACCTCGCCAACCACTCTTGGCGTGGTGTAGAAGGGCCCGGAGGCCTGAAGGGGTAGTCCAGCGAAGATGCCGGCAGCGTCCAGCACATAGGCCCTCTTACCAGTACTGGAGGATCCTGGTGAAGAGCCGTTCATAGAACTCCTCTACCCCGAACCTGGCTATTCTCACGGGGCTGAAGGCCCTTTTTATCCTGAGCTCCACGCCGGGGCTCAAGGAGCCAAGTACGTTGCCGTCGACGACAAGCTTGGCTTCCGAGCTGCCGCTTCTAACCTCCACGCTGACCTCCGAGTTCACGTTAAGAACCACTGGTCTCAGGTGTAGCTGTATGGGGTTGAGGGGAGCGACCACGATTGCCTGGAGCTCGGGGTCCAGTATGGGGCCTCCGGCCGAGAGTGCGTAGGCCGTCGAGCCAGCCGTGGTGGCGACTATGACGCCATCGCCGTCGAGGCTATAGATTTTTTCCTCGTCCCTACTCACGGTGAGCCTGGTGACCTTGCCCTCGTAGGAGAGGACCGCAACCTCGTTGAGGGCCGGATTCGTGGTGGTGCCGTTAAGTGAGGCTACGAGCCTCTCGTACTCGAAGACAGTGTAGCGCCCCCGCAGGAAATCAACGAACCGCTCCTCAGCCTCGTACGGCTCGACGTCGAAGAAGAAGCCCCTCCTACCAGCCCTTATAGTCATGAGGAGGGGCGGCTTAACGTCGTGAGGGATATTGTGCAGGAACCTTAGAAGTGTACCATCGCCTCCTATAACCACAACCCTTTCCGGGAGTTCGTGGCTGGAAGCGGAGAACGTGCAAACATTCCCAACAATCTTCTTATCCACCCCCGTGTCCTCGAAGCAGACCTCTAGACCCAGCCTATCACCTACATCCCGGAGCTTCAAGCCTATCTCGTGCGCCTGCATGCTGCCTTTCTTGACGACAACGCCCACCTTCAAGGCCTGGTAGCCATGAGAATATCCCTATATTGACTGTATTAAACTTAGTTAGAATAGGGAATGCTTGGTGGTTGGTGAGAGGCCTTGCATAAGGGTGCCAAAGAGGCTCGGAGAGTATGCTAGAAGAAGGCTGGCAGCCCAGGGACTGCTGGACACGGGTTACCGGGTGCGTCGAGAGGATGACCACATATTATTTCCTCTTACCCGACCGCTAAGCCGGGACGAAGCGAAGGCCCTGGGTGGGGAGCCTTGTGTCGCGTTCTTTGAGGAGAGGAGGAGGAAGCCTTCCAGTGTGAGGGAGTTTCTTGAGGAGAGGCTGGGCGGGCCTGTTGATGCTGTCTACTCCTACAGCATGGTTGGAGACATAGTTTTGGTCTCTCTGAGGCCCGACCAGGTGGAGCGGTATGGAAAGCTGATTGGCGAGGCAATCGCTGCGATACATCCCGGTGTGCGGGCAGTCTACGCCAAGGTGTCCACGATAGGCGGGTTCCGGGTACAGAAACTGATACATCTTCATGGAGAGAAACGCACATGGACCATCTACAAGGAGCATGGCATAAGGTTCTGGGTGGACGTTGCAAGGATGTATGTGAACCCCAGCCTAGCCGAGGAGCATAGGAGGGTGGCAGAGATGGTCAGGAAGGGGGAACGGGTGCTCGACATGTTCAGCGGATTCGGCGGATTCTCCCTCCATATAGCCAGGCTTAGAGAAGCTATGGTGGTTGCTACAGATATTAATCCCTACGCCATCGAAGCGTTGAGGAAGAGCGCTGGGATGAATAGGCTCCGCGGGGAGGTGCACCCAATCCAGTGCGACGCAGGTCTCGCCGAGGCCCTGTTGAGGAGAAGCTTCACGAGAATAATCGCCAACAACCCGCTCCATATACACGAGTTTTCAAGGCCTCTATGCTCCCTAGCGGAGGAGGGCGGAGCAGTCCACTACTACCTTATCTCAGGCTCGGAGGAGGAGGCAGCCAGCAGGGCAAGGGATGCTCTCTCAACGGCTGGCTGCCGGACAGACGTTTTAGGGGTTCGGCGAGTCTTAGACTACTCACCGTATCGGTACATCTACGCTGTAGACCTGGAGGTTCTCAGGGCCACGAGGTAGACAATGAGCGTCGTCTCCGGGTTCTTAAGCTTCCTGACTAGGCGGCGATCCAGGTCCTTAGCAGCCTTATCCATTCCTACAGCTACTGTGCCGGGCTCCACATAGCTGCTTCTCCTGAAGACCATCCTCCTAGAGTCGCTAAGCTCGAGTCTGCTGGAACCCCTGCCGACCGCCACGTCTGACACCCCATTGGCGTGGAGGAGGACTATTATATAGGAGTCGTCGCTGGAAGCTATTCTCCTAAACTCGGCCGAGAAGTCCGTGGGTGCCTTGTCGGCGGATACACCTATTATACAGTCTCCCCGTGGTGTTAGGTGACTATCTCGTGTCACCTCGAATGTTGTGCGGTGCAAAGCTCTAACGTTGGGGTGTCCACGGGCCCTAACTACTTCGACCGCATACTCGTAGGCTGCCGACACAGGCATCCCCTGCAGGTACTTTTATCCCCGGGCACCGATATTATGTGTTGGATGCAGCCGATGGGAGAGAAGAGACACTATGAGTCGCTTAGGGCAAGGCTTGTGGAGAGGCTGGTGGAGGAGGGCATAATACGGTCAGAGAAGGTTAGGAGAGCCATGCTCAGGGTTCCCCGCGAGGTCTTCGTGCCCCAGAGCCACCGAAGATACGCCTACGAGGACACGCCGCTCCCAATAGGATTCGGACAGACGATAAGCGCACCCCATATGGTTGCACTTATGACCGAAGCACTGAGGCTGGAGGAGGGACACAAGGTCCTCGAGGTCGGGACGGGCTCCGGATACCAGGCTGCCGTGATAGCTGAAATCGTCGCCCCCGAGGACTCTGAGAAAAGGGGCCACGTCTACACTATTGAAAGGATACCTGAGTTGGCGGAGAAGGCCAGGAAGAGCCTCGAAGAGGCCGGCTACAGCGGCAGGGTAACCGTGATCGTGGGCGACGGCAGCCTGGGCTATCCTGATGCTGCACCCTACGACAGGATCATAGTCACCGCAGCTGCGCCGGAGATTCCGGCACCCCTCCTGGATCAGCTGAAGCCTGGAGGAATCATGGTGATCCCTGTAGGCGGTAGGTTCTTCCAGAGGCTACTGATAGTACATAAGTCTAGGGACGGATCCATTCATACTAGGGAAGGCACACCCTGCGTTTTCGTACCCCTAGTCGGGAAGTATGGGTGGAGACAGTTCTAGCCGAACCACATGTCTAGGCCTAACTGCTTGGTCTTGATGTGCTTCCTATAGGCCGTCTTTAGCCTCTCCACGGCGTTTTTGACCCTCTGTTCCGAGAAGTCGTGTTCGGAGACCAGTATCTCGTGTATGGCTTCCCCGTCGGGCTCCCTCCACTCCACTTTGTAGTCGTCGGTTACCTGTGGTTCGAGGAAGTACTTGTAGATCTCTTCAGGCTCCACGGGGAACTGGTGACGCGGCAGCATCTTCAAAGCCACGGCCGGATCCTTATCCTTAACGAAGGATAGCGCCTTCTTGGGGCCGAAGCCCTTGACGCCGCCCGGGTTATAGTCGGTGCCTATCAACATGGCGATCACCACCAGCTGCTCGCGGGTCAATCCTAGGCTTGAGAGGAGCTTGTCAAGCTCTATTATCTCTGGCTTCACCTCGATCTCAACGTTCCTGCGTGGAAGCTTCCTCTTACCCGTGATTGACAAGTTTCTGACAAGCCTAGGCGAGCCGAAGAGAAGGGAGTCATAGTCCTGGCTCCCCACGGCCCACGCGTCGCCCTTCTTGACTAGATGTGCGGCCTGGGCCTCGCCCTCAGCTGGCGCCTGCACCCAGGGTATCCCCATGGCGTTTAGGAGCCTCTTGGCATCCTCCACCATGTCCCTGGTTAGCCTGGACGCCATCTGGGCGTAGCGTCTGGCTTCCTCGAGCCTACCCGCCTTGAGCGCCTCTTGGTAGAGCTTCTCCGCCTTCTCCCTAGCCTCCATTCTGCGCCTAACCTCTTCCTCCTTGAGTTCCGGCGGCTTGCCGTCGAAGATGTAGACAGGCTTTATCCCGTTCTCCACCAGGTTTATTGTCCTGTAGAAAAGCCCGCTAAGGTGACTGGTAACCCTCCCCCTACTGTCCATGAGGGGGGTTCCGTCAGGCTGCCTTATGGAGGCGAGGAACTGGTAAAGGGCGTTGTAGGCGTCCAGCGCGATGACCTTACCCTTGAGCTCCCTTAGTTCGACTTCTCTCCTGGCCTTGGGCGGTATGAGCTCCTTTAGATTAACACCCATGCCTCATCCAGTTATCCGGGTAACGATTCGCGGGGATATACGGGTATCGTTGAGGGGGCTACTTGGCCAGCAGTTCGATCCACCTTATGTCGCCCTTCATCAGGGAGACCTTGACGAAGCCCCTTAGCTCCAGCACCATCAAGGCCTTCAGGAATTCCATGTAGGAAACATCGTACTCGGATCTGAGCAACTCGTAGATATCCCTGTCTTTGGCCGTCCCACCCCTCCTCTGGAGGGCATCTATTATCATGTTGTATATTGTCCTCGATCTCCACGTCTCAACCAACGGTTACACCTCGGCTCCTAGCACCATGTGTTTGGGAAGGTTAAACGTAAGATTATGTGTAAACGGCCGGCTTCTGAAGCATCCTGGGCATGTTTTTCCTCGCCTGCTCAGCCCACATGTTGTAGAACCTCACCATGTCTTCTGTTATCGACGGTTTCACCGTCTTGAGGGCTTTCTCGAAGTGCTTCATGGATACCTGTGTCGTGTTGAGGTCCTCCCTCAGGGCCTGTAGGGCTGCTTCCCTCACTAGGGCCTCCAGGTCAGCACCGCTATACCCCTCGGTTATCCTGGCTATCTCCTCGAGGTCCACGTCGTCTGCCAGCGGCATGTCCTTCGTATGGATCCTCAGTATTTCTGTTCTTGCTTGTCTGTCCGGCGGCGGGACATAGATGAGCCTGTCGAACCTGCCGGGCCTCAGGAGGGCCGGGTCCAGTATGTCGGGCCTATTAGTAGCCGCTATCACTATGACGTTTTCTAGCCTAACTATGCCGTCCATCTCCGTGAGAAGCTGGCTTACTATCCTCTCAGTTACGTGGCTATCGGCGGTGAAGCCTCTGGCTGGCGCTATGGCGTCGATCTCGTCGAAGAACACTATCACCGGGGCGTATTGCCTGGCTTTCCGGAATATCTCTCTGATCGCTTTCTCGCTTTCTCCGACCCATTTGCTCAGGATCTCGGGCCCCCTGACCGCTATGAAATTGGCGCCGCTCTCCGTGGCGGCTGCCTTGGCCAGGAGAGTCTTGCCGCATCCAGGCGGGCCGAAGAGCAGGATGCCCCTAGGCGGTCTTATCCCTAGCCTGCGGAAGGCTTGCGGGTACTTGAGGGGCCACTCGACAGTCTCCCTGAGCGCCTGCTTTGCCTCCTTGAGCCCGCCTATATCGTCCCACCTGACCTCGGGGACCTCGATGTAGATCTCCCTGAGGCCGCTGGGCACTATCTCCCTGTAGGCGGCTATGAAGTCTTCCATGGTTACCCTCATCTTCTCCAGGATCTCGGAGGGGATCCTGTCCTGGGACAGGTCTATGCTGGGCAGGTACCGTCTCAGCGCATGCATGGCCGCCTCCCTGACTAGGGCTGCTATGTCGGCGCCTGTATAGCCGTGCGTCATCTCGGCCAGCCTCCTTAGGTCCACGTCATCTGCTAGAGGCATGTTCCTTGTGTGAATCTGGAGTATCTCCAGTCTACCCTGTTTGTCGGGGAGGGGTATCTCTATCTCCCTGTCGAACCTGCCAGGCCTCCTCAGTGCGGGGTCGAGGGCGCCGGGCCTGTTGGTCGCCGCTATCACTATGACGTCGCCTCTGCTCTCCAGGCCGTCCATGAGGGCGAGGAGCTGGGCTACAACCCTCCGCTCGACCTCGCCGACGACCTCGTCCCTCTTCGGCGCTATGGCGTCGATCTCGTCGATGAAGATGATCGCTGGCGCGTGTTTCTTGGCCTCCTCGAATATCTCTCTTAGGCGCTGCTCGCTCTCGCCGTAGAACTTGCTCATTATCTCGGGGCCGTTGATGGCTATGAAGTACGCGTCGGTCTCGTTGGCCACCGCCTTGGCTAGGAGGGTCTTGCCGGTGCCCGGAGGCCCGTAGAGCAGGATGCCCTTAGGGGGCTCTATGCCGAGCCTCTTGAAGAGCTCGGGGTGCTTCAGGGGGAGTTCCACGAGCTCGCGGACCCGCTGGATGATGTGCTTCATCCCTCCTATGTCCTCGTAGGTGACCCTGGGCATGGCAGATTTCTCAACGGGCCTCTCCAAGATCACCATGTTGGTCTGCTTCGTAACCGTGACTATGCCTGAGGGCTTGGTCTGCACAACTGTGAAGGGTATGGCCTGGCCCAGAACCGGTATGAGGACCGTGTCCCCCTCCACCAGGGGGTAGTCCTCGAGCCTCCTCTTAACATAGTTGGTGAACCCGGTGTCCACGGTGATCGAGAAGCTTGAGGGGGCCAGTTTGACCAGGGTGGCTGGGTGGACAATCGCCTTGCGAACTATAACTTTGTCCCCTATGCTGACGCCCGCGTTCTTCCTTATCAGGCCGTCCATCCTTATTATGTCGAGGCCCTGGTCCTCGGAGTAGCTGGGCCACACTATGGCCGCTGTCTTTCTCTTACCCTCGATCTCAACCACGTCCCCTGGCTCGGCCCCTATCTTTTTGAGAATGTTTATGTCGATCCTGACCTTCCCTCTCCCCACGTCCCTCTGTTTAGCCTCCACGACGCGTAGAACCACCTCGGGCCTCTCATCCTTACCCACGTCATTGCTGCTGGCTACGGGCATGCTCTTCACCCTAACGCTTGATCGGTAACGGCGCTCTTGCCTAAACCTGACTATAGGACATGGTTGGAGGGATAATAAATTCTGCTAAATTCGGGGCCACGCGGCCCGCCGCTAGAAGCTCAACCTATGGACCGCCTCGACCTCGAACTCCTGGACCCCCTCCACACCACCCAGGATCTCCTCGATCCTGGAAGTGCCTCCCTCGGTCTCCTCGGGCATCACTATCTGGAGCCTAAGGGCCTTGAGGCCGAATGCTATGGGCTCTGTCTGGCTTCCCGCCAGCTCGTAGCCCTCGGGGAGCCTGCTCCTAATGGCCTCCGTCAGTTTGTCTAGGTCCACATCTATGTCGCTGGGATATACCTTGACTATTACGAGCACCTTGGCCATCCAAACACACCTCTCAGGGCCCCTCGAAACCGCAGTTGGGGCACTTATACTTTACTGACAGCTTCCTGCATCTCTGGCACCGCCAGATCAACACTACACCGCAGTTGGGGCAGTAGAAACTGACGGCTTTCTCTCTAGGGTGGATTAGTCTGTTGCAGCTGCTACACACCGGCGTCGCCGTCGTATCATAGACGCTGATCTCAGTCTGCTGAGACACGTCCCTCACCTGCCTTGAGCCCTGTGGGCGGGGGAGCAATATAAAAGTTCCCCGCCCATGGTTTGTCGGGGGTGCCTGGTGGCCAGGTTCAGCTATAAGCAGGTTATAGTGGTACGGAATGATCTGGCCATGAGCTGTGGTAAGATGGTAGTGCAAGCCGCCCACGCATCCGTGATAGCGGTGCTGGAGGCCGAGAAGAGGCCCGAGTGGAAGAGATGGCTAGATGCGTGGCTCAAGGAGGGGCAGAAAAAAGTGGCCGTCAGGGTAGAGTCCGAGAAGGAGCTCCTGGACAAGTATAGGGAAGCCGTTAAGCTGGGCTTGCCTGTATCCCTAGTCAGGGACGCAGGCCTCACAGAGCTCCCGCCAGGCACGCTTACGGCCATTGCAGTGGGGCCTGGCCCCGAGGAGCTGGTCGACAGGGTTACAGGGAGGCTGAAACTCGTTTGACCCGGTGTACGGTCGAGCCCCCGGACCTTGAGAAGAGTATTGGAATACTCGTGTATCTGACATGTTCACCGCCTATTCGTGCTAAGCTCAGGGAGCGGTTCGAGGACTTCATTGTGGAGGAGATTTTGCACCCAGAGGTCGTGCTGGGAGAACGTGGGCGCTACGCTATATTCGTCCTCGAGAAGCGGGGCGTGGATACTTTTGAGGCCGTCAGGATCGCTGCCAGGCTCCTTAGGGTGGACTGGAGAACCGTGGGGTACGCAGGCATGAAGGATAGGAACGCCCTGACCAGGCAGTATATAAGTGTGCCCGCAGGACTCCTTGACGGGCCTCCAGCCAGCCTGTCGTCTGGGAGGGTTTCACTAAGGCTGGTAGGTTATAGCGATAAGCCTGTGAAGCGGGGGCTACTCGCGGGGAACCAGTTTAAGATTGTGCTACGACACCGCTCCGAGGAGCCGGAAAAGGTTAGAGGAGCCCTGTACGCGCTGGGAGAGCTTGGAGTGATACCCGGCTTCTACGGTCACCAGAGATTCGGCACGCGCCGCCCTAACACGCACATAGTTGGCCACTACTTAGTTAGACGTGAGTGGGACAAGGCGGTGGCTGAAATCGCAGGGCACCCCTATCCCTTCGAGTCCCCTGAGGCCCAGGAGGCTAGGAGGGCGTTCGACGAGGGCAGGCTAGAGGAAGCCTTGGCCATGTATCCCAGAGCGCTGAAGTATGAAAGGATTCTGACTAGGCGCTTGCTGGGCGGAGCCAGCCCGCTGGAGGCCCTACGTTCCCTGCCTAGGAGCCTTCTAGAACTATATGTCTCTGCCTACCAGTCCTACCTGTTCAACATGGCGCTGAGTAGACGCATACTGGAGGTGGAGAGGGATCTCAAGAGGCCCGTAGACGGCGAGGTACTTCTACCTATAAGGCCCGGGTGCTGTCCCCACGGCATCCCGGTTCCCGGCGCAGGGCTGGATTCGTTCTTGCCCCGGAAAACCAGTATAGGCGAGATCGTGTGGAGCCTTCTGGAGGAGGAGGGCGTATCACCCGCAGATTTTAGGATCCCTGAGCTAAAGGTTAGGGGAAAAGCTCACCTCAGGCCCGTGTGCTGTGTCTTAGAGGGATATAGGTTCCGCGTCGGCGACGAGGAGAGCTGGATTTCCTTCAAGCTGGCTCCGGGCATGTATGCAAGTGTAGCTCTGCGAGAAGTCGTTAAGGGCGACCCTCTGGAAGCCAACTATTAGTAGCGTCTGCTACTCCAACTTCAGCTTCACGGGCATCTTGAGGATTTTGGATAAAAGCTTCTCCACCGTCTCCTGGGGGGCTGGTAGGTACCTTGTGTCCCTTTTCCTTATCCTTATGTTATACCTGGTGGTGCCGTCCGGAAGCCACAACGTGTTTATACCCAGTATCCTAGCCGGATATAGGAGCTGGCCTGCCAGCATCTTGGGGTCGCTGGCACTCGTAGCCACCTTCACCCGCAGGCCCAGCTTGTCGCTAAGCGCTCTGGACAGCCTGGAGACCTGTGGAGGGCTCACGCCGCTGGCCTCCAGTACAACGATGGCGAGGCTCTCAGCTATGTAGGACTTGACGTAATTGACGTTTTTAAGCCACTTGAACTCAGAGCTCGTCTCCTCGAGTTCCACCAGAGCCTTCATAACGTCGACTTCTTCCCGGTCGACTTTGCCGGAGTCAACGAGGCCCTGGCAGCGGGGGCAGAGGACGCCGCTCTTAACGCAGACGTAGTCGAGGGGCATCTTTACCGTCGCTCACCACCTCCAATTCGTATTAGCATACACTACTGGTTTGGTGTATCGGGAACGCTGTTTTTAATCTTTTTACCTGACTGCTCCCTAGCTAGGGGTTTCATTCTTTGATGTAGAAGTATATCGTGTGTGAGAGGTGTCTTTCATACACCGTTGCAACGATGCGTGGCTTCCAGCCGGGGATCTGGAACTCGTGGGAGACAACCCTGGCTCCGGGCCTGAGCTCTTTTTCTAGCTTGGGCTTGAGCCTTTCATTTACGCTGGTGAGGAGAAATAGTGTGACTACTGTGGCCTCGCCTAGATCTACCTCAAACATGTCCTCTTCCAACATAATGGCCCTGCCCTCCAGGCCCGCCTCTTTTATCCTCTCACGGGCCTCCTCCACGAGGTCGTGGCGTAACTCAACGCCCACCGCCTTCTTGGCGTTGAATTCCTTCACAGCCATTATTACTAGTCTCCCGTCTCCTGCGCCAAGATCGTAGACCACGTCTTCGGGCCCCACCCTGGCTAGCTCCAGCATTTTCCTGGCTACTGGCATGGGTGTGGGAACGAAGGGTACGAAGGGCCTGTAGCTGTAGGTCGACACGGGGGCTTCGCCTGGTAAGCTTGATCGCCTGGGTGGTTGAAAAAACTAGCGTGTTAGAGTTGTTTGAGCCTCTCCTTGATGACCTCTTTGGCCTTTTCGGGATCTGCTTTGTAGGCGTCGTTGAGAGGCATTTCGGACAGCAGAGGCCTTATTGAGCCGTCTTCCAGCTCTACGAGGAGCTGGGGTAGCCACGTCATGCCGAGATCATCGGTTTCTCCATACTTTGTGAGGAACACATAGTCCTCCAGCTTCACCTCCACGTCGAGGCCCAGCTCGGAGGAGAGCTCCTCTACCAGTCTGGTCCAGGCCTTATGCAAGGGGTGGTGTTCAGCTGTTACGAGTATTAGCTTCTTGGGCTTAGCCATGACTCATCCTCTGAGCGCCCTACAGTGGGGACGGGTTAATAACGTTGCGGGGCTCGGGATGCGTGCCTTCACCCCACGTTTTAGTCGTCGGATCCCGGATTCCTCGTCATGGCCCCGCTAGAGTTACGTTGCTGGGGACGAATAAACCGTTCCCTGTCAGCTGGGATAAAGGTATAATAAGCATGGTCTATCCTCTTTGGGCCGAGGAGAGCCTGATGGTCGACAAGGTGCTCGTCGTCAGGGCCGAGCACGGCGAAATAAAGGAGTCGCAGGTAGTAGAGGGCGACATTCTCCAGGTGGTCAGAGAGATAGCTAGACAGGCCCTGGAGGAATGGGATCCCGCGGCATCTGACTATGTGATAGTTAAGGACAAATACGAGGTTAGCGTCAAACTTCCGCTCACCAAGGAGCAGTTCGAGAGGTACTCTAAATACGGCCTCAGGAGGGGCCAGGGCGTCGCCTCCTTCGACATACCTGTCTACATGGTGAGTTTCTCTAACGAGTGGCAGGGGGACAGCTACCGAGACAAGAAAATCTACCTTGTTACAATATATGTTGACGAGAGTGTGGAGAACGAGGTAAAGGAGTTCGCGGCTGAAACCACCCGGGGCGAAGGTTAGGGTTCTTCTAGCCGCCGAAGCCTAGGCCCAGGAGGTCCAGGGTTCGGGCACCCTCAACCTCGTCCCAGGTGAGCCCTATTGCGGCGAGTATTTGCTCGAAGGTTGACTTCACGTGCTCCTCGTACTTTTTCACGTCTATCTCCGCCAGCTTCGCGAGCTGTATGGGTTTGGCCCCGTCTCTCCCGGTCACCTTGACGTATACTATGGTGTCACCCGGCATGATTTCTATACCGTGTTTCACAAGGTATAGCGCCGCCTTGACGTGCTGGGGCAGGTTCTTGTTGTATGCCCTGATAGGCTTTGATAAAGCTACGTGGAAGGTGAGCTGGTCCAGTGTGTAGCCTTTCTTTCTCAGCCTGTTAAGTATGTCCCTCAGCCTGTTCTTGATGTTGTCTTTAACCTTGGCGAAGTCCTCGGGGGTGTGGACGGAGCTCAGCTCGTCCAGGACTTCCTGGAAGGCTTGCTTCAGGAACTGGGGCGTGTTCCTCTTCTTCCCCATCATCCCCTTAACCTCGACACTGCCATCCGGATATATGCCGACATAGTTCTTCTTCCTCCCTGAGAAGGCTACGTACCGGTACACCTTGTCCAGGTCTAGTTCGAGACCGAACTTCTCCAGCACCCAGTCCCTGAGCTTCATGAGCCGCTCCTTGTCGGGGTGCCAGAGGAACAGAGAGTCAGTGTTATGCACTAATATTTCATTAGCGAAGAACATATGTGTGTCCTCTACTTCCAAATCATACACGTAATCATCATACCTTATTTCCTCGACCTTCAGAGGATTCCTGAGAACTGTTCTTCGGCCATCCCCGTGTGTCTCCAGACAAACTAAATACATCGATTCTCTCAGCTCAGCTGGCTTGGCCTCTGCAAGGCAGTGTAGAAAATCTGTGCATTTCTCATTTTCTCCCTTGTATGTCATTATGCTATGGTCCTCCGTTACATCTATGTATAGTTCCTTGGATACCCATACTCGGTATATTCTTTTGGACACTCTATGCCTCATGACATACTTTATTCTTCTATAGACGGGCCTTCCCTCCCTATCCACAGTCAGCGTATACAGGTTCTCTGGATAGTAGTATTCCTTACCGTCGACTTTGAAATCTATACGATGGAAAAGTTCCTCTATCCTAACCCTCCGTTCAGTATTGCCATCTCGGACCCATACCTGTGCATCTTTAGTGACACTGTCGCCGTAGAGCACTATGAGGCCCAGCTCCCGGCTCTTCTCCACTGTGCTGCGGATTACGTGTCTGCCCATCGCGGTTACGCTCTCGGCCAGCGGCGGCGCGTAGAGGGGGAAGTTCTCGGCCCCGAAGACCCCGTAGCTGGCGTTTATGTATACCTTCATGGCCTTTTCTACTACCTGGTACCAGCTCTTCTCCTCGCCCTTTATGTTTGGGTCCTTGGCCTTCTTCTTGTATATTTTGACTCTGAAGTCCCTGAGCAGGCCGGTCATCTGGGCCGTTATCCCGGGCCTGTCCATGCAGACCTTGTGGCCTACCTCGGGTATCTCTACCAGCTTGTCCTCGCGGCACCTCTCCGGGTTTATGGTCTCGTAGCTGAGGTTCCAGGTCTTGATGATACTGGGATACAGGCTGGCGAAGTCCAGGACCACCACGTCGAAGAACACGCCTTCGGGCGGGTCGAGGACCACTGCCCCGGCGTACTTTTTGCCCTTGATTATCGCCGCCGACTTGGTGGCCCCTTTAAGGAGCTTGATGTCCTCGCGGAGGGGTATCAGGTAGCCCCTCCTCCTATGCTCCCAGTAGAAGAGGTTCCTGATCCAGGCCGAGACCTGGCTCCTGGTCACGTCCTCAATGCCGAGCTTCGAGATTCTCATGAGCAGCACTATGAGCTTCCAGACCAGCTCCCCGTTAAAGGTGGTCAGCTCCAGCGTGATCTTGGCGTCACGGTAGTTGTAGGAGACCAGGTCGGAGACGGTTAGGTCGGATATACTGCCCTCAACCTCCACCTTACCGACGCCCAGCAGGGCGCTGGCTATGGCGTCGAGGGTGAACTGCTTATACTTGCCGCCGAACGCGTAGGCCTGGAGGGCCCTTATCTGGAAGAACTTGTACAGATCTATGTGGAAGCCCTTTCTCAGAGTCGCGTAGTCCTGGACCCACCTTATGGGTATGTACTCCCTGGGTATGCCCAGCTTGAGGGCCCTGGTGTACAGGTAGTTTAGGTCGAAGTTGTCGCCGTTGAACGTGAGGATCAGAGGGTACTTCTCCATGACCCGGAAGATCTCCATGATGAGGGCCTTCTCGTCGTCGAACACCTCTATGTCTGCGTCCACCGGGTAGTTGTCACCGGGCTCGCCCCACACCATGTCCCTGGCCAGGACGAGGACCCTCTTGTACCCGTCGTTGGAGTAGAGGGCCGCACTTATGACGGGGTAGGACGCCGTGTCGGGGTCAGGCACCCTGCCCCTGAAGGGCGTGTAGACCTCTATGTCTATGGCCAGCCTGGGCATCCTGGGGGGCGGCTCCTCGAAGAGGGGCATCCACTCCAGTGCCAGCTTCTGAGTCTCCTCGTCCTCATCCTTGAAGAGCTCCAGGATCTGGCGGCGCTGCTCCTCCGTCAGCTCGGGCTTCTTGGACACCAGGCCAGTCTTCGTCGCCACATACTTCATGCCGGGTATCAGGCCCAGGTCGTAGATGTAGTTGTTGTGGTACTTGATCCTGGCCTCCCAGGCCTTAGGGACTTTGTCCCTCAGCTCGGCCACGGCCTGGGGGTCCTTGACGACGATCTTGGTGAACTCCCTCTCCTCGCCCATGAGGAGGTCGTACTTCTTAACCGTCTCGAGCCTCTCGAATGAGGGGTGCTTAACTATAGCGGCTATCCTCGAGACCTCCCTCACCGTGAGGTCGGTGAGGAAGTAGGACTTATGGCCCGTCTTGTCGCGCCACAGGTACACCTTATTCTCCGAGTCGTCGTAGAGGGCCGCCACCGCACACCCAGCCTCGCCGTCATAGTAGACGGCCATGAGATACGCGGGCGGCGTCTCGTCAACATCGTCCCCGTTGGACGCGAGGGTAAAGCCCCCTATCCGGGGCTCGACCAGCCTCCTCTCCACCCTCGAGGGGCGCCTAGCCTTGGCTGGCTTCGAGCCACCCTTGCTCCGCGGCTTCGACATGAACTCCAGCAGCGTCGCCTGCCTCTTCGCCAAAGCGCCCCCACATCTACATGCTTATGTCGGGGAGGAGTAAAAACCATTCATAGCCTTAACCAGATAAAGAACAGCGCCGGAGACCCGGCCAAAGATTTAAACACCCTACACCACTCTAATCAACCCGGAGGGCCCGTCGTCTAGCCAGGATAGGACGCCGGCCTGCGGAGCCGGTGGTCCGGGGTTCAAATCCCCGCGGGCCCGCCAGCTTCTCCCCAGCTTGTCCATGCTTACCGCTACTCGCCGAGTGCCTGGCAGAAGGCTTCGAGCAGGTCGCCCGTGTAGGCTACTAGGATAATCTGTTTGAGCACGGATCCTCCCTCTAAGTGCCTCTTTATTGCATCCATCATGGCCTTCGCGGCCTCTAGAGGGGGTACGCCGCCGACGCCTGTGCCCATTCCTGGGAACGCGACAGTGTCTACGCCCAGATCCTCGGCCACTCTGAGGGCTGCTGCCGTGGCCTTGAACACCTTCTCCGCTGTTGTCCTCATGGCTGGGCGCTCCATGGTGGGTGCGTGGATAACGTATCTGGCTGGAAGCCTGCCCGCCGTAGTCGCCACAGCCTGGCCTACGGGAACCGGGGCCTGTCTCACGGCTTCCCGCTCGATCTCCTCTCCCCCTGCACGCTTAAGGGCGCCTGCGACGCCTCCTCCCATCACTAGGAGGCTGTTGGCCGGGTTCACGAGTGCGTCAGCCTGCGTCTTGGTTATGTCGCCCTTAACAGCCTTGACCATGGTCCCGCCTATGTTCTTGGTACATTCGGTCATGGAGGGACACCATGATCGAGTCACTCTGTACCGGCACTTAAGGATTCGGCGGTGAGGGTAGATTTTTTGAGGTGGAGCGGCTTCTCGTACTCCGGTGCGCCAGATGAATATCATCTACGCTGCGCTCCTCCTCGGCCTCGCGCTGGGCCTCACTTCCTCCCGGACGCGTGTCGGGAGGCAGGTTAAGCGTGTCACCGATGAAGCCCTCATGTATGTTGTCTACGCACTGGTTTTCCTGGTGGGGGCTAGCTCTGGCAGGACGCTTGTCGATCTGGCGTCTAAAGGGGATCCCTGGCTAGCCGTCCACGTGTTGTCCTACATGCTTCTGCCAGGACTGGCTGGCGCCGGGTTCGCATTCATATTCTCCAGGGTGGCGGGGCAATGGACCATAAGAGGCAAGCGCTAGTGTCCCTAATAGTGTTCGCCACTGGCCTAGGCTACGGCGCCCTGGCGGGAGCCAGCTACGAGGCACTGGAGCCAGCCATAACATGGACCCTGGCGCTCCTCATATTCCTGGTCGGCGTATCCATGGGTGTGGACTATGAGAGGCTGAGGGGCTCCCTGGCCAAGATACATAGACCCTTGATACTGGTGACCGCGACCATCGCTGGCGCACTGACTAGCGGAGCCCTGCTCGCCCATTTTCTCAGAATACCTGTGGGCATATCTCTCGCCATAGCGGCTGGCTCGGGCTGGTACTCCTTCACCGGACCCTACCTAGCCATAATCGACCCCTACTACGGCTTCGTGGGTTTCACATCCAACCTTCTCCGGGAAATATTCATGCTGATTTCATATCCGGTTTTTTCCAGGAGGATCGGGTTTGAGGCCATAAGTATAGGGGGTGCCACCACAATGGACTCAACCCTCCCCGTGGTGGCCAGGTTCGGCGGCGTCGACCTGGCGCTAGCTGCCTTTATCCACGGCCTTCTTCTAACATTAACGGTGCCCTTCCTTGTCCCACTTCTAGCCTCTCTCCAGTTCTAAAGGCCGTAGACGTTGACTCTAACACCTTGGCGAGACCCAGGGCTTTCACCGTATTGCCCAACAGGGTAAGTATAGCTATGTAGCTGGTAATGACTACAAGGGGGAGCGTGAAGACGAAGAGCGTCATGCCCGCTGCAAAGAGCCTAGCGCCCTCAACATCATACTCCTCGAAGTCCCTCATAAGCTTAAGACCCACGACCTCCTCCACGAAGTACGCTGCAGACACCAGAACCACCGCCCAAGAATACCCATACCAGCCAGCCATTATGGCTGTGGAGGCCACCAGCAATGCCAGGGGGGACACACTCCCCATGTAGGTTCTTGCATGGATGGTGCCGTTAAGATAGGCCCTGTACACTGCGACGCCTATCACCAGAAGGAGCCCCATTAGGTAGACTGCAGGAGGGCTGAACAGCGAGTACGGGCTGGCGCCCAGCAGCAGGAGTAGCAGTATGGCCTCTATGATTGCGGCGGCCATGAGGCTGAGAAGTGTTCCAAGCCTCAGATACTGGCTACGGGTCACGCTTGCCTCGCCCCTGCGTCTTCCTTTGGGCCAGGATTATTAAGATTAACGCCGTTAAATTAACGTGGTTAAACCATGGTATGTCTTAAGTACTGCACCACTAATAATTAGAGGGGTGCAGCGTTCTTGTCCCAGGAGAAGCCCCTCATAGCCGAGAGGAAGAACGACATCGTTACCTTGTGGTTCAACAGGCCGCGTGTGCTCAACGCGTTCAACCGGGAGCTGTGGAGGCTTCTGGCACAGGAATTTAGCACGGCTTGCAGCGACAAGGACGTATCCGTTGTGATCCTGAGGGGTAGGGGCGGTGTATTCAGCTCCGGCGACGACATACGGGAAATGCACATGTTCGAGGATCTAGAGGATGCCCGGAGCTTCTTCGAGGATGCCGGGAGAGCCATAGAGACAATAGCACGGTGCCCTAAGCCTGTAATCATGGTCGTAGATAGGCTAGCTGTTGGAGGAGGGGCCGAGCTACTGCTCCTAGCCGACGTGGTGATCGCTGCCGAGGACGCCTGGATCAGCTACCCAGAAGCACGCCTGGCACTCATCCCCCCAATACTAACAACACTGGGCGCCAGGATCCTCGGATACAAGCAGGCCAAACGCCTAGCCATAACTTGCGAGAAGATCACGGCAACTCAGGCACAACATCTTGGGATAATTGACATGGTAGTCCCTCGCGACCAGCTGGAGGATGCCGTGAGAAAAACTGCTGAGATGCTCAGAGGAGTGCCTAGCCAAAGCGTGAAGGCTGTGAAGGAGCATATGTGGAGGAGCCTGCAGAGGGAAATGACCCAGATACTGGACCAGCTCTCCAGGCTCGTAGTATCGGATGCAGCAAGGACCGCCATGCACCTGTTCCTGTCGAGGAAGAAAGTGTGACACATGACTACCTGGCAGCAGTTAGGCGTGCTATTACGCATGTTAATTTATTAATGTAGTACTATTCTAGTTTTCGTGGAGAGTCGCCTTGAACAACGCGAAGAATAACCATAGGCATCACGACCACGGAGTCCATGGCAAGCACGAACATGCAGGTAGACGATCTGAACCCGTGAAGGAGCACAAACATCACGACCACCAGGCCATGGTGGAGGAGTATAAGAGAAGGTTCGTGTTTTCAGCTATACTCACAGTACCCATACTGATCCTTTCACCAAGCATTCAGGAGTTTCTAGGATTCAAACTAGAGTTCCCCGGCCAGCTCTATGTGCTCTTCGCCCTCTCAACAGCAGTGTATCTGTACGGCGGCTGGCCTTTCCTCCTAGGCCTGGTGGAGGAGCTACGGAGGAGAATGCCGGGCATGAAGGTGCTGATAGGAGTGGCGATATCAACAGCCTACCTGTACAGCGGCTTGATAGTCTTCGGGTTTCCCGGCAAGCCGTTCTTCTGGGAACTGGCTACCCTTATAGACATCATGCTTCTAGGCCACTGGATCGAGATGAAATCAGTGTTAGGCGCCTCCAGGGCGCTGGAGGAAATGGTCAAGCTCCTCCCCTCAACCGCGCATCTGCTGAAGAACGGCTCAGTCATCGATGTACCGGTAGAAGAGCTGAAACCAGGAGACAGGGTCCTGGTAAAGCCGGGCGAAAAGATACCGGTCGATGGACTCGTTGTTGAGGGGCGAAGCAGCGTTAACGAGGCCATGCTTACCGGCGAGTCCAAACCTGTCGAGAAGAAGCCGGGGGACAACGTGATAGCGGGCGCCATCAACGGTGAGGGCTCGCTGGTCGTAGAGGTCACCAGGACTGGCGCCGACACATATCTATCCCAGGTAATAGAACTCGTCAAGAAGGCGCAGGAATCCAGGTCCAGGACCCAGGACCTAGCCAACCGGGCAGCCTTTCTGCTAACGGTCATCGCGCTCTCAGGCGGGGCCCTAACGTTCCTAGCATGGCAGCTCCTAAAAGGCGACGTGGCCTTCGCGCTGGAGAGGGCTGTAACCGTTATGGTGATAGCTTGTCCCCACGCATTAGGCCTCGCAGTCCCGCTCGTCGTAGCTGTATCCACGTCACTTGCCGCTAGGAATGGGTTCCTCATAAGGCAGAGGGACGCCTTCGAACGGGCGAGAGAACTGCAGGCCGTAGTTTTCGACAAGACGGGTACATTGACCAAGGGCGAGTTCGGGGTCACGGACATAGTCGTCATGGGCGCGCACGACAAGGAGCAAATCCTCAAACTGGCCGCCTCGCTGGAGGCGAAGTCGGAGCACCCCATAGCGCAGGGGATAGTGAGAGCTGCTGAAAAGCGAGGACTCGGACTCGAAGACGTGGAGGACTTCAAGGCGTTGCCCGGCAGAGGCGTCGAGGGCAAGGTTAACGGCAGACTGGTCCGCGTGGTCAGCCCAGGCTACCTGGAGGAGAATGGGATGGCCGAGTACTTGGAGAAGGCCAAGCATCTGCTGGAGCAGGGGAAGACCGTGGTGTTCGTCCTCGAAGACGGCAAGCCCCTCGGTGCCATAGCGCTGGCCGACATGATTAGGGACGAGTCTAGAGAGGCTGTTAGGATGCTGAAGGAGATGGGCGTGAAATGCATAATGCTTACGGGCGACAATAAGAGCGTCGCCCGGTGGGTTAGCGAGGAGCTAGGGCTCGACGAGTACTACGCCGAGGTGCTGCCCCACGAGAAGGCTGAGGTGATAAAGAGGCTCCAGGAAAGGGGCCTCAGGGTCGCTATGGTGGGCGACGGCATCAATGATGCACCCGCACTGGTCCAGGCCGACGTTGGTATAGCGATAGGTGCAGGGACGGATGTCGCTATAGAGTCAGCCGACATAGTACTGGTGCGCAACGATCCTCGCGACGTGGCTGCAGTCATAAGGCTTGCCAGGAAGACCTATAGGAAGATGATGGAGAACCTGCTGTGGGCGACCGGCTACAACGCATTTGCACTGCCCCTGGCAGCGGGCGTGCTCTACAGTGTCGGTATCCTGTTAACACCAGCCGTGGGCGCCGCCCTTATGTCGCTCAGCACAGTTATAGTAGCCATTAACGCTAGACTGCTCAAACTCTAGCCGAACCGACTACTTTTTTAGTTAATTTTTGTTTTTAACTAACATAAGCTAAAATAATGGGTACTTATTTAAGCTGGATCCATACACTATTTACTTTAGAAGTTGTTAGGTGAGTTAACCGTGTCCCGAGAACTACTCTATCTTGGAGAAGGCCCTGACTACCAGTTGACCATAGACAAGTTCCTGAGCCACGCCCTCTACATGGCGCCTGAGCAGACCATACATTACAAGGACAAGGTCACCTACACGTACAGGGAGCTCAGGAATCGTGTCGAGAGGCTGGCGGCCGCCCTCTCAGCCCTAGGCGTCAAGGGGGCTAGCGGCCGGTTCGCCATGGGCGACAGAGTCGCCACGCTGGACTGGAACACACACTGGCACTTCGAGGCATACCTAGCTATACCGATGATGGGCGCTGTGCTCCATACGGTCAACATCAGGCTAGCTCCCATGGAGATAGCTTACATTATGAACCACGCCGAGGATAAGGTGCTGATAACTCACCAGGACTTCCTGCCGCTGATCCAGAAACTGGCCCCCGAGCTTAAGACCGTGGAGAAGATCATTGTGCTCAGAGAGGACGAGAGCCTGGAGCTTCCATCTAAGATAGCTGACAAGGACGTGTACGACTATGAGGCGCTGCTGAGGGACTACGGTAAGGGCGGGTACAAGTTCGAGGAGGTCCACGAGGAAACCGTGGCAGCGATGTGCTATACGTCCGGCACCACAGGGCTCCCTAAGGGAACCTACCATACACACAGGCAAATAGTGCTCCACACGGTTTCGACAGCGCTCCACATTTCGGCCTTCATCCCTGACGAGTTCAGGATAAACTACACCAGCGTGTTCATGCACATAGTTCCGATGTTCCACGT